>NZ_JBWKPZ010000005.1:0-192965 GCF_059418505.1 Citrobacter sp. GW821-FHT07H02 | reverse complement strand
ACAGACATTTCCTGCTCACGTTCGGAAGAGCAGCGGGCATTGTTAATCTTACTGCGCCATGCATAGAGCTGGGATTCGTACAGACTGAGTTCCCGGGCAGCGGCAGCAACACCGATACGTTCCGCAAGCTTCAGGGCTTCGTTGCGGAATTCAGGCGTGTGCTGTTTGCGGGGCTTCTTACTTGTTGATACTGGTTTTGTCATGAGTCACCTCTGATTGAGAGTTTACTCACTTAGTCGCGTGTCCACTATTCGCGGGTAAGATCAGTATTCTGGTTGGTCGCGCTACATGAGCATCAGCGAAGGGATTTAGTCTGCATTGGCGAAAGTAGTTTTTATCCGGGTCTGTTTGTTGATGAGAATGGAATTCTGCAACAGGTAGATCCTTCAATTACGGGAAAAGACGTGAAGGTAACTTGCCGCTGCTGCACACACACATATATTGGTGAACCTGTCCCTTGGATAGAGTAAGTGACAACATATCCTGGGCTGACATGGGTGCCGCAGTCATCAGCAATGAGAGCGATTGCAAACTTCCGCTCCTCGCTCAAAGCGGGCCTACAGTTCCACATGCCAGTCCGCTCAGTGCCAGGAGCGGGCGTTACCTTTGGGGCTGCCAGGAAAACAGAAATATTCCACGCTAAGGTCGCTTTTTAATCGGACAGTACTTACCTCTTAACGAAACGGTCTTGTTTAGATGGAAAGTACGTAATGTAAAATAGAAGTGAGTCATTATTTAATATTGAACGTGTTCTACTCACCTCCGGTTCGCGCCTTATTTGAATAATGTTTTGGTGTTATACCTGTATGCTGACGGAAAAATGCGATGAATGCACTGTCGCTGACAAATTCCAGTTGCTGCGCAATTTGATTTATATTAGCTCCATCAGCAACCAATTCCATTGCCTTCAGCAATCGCCATTGTTGTCGCCAGCTCTGATAATTCATCCCCGTATCTCTGATAAAAATTCGACTAATCGTGCGCTCGCATGCACCAACTCGATGCGCCAGTTGGCTCAGTCGTGGAGGTAATTCGCCCCTGCGCACGCTGTCCAGCCATGAGCACAGACGCGGATCTGAGGGAAACTGTAATCTCCAGTTCTCACTACGCGCTGTGTGTAGCTCTTCACTAAATACGGTGATCAGGCTGGTCTGTTGACTCGCAGGCATGTCCCATGACCAAAATGCCATCCGTTCAATGACTTCGTAAAAGAGAGGATTTACCGCTACAACCTGTAATGGCATATCAGGAAATGGCAGCGTAGTTGAAAAATACAGAGAGCGGTAAGCCATAACGCCACGCATCATGGCACGATGAACAGTGCCTGCGGGGATCCAGGCAGCACGACGCGGTGGAAGTAGGCATAAGGTTTTTTCCAGCTCAATAGTGATACAACCCGCAGCAGAAAATAGCAATTGATGGCGACGGTGGCTGTGTCGACCAGAATCATGCAGCCCCAGATCGGCTGCAATACCTATTACTGGGGTATCGAAGCTATCTGCGTCAAAAAATTGATCCGGATTAATTTTAGCCATTTGTCCGATATTTTATATATTTAGTCCTTATGATTGTAATGTGACCACTTCCTTTCCGCAATAATGGTATCTATTCCCTCATTATTGAAGCATCGCTATGAATACTATTAACCGGCCACCACTGTGGTTGTTAACTCTGCTGATCATGTTTCCGCAACTCGTGGAAACGATCTACAGCCCGGCGTTACCAAACATTGCTCTTACATTCAATGTGAGCAGTGAACGTACCGCTCAGACACTTTCAGTTTACTTTGTCGCCTTTGCTATTGGTGTAGCACTATGGGGTTGGTTGAGTGATCGCATTGGTAGACGTCTTGCCATGATGTTTGGCCTGACCTGCTATGGGTCAGGAGCCGTGATGGCGATAGTTGCTACAAATTTTAATATGTTGTTATTGGCTCGCATGTTGTCAGCTCTGGGTGCTGCTGCAGGATCTGTCGTGGTGCAGACTATGTTACGGGACAGTTATGAATCCACGAACCTGGCTCGCGTATTTTCTATCATGGGGGCTGCACTGGCAGTCAGTCCGGTGTTTGGTTTGGTGAGCGGGGGCTGGATTGTGAGTATTTACGGTCATATTGGGGTATTTATTGCACTGTCGTTGCTGGCGATATTGCTGCTGGTACTTACTGCCTTTATGCTGCCGGAAACACGGCCGTTAAATACAATAACACCTCGTATGGGCTGTCTGGCTGTCCGCATGGCGTGTGACAGTTCGCTTTGGCGAAATGCAATGCTGGTTTCACTGTTCAATGCAATGATCTTCAGTTATTACAGCCTGGCACCGTTTCTTTTCGAGCAGTTGGATTGGGGAGCCAGAGCATTTGGGTGGACGGGATTACTACTGGCGATTGCCTCGCTATCTGGAAGTCTTCTGAACCGGAAGTTACTGGTCACAGGCCTGGAACCTGCGCAATTGGTTCGTCATGCTTGTAGTTTGGCCCTGTTATCCAGTCTTGTCGCATGGAGCTTACAGAATTCGCCGTGGATTTTAATGCCTGTTACCGGAGTTGTCGTCGCCTATGGGATTGCGATACCTAATATACTGAGCAATGCTCTACGTCACTATCGGGAGCAAGCGGGAACTGCCGGAGCATTATTCGGATTGACCTACTATTTACTGCTAGGTGTGATGCTGGGAGTCGCTGGTCTGGTACAACAGTTAGGGCTTGTTCTCACAGCCTGCGCGCTGACAGCCTGGTTATGTAAACCCCTTCGCGTATCAGAATTAGCCACTACGCCTTGACTCGCAAATTTGTTTGGCGCGTTGTGTTGAATTTACGGGCAATAGCACTGATGTTTGTTCAAGAGTTGAAATCCGGCAACAAGCAAAACCGCGTGACATAGGGAACTAAAAATTTAAGCTTTGAGAAAGCTAACCAGTCCACTGTGCCAAGTATATTTAAACAACGACTGAGATTTGTTACCAGAAATGTCTGGTCTGGATAGAGAGCGTCAACTCAAATGGATAATTGCGTGGAGCGGTCTCTCATCAACAGTGTCACTCGACAGCAATGATACAGCATCCACTACATTAGAAGTTGCTGAGCTGGCAATTACCGAATTGGTTCAGTGAACAGACAGCGACGTCCGCTCCTCGCCCAAGGCCGACTATCTGTTCTGATTAAAAGGGCTAAACCCATTTGCTGTATCTTACATATAGGTAAGCAACAATAATAACCCAAAGTACAACGAAAACCCCTGGGTAAAACGGAATGAAACGAACAATGAAATAAGCACCAATCACACTCACTATGACTGGCACGAGGTAAAAATGAGACTGCAATAGCCATAGAATCAGTTTCTTCATTTTTTCAGTATCTCATACAAAGCATCGGCTATAATTTCAGGCCTGTTATCTCCTGACTCTATTTGATAAATTATCTTTGTCATGAACGGTTCAATTGTGAAGTAAAGCATTTCTAAATTTTCTTTATAAAGTAAATTATAATACTCGGAGTCCTGGAATTTTAACTTATTTGCTGCTGAGGAAGCTAATTGAGCATTGCCATATATTGATGCGCCACTAATAAACCATGACGCAAACTTATTAACCATGTTGATATGAGTTTCCTTAAAGTTACCTGAGCTAATAATTAATTTTGCAATAGTTATTGCCAGTGACATGTTGCTAACTTTGCCAGCCGCTTTGTTAGCTGCAAACCCTAGTTTTTCGTGTAGGAATGACACGAGATCATTAGCTTTGTTGTTATCGATTCTTTTAAGATTTTTCTTAAAATAAATGGAAACCATATCGACAGTAACGCAGGAACCATAGTTTATCAGGCGTTATGTGCCCATTTTAGCGCTGTTGATTGTGGATATCAGATTTCCGTGGATGCTGCGTAGAGAGTTTGTGAGGTCTATTGCTAATTGTCTTTTGGACTGCATCTGTAGTTAAAAATAGGTCTGTGACATTTTATTACTCCATGCTGTATCATTTTTGCCTCATAATTGTTCAATACTGATGACGAGGGCAAGTAGGATGGCGGGAAAAAAACGGAAGGCATTCATTTACATCGCGACTGTTATTATTTTTTTTCTAATAATTCCTGAGTTCATTTTTCGTATACTTAGTCCCGAACATCTTTCCTGGTTGGGGTATGTAACAAGTTTTGGTGGCGTAATAAATCCTCTTCTATCAGTGATGATATTTATGGGTATCCTCTCCATCATTCTCGCTATTACAACGGTTTATTTTGCAGGGAAAATTTATCAAACTTTGTCTCAATCTAAACGTAATTAATTTGCGACTGTGTATTACTAAATCGCCACTGCTTTGAGGATTCCGACATGACTACTTTTCATCAACTGACGGCCATCAGCCTGCGTGGCCAGGTCATCTCTATGGCCGACTATGCTGGCAAACTGGTTCTGGTGGTTAATACTGCCAGTCATTGTGGCTTCACGCCACAATATGCAGGACTTGAAGCGCTCTACAAGAAGTACGCCGACCAGGGGCTGGTAGTGCTTGGTTTCCCCTGCAACCAGTTCGGTAAGCAGGAACCCGGCGGCGCCGACGAAATCGCTCAGACCTGTTACATCAACTACGGTGTGAGCTTCCCGATGTTCGAGAAAGTGGAGGTCAACGGCGCCGCTACGCACCCGGTGTTTTGTTACCTGAAAGCAGAATTGCCCGGTGTGCTGGGTGGGCGAATCAAGTGGAACTTCACTAAGTTCCTGATCGGGCGCGACGGCAAACCGATCAAGCGTTTTGCACCGTTCACCACCCCAGAGAAAATGGAAGCCGCAATCCTTGCTGCACTTAAAATCTAAGTGTTCCTGTAATCCAGGCCATTCCCGTTTAAACAGCCCCCGACAAACGGATGATATCCGCGTGAGGTTAACGTCCGCTCATCGCAGACGGTCGAGTGTAGAAGGGGGGAGCAACTGACGTCACAATCAGAAAGCCTTCTTTGGTCCAGATGTGACGTTGTAACGATCAATCATGCTGCGCATCTTCCCAGGCATGGGGAGCAAACAAATATCCTTTGTTGCGAACCGTTTTAATTCGGTAAGGCTCGGTGGCGCTATCCTGCAATTTTTTCCGCAGACGGGAAATCGCCACGTCCACACTGCGATCCAGCCCGTCATAACTTACGCCCCGCAAGTTTTTCAGCAACGCATCGCGATCCATTATTTTTCCGGCATGCGTTGCCAGTTCCCAAAGAAGCTCAAAGTCTGCTGTGGAAAGTGAAACCGGCTCACCTGATAACACCACCGTACGGTTAATGGGGTCGATGGCGAGCGTGCCAAACCGTAGCGTTTTATGCGGTGCGACGATGGCGTCCTGGATGCCTTTCGTATGGGCTGACTGTTCGCTCTGACGTAGATGCAAACGCAGGCGTGCCAGCAGCACGGCAGGCGGCGTAGTCTTCAGAATGTAGTCGCAGGCGCCCATTTCCAGCGCCAGGATATGATTCATATCGCTATCCAGCGAGGTGAGCAGAACGATGGGGCCATGCCAGCGCTCGCGCAGGTCGCGGCAAATGCTCATGCCGTCTTTGCCCGGCAGCATGATATCCAACAACACCAGATCGGGTTGTGTTCGCAGAATAACCTCTTCAGCCCGGTCGCCCCGAGGCTCAACCACGACCTCAATATCATGCCGGGCCAGGTAGGCGGCAATCAGCGAGCCGACTTCGGGTTCATCTTCGACAAATACGATGGTGTTCATATCATTCATTATGAATATAAAACGACAACATACACCGCCGCTGTTTTTGCTGCTATTAATCTTTTCTAAACGAGATCGCTTCCGTTATGCTAGAGACTGATGTTATCGATGTGTTAAGACAGAGGAATGGGACTCGTTATAAAAGCCGCGCTGGGTGCGCTGGTGGTGGTGCTGATCGGTGTGCTGGCAAAAACAAAAAATTATTATATCGCCGGGTTAATCCCTCTGTTTCCCACGTTTGCGCTTATTGCACACTATATTGTGGCCAGTGAGCGCGGGGTAGAGGCGTTACGCACGACCATCGTGTTTAGTATGTGGTCGATCATTCCCTATTTTGTGTATCTGGTTTCATTGTGGTACTTCACCGGCTTTATGCGCTTACCGGTCGCCCTTGGTGGCTCGGTCGTATGCTGGGGGGTAAGCGCCTGGCTGCTGATCGTCTGTTGGATCAAATTGCATTAACGTAAGTGGCGACCACCATCAACGGCAAAACTACGTCCCGTCACAAAGCCGCTGGTGAGCAGGTAATCAACGACGTCGATGACCTCTTTTTCACCTGGCGCTGTTTTCATCAGCGATTTATTCAGCGCCTGCTCGCGGTACTCAGCATCATCGCCTTCATTGAATAAAATGAGTGAAGGGGCAATGGCGTTAACCTTGACGTCCGGGGCCAGTTTTCGGGCGAATGAGCGGGTCATGTTGTCCAGTGCAGCTTTACTGGCCGCATAGGCAATGTGTTTGTCGCTGCCGCGCTCTACAACGTAATCGGTGAAGTGAATAATGTCGCTTGCGGCATGTCCGCGACCGACTAACAGACTTTCTAACGCGTGGTTGAGCAGGTAGGGGGTATTGACGTGGATCTGCAGCATTGATGACAACACATCACAGAGCGGCGTATCGGGCGTTTCTGGCATCCAGGCGCTGGCATTATGCAGAATCGCGCGCAATCCGTCAGTCTGTGCTTTGACCTCTTCAGCAAAGCTCAGCACGCGCTCATCGGTTGAAAAATCGGCCTGAATGCAAACCGCACCGGCCTTTTCTAAAAGCGCAATGGCAGGATAGCGCGTCCTGTAACTCACAATGACCGGCTGTTGTTGATTCAGGAAGTGCCACGCGAGGGCGAGGCCGATACGACGGCCTCCACCGGTGATAAGAATTGGCAAGGACGGATGCTTACCCATCGTAATCTCCTTTTGGTATCAAACGATGGGGCGATTCTTACCCCACCAACATCCACGTCGCTGGAACCGAAGCCATTAACAGCAGGCCAATCAGGACGATTTCCTGACGGTTTAACACATTATCATGCGTATGTGTTTTGCGTGCATAGAGGAAAACCAGCAGTCCTGGCGCATAAAGCACCACCGACAATAACAGATGCATGGGGCCGGACGCGTACAACAACCATAAACCATAAATACAGGCACCGACACCCACGGCCTGGTGAAGAGGACGCGTGGCAATCTTCAACAAGAAGGCACCGACCAGAAAATAAGGCACCAAAATCATCTCAGAGGCAATGGTCAGCAGCGTGTTGTAATCGGAACCGGTGAGCCAAATCAGAACCAGACAAACCTGAACTGAGATATTGGTTAACCACAGTGACGCTGACGGGGCGCCCTGAGCGTTCTGGCGCGCGAAGATACGCGGGAACGCTTTGTGCGTTGAGGCCAGGAATGGCACTTCTGCCGCCATAATTGTCCAGCTCAGGTACGCTCCGCACACCGAGACAATCAGCCCCGCGGCGATAATGATTTCGCCCCACGGTCCCATCATTTTGACCATCAGACCGGCCATGGACGGGTTGCGAATCTCCGCCAGTTCCGGACGGGCAACCACGCCGAGAGAGAGCAGGGTTACCAGAAGATAAACGCCCAACGCGGAGATGACAGCCAGCAGCGTGGCGCGTCCAACGTCGCGTTTGTTTCTGGCGCGCGCGGAAACAACGACCGCACCTTCCACGCCGATAAACACCCAGAGCGTGATCAGCATGGTGTTTTTCACCTGCTCCCAGACCGGGACGCCCAATGCCAGACCGGTAAAATCGAGACGGAAGGTATCGAGCTTAAACAACATGAACGCCAGGATGACAAACAGTCCGAGCGGCAGGAGTTTTGCCAGTGTGGCGACCAGATTAATGCTTGCCGCCGTTTGCACGCCGCGCAGCACAAGAAAGTGAACCACCCACAGCAGCACGGATGCGCCGATGATTGACTGCCAGGTATTGCCGTCGCCAAAAAGACGCAGCTCAGGCGTATCGGTGAAGAAGCTGAGGGCCGAAAAGACAATCACCAGATAGGAGACGTTGGCGATAACGGCGCATAACCAGTATCCCCACGCGGAGCAGAAGCCAATCAGCTCGCCAAAGCCTTCACGCGCGTAGGTGAAGATCCCGCCATCCAGGTCGGGGCGAATACGCGTCAGGATCAGCATGGCAAAGGCCAGCAGTAAAATGCCTGCGCCGGTGATACCCCAACCAATCAATAATGCCGCCGGGCTGGCAACTGCCGCCATGTTTTGCGGCAGACTGAAAACACCTGCGCCAAGCATTGAGCTTAGTACCAGCGCGGTGAGCGCGCTCAGACCCAGTTTCTTTTCCATCGATATCCAGTTGTAAAAACGAGAGTGGGAGAATAATTATTTTGCCAAAATGCATAAAAATAGCGAAAGCATCTCAAGGCGCGGGATTTTACGGAGAGAAGAGAGCGCATGCAATAATCATGGGAAGATTTATGATTAAAAATACTAAAGGCGGCAAAAAGCCGCCTTATTTTGCTACTGATGCACCTTATTTATACAGATCGGCGCTGATGGTCATGTTGTTACCACGCTCTTGCCACTGGCGAGTGATGTGGTAGTACTTGGCACCTTTTTTCGCGGCACGTTTAGCAACCTGATACGAGACTTCCGTCATGTTGCCGTAGTTGCCCGTGAACTTGATGCTGTCGAAAGGCACCATCATAGCGGCCGTTGCTTTGTTCAGCTCTTCGACTTTCGTTCCGTCCGGGAGCGTGACAGTGTAACGTCCGCCTTTGGTCGATTGCGTTTCGAAGAAGCGACCCACATCAGCGCTTGGCGCAGCGGTTGCTGCAACGCCCGGGATTTCAACTTTCTTCGCCGCTTCACCGCCCTCGGCCAGTGCCGCGCGTCCCGCTTCGGAATCAGCCGGAATCACGTCAGTGCTCTGAATCACACGTTTTTTCGCATCCGCTTTGTAGAGGAACGCGGTGATACGCTGATTGCCGCCCTGGTTGGCGTCAATCTGGCGAACGATAAAGAAGGCGTAAGCGTCTTTCTGTTTTGCCGCTTTTGTGATCGCGTCATTGACTTCCGGTTGGTTACGGAAGAAACCTTGCACCGTCACGGTGTCATACGGTTCCAGCGCAACGGCCTGATCTTTTGGTAATTCTACAATGCCGTTAATCACGCGATTTTTGGAGGCTTCCGCTTTTTCAGCATCGGCTTTATAGAGGTCGGCTACGACGCGCCAGTTACCGCCACTGCCATAGTCAGATGTATCAACAACATAAAAAGAGGCTGCACCTTCTTTATCTGCACGGCGGGATGCAGCATTCACCGCATCGCTAATGGCATTAAAACGACCGGTGACCACGATACGGTCATAAGGTTTCAGTGCTACCGCTTGCTCCGGCGTCAGTTCTGTCGCTGCATTTACAGAAAAAGCAGTCGCAGAAAGAAGTGCGGACGCCAGGAGAGTGTTCTTAAGCTTCATAAAAATAATCCTTCGCCTTGCGCAAACCAGGTACTGGTATTGTTATTGACTAGAAACGTGGCTGATTATTGCATTTAATTCCTGTGAATGTCTGCGTCATTTTTCACTCATCGTGTCACGTGACATTACAAAGCCGATCACATTGCCTGATATGTCTAAAAAACAGGCTTTTAAGCGCCAAATCTAATGAAGTCTATGAATTGCATAAGTTAATTTAATGTTAAATGAATGTTTATGGGTGGCGCTAAATCATGTTTTGCCGCTCCGCTTGAGCGGATTATCGGCCTTTGAGCGCTATTTCAAGGTCATTATCCCTGTCTGCAGGCTGAATCGTTCATGTTTTGCCAATTTAGCAATAAATACTGTTTTTTGGCGCTAGATCACAGGCGCTATTTTCAGTAGGTTATAAAGAGTTTGTTACTGTTTTATTTTGCAGAGGTAAAGCTTACCTCTTCCGCAAGTGTGCGTATGCATCTTGCGATCACTGACAAACCATCATCAAAAAAAACGATGGAAGGGAATATTATGCGAATTGGCATACCAAAAGAGCGGTTTACCAATGAAACCCGTGTCGCCGCGACGCCGAAAACGGTTGAGCAGCTGCTGAAACTGGGTTTTACCGTCGCGATCGAAAGCGGCGCTGGTCAACTGGCAAGTTTTGACGACAAGGCGTTTGTGCAAGCAGGCGCTGAGATTGTGGATGGAAATGCGGTTTGGCAGTCAGAGGTAATCCTGAAGGTCAATGCGCCAGAAGATGAAGAAATTCCGTTGCTGAATGCCGGGACTACGCTGGTCAGTTTTATCTGGCCTGCGCAGAACCCGGAATTAATGCAAAAACTTGCCGAGCGCAATGTCACCGTCATGGCAATGGATTCCGTGCCGCGTATCTCTCGCGCGCAGTCTCTCGATGCCCTCAGCTCAATGGCGAACATCGCCGGTTATCGCGCTATCGTTGAAGCCGCGCATGAATTTGGTCGCTTCTTTACTGGTCAAATCACCGCAGCGGGTAAGGTTCCTCCGGCAAAAGTAATGGTGATTGGCGCTGGCGTCGCGGGTCTTGCGGCGATTGGTGCGGCAAACAGTCTTGGGGCGATCGTTCGCGCATTCGATACCCGTCCGGAGGTCAAAGAGCAGGTCCAGAGTATGGGCGCTGAATTCCTCGAGCTGGATTTTAAAGAGGATGCAGGTAGCGGCGATGGCTACGCCAAAGTCATGTCTGAAGCGTTTATCAAAGCGGAAATGGCACTCTTTGCGGCGCAGGCCAAAGAGGTCGACATTATCGTCACCACGGCGCTTATTCCGGGTAAACCCGCGCCGAAACTGATCACCCGCGAAATGGTTGACTCCATGAAGTCGGGCAGTGTGATTGTCGATCTGGCCGCCCAAAACGGCGGCAACTGTGAATACACCGTGCCAAACCAGATCACGACCACCGAAAATGGCGTGAAAGTGATTGGTTATACCGACCTGCCGGGCCGTCTGCCGACGCAGTCTTCCCAGCTGTATGGCACTAACCTTGTCAATCTGCTCAAACTGTTATGTAAAGAAAAAGACGGCAATGTCACCGTTGATTTCGACGATGTGGTCATTCGTGGCGTCACGGTGGTGCGCGACGGAGAAGTCACCTGGCCGGCACCGCCGATCCAGGTTTCTGCCCAACCGCAGGCTGCGGCAAAAGCGGCCCCTGCGCCGGAAGAACCCGCAAAACCGGCTTCGCCGTGGCGTAAATTCGCTTTTATGGCCCTGGCAATCATCCTTTTCGGCTGGCTGGCGGATGTGGCGCCGAAAGAGTTCCTCGGTCACTTTACGGTGTTCGCGCTTTCCTGCGTGGTGGGATATTACGTGGTGTGGAACGTCTCGCATGCGCTGCATACCCCATTGATGTCGGTCACTAACGCCATCTCGGGGATCATTGTGGTGGGGGCATTATTGCAAATCGGCCAGGGCGGCTGGGTGAGCTTCCTGAGCTTTGTTGCGGTGCTTATCGCCAGTATTAATATTTTCGGTGGCTTCACCGTAACTCAGCGCATGCTGAAAATGTTCCGGAAAAACTAAGGGGTAACACATGTCTGGAGGATTAGTTACAGCTGCATACATTGTTGCCGCGATCCTGTTTATTTTCAGTCTGGCGGGGCTTTCGAAACATGAAACCTCCCAGCAGGGTAATAACTTTGGTATCGCCGGGATGGCGATTGCGCTGATTGCCACGATTTTTGGCCCGGATACCGGCAACGTTGCCTGGATTCTGGTGGCGATGATCATCGGCGGCGCGATTGGTATTCGTCTGGCGAAGAAAGTTGAAATGACCGAAATGCCGGAGCTGGTGGCGATCCTGCACAGCTTCGTCGGTCTGGCTGCCGTACTGGTAGGTTTCAACAGCTACCTGTACCACGAAGCCGGTCTGGAGCCGATTCTGGTGAACATTCACCTGACGGAAGTGTTCCTCGGTATCTTCATTGGTGCGGTCACCTTTACCGGTTCTGTTGTCGCGTTTGGCAAATTGCGTGGGAAGATCTCTTCCAAACCGCTGATGTTACCGAACCGCCACAAAATGAACCTGGCGGCGCTGGTGGTCTCCTTCCTGCTGATGGTGCTCTTTGTCCGTACTGAAAGCGTCGGCCTGCAGGTTCTCGCCCTGTTGGTGATGACCATTATTGCTCTCGCATTCGGTTGGCACTTAGTGGCGTCGATCGGCGGCGCAGACATGCCGGTGGTGGTTTCCATGCTGAACTCCTACTCAGGATGGGCGGCGGCGGCGGCGGGCTTTATGTTGAGTAACGATTTGCTGATTGTGACCGGCGCGCTGGTCGGTTCTTCGGGTGCGATTCTGTCTTACATTATGTGTAAGGCGATGAACCGCTCGTTTATCAGCGTGATTGCCGGTGGCTTCGGTACTGACGGCTCTTCAACCGGGGATGATGAAGAAGTGGGTGAACACCGCGAAATCAATGCGGAAGACACCGCTGACATGCTGAAAAACTCCCACTCGGTGATCATCACCCCAGGCTACGGCATGGCGGTGGCGCAGGCACAGTATCCGGTGGCGGAAATCACCGAGAAGCTGCGCGCACGCGGTATCAAAGTGCGTTTCGGTATTCACCCGGTGGCAGGGCGTTTACCAGGCCACATGAACGTGCTGCTGGCAGAAGCGAAGGTGCCGTACGACATCGTGCTGGAAATGGATGAGATCAACGACGATTTCACCGACACCGACACCGTGCTGGTGATTGGCGCGAACGACACCGTTAATCCGGCGGCGCTCGACGATCCGCGTAGCCCGATCGCCGGTATGCCCGTGCTGGAAGTGTGGAAAGCACAGAACGTTATCGTCTTTAAACGCTCCATGAACACCGGCTACGCAGGCGTGCAGAACCCGCTGTTCTTTAAAGAAAACACCCACATGCTGTTTGGTGATGCTAAAGCCAGCGTGGATGCCATTCTGAAAGCGCTTTAAAGATAGCTGCCATCCGGCAATGATGTGAACGGCCTCTGCGGAGGCCGTTTTTATATCAGGCTTTGTTGAGGTCGCTAAGCAAAACCGCAATGCTCTGACCGCCCGTTGTCTGCTCAAGGGCGATTTTAACGACGATGGTCAGCGGCACCGAAAGCAACATACCAATGGGACCGAGCAGCCATCCCCAGAAAATCAATGAGAGAAAAACCACCAGCGTCGAAAGGCCTAATCCACGCCCCATGATCCGGGGTTCGAGGATGTTACCGAACACGAGGTTGATCGCCAGATATCCCGCCAGCACGACAAGAGCGTCGTAAAATCCGCTGAACACCAGTACCTGGGCGATAGGGGGAATTGCCGCCAGTACGGAGCCAATATTAGGGATATAGTTCAGCGCAAACGCCAGTAGCCCCCAGACGAAAGCGAAACGTACTTCCAGTGCCGCCAACATTCCCCAGGCGACCAGACCCGTGACAATGCTGATGGCGGTCTTCAGCACCAGATAATGCGAAACGCTGTCAATTGCGCGCTGAATGGCTGCCATGCCTTCTGCAGGGTTGGCCATCATCTGTTTTAGCTTGCCGGGCAGCTGTGGCACTTCCAGTAGCATAAAGACGACGGTTAACAGGAGTAAAAAGATAGACGACATGGCGTTAGAGAGTTGGGTCAGCAGGTTAGTGACCAGCGTCATGGCCGCGTTAGGATTAATATATTTCGCCAGTTCATCCACAGACACGCCAATTCCTGCGCGTTGTAGCCACGGTTCAATGCTTTTCAGGGGGATAATCAGCGATGAGCGGTACTGCGGCAGCGTTCGTGCGAGCTCATTGAGTGAGGTTCCCAGATACGCCAGCAGGAGCACCATCGCCATCACAATGATGACGACCAGTAATGACACCGCCAGTACGCGGGGGATGCGAAATTTGACCATCCGTTGTACCACCGGGTTTAAAATAACGGCAATAAATAACGCTAAAATAAAGGGGACAATGATATCCGCCGCAATACGAATTCCCGCGAGAATGATGACTAACATTCCCAGCATAATCACTATTTTTAGACCATTGAGCGTGATAATTGGTTTTGCCATGGTAATTCCTGAATTCTGCTTCCTGGTGTTTATAATAATGTGATTTGTGTCGAAGTGCGCTACCAAAAATCAGACTGTTGAGGTAAAGAAGTGAAAAGGTTTTGAGTTAAATCTGTAGCTGTGGTACAAATCAGGCGTGTTTAACTACCGAGGACAATTATCATCCGCGATGACGAGAAGCAACACTGCGGATAATTGTAATATTATGGACAATTTGTTCAGAACGTTTTTTTCTACATCGACACACCTTCGTACTTCTTCTACCTTCCTGCTTGCTGGTGAGCAGCTCTGGCGCAACGCGCTTTAGTCCCTTTCTTCTGCCTGAGCTGGCGCGACGCGCTGAGCTATCTGATTTTATTTTTGGTTTGCTGCATGCAGCAGATCCGCAGGACTATATTCTCAAGCAGGAGAAGTATCATGTTTTACTGGATTTTATTAGCGCTGGCAATTGCGACCGAAATTACCGGAACGTTGTCGATGAAATGGGCTAGTGTTAGCGATGGCAACACGGGTTTTATTTTGATGCTGGTAATGATCACCCTCTCGTATATTTTACTCTCGTTTGCGGTTAAAAAAATAGCCCTTGGCGTCGCCTATGCCTTGTGGGAAGGGATCGGTATTTTATTTATTACGTTGTTTAGTGTGCTGTTATTTGATGAAGCGTTGTCAACGATGAAAATCGCGGGGCTGGCGACCCTGGTGCTCGGCATTGTGCTGATTAAATCCGGTACGCGAAAGCCCGCCAAAACGGTGAAAACGGTGAAAGGGGCGACGCATGCAACAGTTTGAATGGGTACACGGCGCCTGGCTGGCGGCCGCCATCGTGCTGGAAATTGTCGCTAACGTCTTTCTCAAATTCTCTGACGGTTTTCGGCGTAAAATTTACGGTGTGTTGTCTCTCGCCGCCGTCCTGGCCGCGTTTAGTGCGCTGTCTCAGGCCGTAGAAGGTATCGACCTTTCCGTGGCGTACGCGTTGTGGGGCGGGTTTGGTATTGCCGCCACGCTGGCAGCGGGTTGGGTGCTTTTTGGTCAACGTCTGAATAACAAAGGCTGGGTAGGTGTGGTGTTGCTGTTGGCCGGTATGATAATGATAAAACTCGCCTGATGTGATCGCTGCCTGAAAGAATCAGGCAGCGAAATTCTCCGGCTGTAGTACGCTATAAATAATACAATTAGTCAGGCGACGGGCGAGGGATCCGGATGGCAAATTTGTTGCACTGGCGTAATATTCCTACAGCAAAAACGCTGTTTGTTATGATTTTTATGGCCGGGATAGGTCTGATAATCTCGGTCGTGGCTCTGCTTTATCTTTCCCTTCATCTGATCACCACCAAAACCAACGAAATTGACGACCGCCGCACGGCGCTGTCGGTACAAGGGGCGGTGCAAACCTCGGTGAATCGCGTATGGTCGCTGGTGCTGGACAATGCCGTCTGGGACGAGGCGGTCAAAGAGGCTTATCGACCCACGTTAGACACCGCATGGTTATCTAAAACCTGGGGTTCAGGTCTTAAGATCAATAACCTGTATGACGGCACGTTTATTCTCGACGAGCACTTTCACGTTTTGTGGGGCGCATTTCACGGTAAGCCGTTTACGGAAGATAACCTCCGTTTTTTTGGTCGGGGTATGCAGTTCTTGATCGACCAGCATGCTCAGCCTCTCGCCAGCGAAAAAAACATTTACGCCGGAATAACCCGCACCCGGGAAGGTGTCGCTTTTGTCGGTATCGGGTTGATCCGCCCGATGACGGATGGGTTTCCCGTTCAGGGAAGCGCACGTCGTTACCTGGTCATTACCCGCCATCTCAATCCAGAGATCCTGAGTGGACTGGGTAGAACCTTTCAGATAGAAGACCTCACCTATACTGCTGAACCCTCGGCTGGTCCCAGCGTACCACTGAAAAGTTCGGCCGGAGAGTTGCTTGGTTATCTTAGCTGGCAGGCGCGTCTGCCCGGTGTCCAGGCGGCGCAGGCTGCTTCAACCGATATTACGCAGATCGTCTTACTCGCCGCGGCGTTAATTCTGCTCTTTATTCTGTTGAGCAGCGTTGGACTCTATAAACTGGCAAAAGGTGAGCAACAGGCAAGACGCATCGCGCGTATTGACTGGTTAAGTCATTTGCCAAACCGCCGCGCGTTAATTGAAAAGCTGGAACACTCCAGGTTAAGCGGCGAGCCGGGAACGAAAAGCGTGGTCTTTATCGACCTGGATGGGTTTAAAGACGTCAATGACATTTACGGTCATCACGTGGGCGATCAGCTGATAGTCACCATTGCCCAAACGCTGAGAGATAAAATTCCTCCGGAAGGGATGCTGGCACGCATGGGCGGGGATGAATTTGCCATGATGGTTGGCGGCGCGCGCGCGGAAGAAAGCGCAGCGGCATTTGCGGGCAGTGTTCTGGATTATCTCAATACGCCCATTAGCCTGGGAGAAAGAACTATCCACATTGGCGCCAGCATTGGTATTGCGAGTGGCTCGTTGGTGGAGATTACCAGTTCAGAACTATTCCGCCGGGCGGATATTGCGATGTATCACTCCAAAAGTACCGGCAAAGGGCGAATTACGCATTACGATTCTGAATTAAACAGCGTTCGGGAACGGGAAATCGTCATCGAAAATGACATTCGCCTCGGCCTGGAAAGAGAAGAGTTCGATGTCTGGTATCAGCCTATTGTTGATGCCCGATCGCAAAAAATGATTGGCGTGGAGGCGCTGGCTCGCTGGCATCGGCGACCCGCTGGTGCATTAAAACCGGATGAGTTTATCCGCATTGCCGAGACCAGCGGGTTGATCTACCGGCTCGGCCAGTTTGTATTGCGCCGCGCCTGTTTTGATCTCCAGCCGCTGAGCGACCTTAAACTGTCGGTGAATATTTCTCCCGCCCAGTTCCGCGACCCGGATTTTGAGAACAAAGTGGCGGGTGTGCTGCAGGAAACCGGGTTTCCGGCGGGACGTTTACAGCTGGAAGTGACCGAAACCTATGTGCTGGAAAGCCCGGAAAGGGCGCGCGCCGCGATCGCAAATTTAAAATCGCTGGGTACTGCGGTGGCGCTGGATGATTTCGGGACCGGATATTCGAGCATCGGTTATTTACGCCGGTTTAACTTCGACACCATTAAGATCGATAAATCGCTGGCAGGGCTGGTGGATGATGACGATCAGGCGTCAGCGCTGGTGAGCGGCACTATCCGTATCGCCAGCGCGCTCGGGATGGCGGTCATTGCTGAAGGCGTGGAGACAGAAAAACAGATGAAGCTGCTGCGTCTTGCCGGATGTGACCAGCTTCAGGGCTTCTATTTTAGCCAGCCGATGCCGATCGAATCACTGTTACAGCTGCGCCAGCAACGACATTGCTAAGTTATTGCTGGGCCAGCGCGTCCAGTTTGTCACGAAACCCCGTGACGGAGAGCGCGCGGTTATCTGCCCGCCAGCGATCTTTGGCCGCTGGGGCGGAGCTTTGCACGCCAATCAACTGCCAACCCGCATCGGTCTTCAGCATCAATGGCGATCCGCTGTCGCCAGGCAACGTGTCGCACTGGTGAGAGAGGACCGACGTTTGTGCCCAACCGGTGACCAGACAATCCTGGTGTGTATACAGCGCGTCAATATGATCTTCCGGATATCCCGACTGCGTCACTTTACGTTCGGTGGTTTTAAGCGCTGCGGTTAACGCCGCTTTATCACCTTCAAATAAGGGCAGTGGCGTAATGCCAGAGGGCGGGTAGCGTAACACCACCAGGCCGAAGTCCCAGGATGCCGCGGCAGGGGGAACAATCCAGCCATCGCCGTCCGGTTTCAGCCGCTTACCCAGTGAGGGATCGACCCGTCCTTCAATCCCGTGAATTTCGTAGCGCCAGAGTCCCTTTTTCGACACAAAACGTAAGGCGACGGCTTTATCTGGCTTACCTTTCGGTGGGATCAGTAAACAGTGTCCCGCCGTCAGTGCCAGATGCGGTGAGATGAGCGTAGCGGTGCAGAGGTTACCGCTGGCGGTCTCCAGTTGCCCAATCGCATCCCAGGGCGGTTGGGTTGGGTCAGCGACCTGTACGCGATCATCCTGACCAAAAAATAGTGTTTTGACTTCACTGGTATCCGTGGCAGTCGTATCAACCTCATCCGCATGAGTCACGACAGGAGAAAGACAAACTGAAGCCAGTAATACAGCAATGGTTTTCTGCATATCACACTCTGTGTGGGTAATTATGATTATTAAAAGCAAACCCTCAGTAAATACTATAGACGGGACGGCAGAAAAGTGGGAGTAAAATCAGATAACTACATCAGGAAAGATAAAAGTGGGTGGCGATAAGCGCACATAAAATAAGTGCGATAAGAATGAACTCAAATCGGTAACGAGGCATCCTGGCACCCTCCAAAAGGACGGCGCTAAATCAGAACAATTTAGCGCCGTGTGTCATGGCGCGGGGGAGCGCCATTGAACCTGGGGGCGTCTTACGCAGCCGGTTGAGCGGCGGGTTTAGTTGCTTCGTGTTTTACCGGTTTTTTGGTGTGTTTTTTAGCCGCCTGCGCTTTTTGCTCAGGTGCTTTTTGTTCTACCGCCGGTTTGGTTGCAGACTTTTTGGTGTGCTTTTTAGCGGCCTGCGCTTTCTGTTCTGGCGCTTTTTGGGTAGCGGCTTTGTGATGTTTTTTGTGATGCGTGGTGGTCGCGGAAGCCGATTTGGTGACCGCTGGAGCGGTAGTGGATGTTGCGGTTTCGGCAGCAAATGCAGCGGAAGACAGACCCATAGCAGCGGCAACAACCAGAGCTAATACTTTTTTCATTCTAATACCCTCGATTTGGTTTTTCATTCAACCCCACTGCGGGGCCGTTGAAATAACTATATCGCTGTAAATTCAGGGCTTCCGTGAGTCATTGGTATCGGCGTGTAACGATATGTACGAGATAGGGAATAAGCGGTAGAGAAGCCCGATAAGCCTGCGCTATCGGGCAATCTGGTTTAGCGAGGCAATGACAAATAACGCGATTCAAGGTGTTCGCGGAAGTACCGGCTGCTGAGGGGTTCTCCGGTTGCCTGGGTAATGAGCTGCGCGGTGGTGTACCGGCTCCCGTGTTGCCAGATGTTTTGCCGCAGCCAGTCGAACAGGGCGGTGAAGTCGCCTTCGGCGATGTGTGCGTTCAGATTCGGTAACGCCCGGCTTGCGGCGCTGAACAGCTGCGCGGCGTACATCGCCCCCAGCGTATAGGACGGGAAGTAGCCAAACCCGCCATCGGTCCAGTGAATATCCTGCATGCACCCGTCGCGATAATTACCGTCGGTCGACAGTCCCAGCCAGGCCTGCATTTTCTCATTCCACAGCGCCGGTATGTCGTCAACGTCGATGTCGCCGTTGATCAGCGCCCGCTCAATTTCATAGCGTAAAATCACGTGCGCAGGGTAGCTGACTTCATCGGCATCCACGCGGATGAATCCAGGCTTCACCTGCTGATTCCAGGCCATAAAGTTCGCCTCATCAAAGGCGGCTTGATCGCCAAAGTGGCGTTTAACCGCCGGGATCAGCTGCTTCAGGAATCCCTGACTGCGACCCAACTGCATTTCAAAAAACAGACTCTGGGACTCATGGATAGCGGTCGAACGTGCGAGTGCGATGGGCTGTCCTGGCCAGTTACGCGGCAGGTTTTGCTCGTAGCGCGCGTGTCCTGTCTCGTGGATGACGCCAAATAGCGCGCTGAGAAGTTCGTTTTCATCGTAACGCGTAGTGATCCGCACATCTTCCGGTACGCCGCCGCAGAAAGGATGGGCGCTAATGTCCAGACGTCCGCCGTTGAAATCAAAACCCAGCAACGCCATGGTTTCCAGTCCCAGTTCGCGCTGAACCGACGTTGGGAATGGCCCCACCGGCGCAACTAGCGGGCGCTGAGACTGTTTGGCGACCGCCTTATTCAGCAGGTCGGGAAGCCAGCTTTTCACATCCGCAAACAGCACATCCAGTTGCGCGCTGGTCATATCCGGTTCAAAGACATCCAGTAGCGCATCGTAGGGAGTGCAGCCTTTGGCTTGCGCGCGTAGGCGCGCCTCTTCTCGGCTGTATTTCACCACCTCTTTGAGATTTTCTGAAAACCCTTGCCAGTCATTTGCCGGACGCTGGCTGCGCCAGGCATGTTCACAGCGGCTTCCCGCCAGGGATTTAGCCTCAACCAGCGACTCAGGCAGCAGTGACGCCTGATGATGCAGGCGTGTCATTTCGCGAAGGTTTACGCGTTCAATCTCGTCGAGATCCTCTTGCCCGGCAGCGGCAATCCACTGTGCCACGGTGGGGTCGGTAATGATTTGATGCTCCAGAACGCTCAGCTCTGCCAGCGCTTCGCCTCTGGCGCGGCTTCCTCCGGGAGGCATCATGGCAAACATATCCCAACTGGCGATGGCAGAGAGATGGGAAAAACGGGATAAACGCAAAAAGGTGCGGGTGAGTTGTTGATAGTTTTTATTGTCCATGTATCCTCTTCGGCGGAGTGTGCTGGTCATGACTCCTACCATAATAGGGCGTTTTGCTTAGCGGTACATTTTTTTAGTCTGCGAAGCGGTAGAATCGCCCCTCGAAAATAAAAACAAACACATACAGCATTATGAATCCGATCATTTGGGTTGTATTTGCTCTTCTGGCACTGGACGCCATCAGGGAAATGGTGGGGGCATCCTCCATCCTGGGAATGTGGTAGTTGGTTGTTAGTCGAGACAGGAAGAGTACCCGGGCATGGCGTTTTACACATGGCGCGATGCCCGGGTTTCTTATCTTCAGGCGTGTAATCGATGGTGTAAGCGCGCGCCGACCAGAATCGCCAGCACCAGCATTAGCGCAATAAACCCGCCAACGCCGTTCCAGCCGTAGTCATGCCAGAATATGCCGCCGAGCGTCCCGGCAACGCTAGAACCTACGTAGTAGCTAAAGAGATAAAGCGACGATGCCTGACCTTTCGCCCGCCGCGCGCGAGGGCCAATCCAACTGCTCGCGACAGAGTGTGCGGCAAAAAAACCGGCAGAAAAAAGCAGCATACCGGCAAAGATCAACCATAAAGCGCTGAACAGCGTCATTAACAGACCCACCAGCATCACACCCGTCGAAAATAGCATCACCGGCCCGCGGCCATAGCGGGTAGTCATGGCACCGGCTTTTGGCGAGCTCCAGGTCCCCGTGAGGTAAGCAACGGAGAGCAGCCCGACAACGGCCTGGCTCAGTTCCCAGGGCGAGAGCATCAACCGGTAGCCGATATAGTTAAACAGTGTGACGAATGACCCCATCAACAAAAAGCCTTCGGCGAACAGTAACGGTAAACCCCGGTCACGCCAGTGCAGACGAAAGTTGATAAACAGCGTTTTAGGTCGTAGCGAGGTGGGACGGAAATGACGGGACTCCGGCAATATTTTCCAGAACATTAATGCCGAGGCGAGCGCAAAACAGCCAATCGCCGCCAGCGCAATTCGCCAGTTGAAAAAATCTGTAAAGACCCCGCTGATCAGGCGCCCGCTCATTCCGCCAATGGAGTTGCCACTAATGTACAGCCCCATAGAAAACGCCACAAAACTGGGGTGAATTTCTTCGCTCAAATAGGTCATTCCCACCGCCGCAACGCCGCTTAGCGACAACCCAATCAATGCCCGCATAATCAGAATGCCATGCCAGCTGGTCATCATGGTTGACAGTAACGTACAGCAGGAGGCGAGAAGCAGTGCGGTCACCATCACCGGTTTGCGGCCGATGGCATCGGAAAGTGGGCCGGTAAACAGCAAACCGATGGCCAGCATGGCGGTCGAGATGGAAAGCGAGATACTGCTGTTGGCTGGCGATACGCCAAACTCATGGGACAGCACAGGCAAAATTGGCTGTACGCAATAGAGTAGGGCGAATGTCGCCAGTCCGGCAGAAAAAAGCGCCAGTGTGACGCGCATAAACGGGGCGGTGCCGCGTTTTATAAATTGATTTGGCTGGGAAATAATCTGTTCATCAACATCGCTTGCCGGGGCGGTATCGACAATAGTAGTACGGCTCACGTGAAATCCTTGCTTAGCATCCCCGTAGTTGAGGTGACGGGCATGACCACCTGTAAAACTGACTCCTTAAGCCATTTTTCGCGCCATTTGGGTCTGGGAATGTGTCCATCCCCTATCCAGACGGGCTGCAACTATAACGGCTGAAGAATCAGACTTAAGAGTAGGAAAATCAAAATATTCTGTCTAATATATTAATAATCTCAAATAATACTTTTAAAATATGAATATTGAGTTGCGTCACTTACGCTATTTTGTGGCGGTTGCGGAAGAACTGCATTTTGGTCGCGCCGCCGCCCGTCTTAATATTTCGCAACCGCCGCTGAGCCAGCAGATTCAGATCCTTGAGCAGCAGGTTGGGGCGCGGCTGTTGGCGCGAACCAATCGCAGCGTGGCGTTGACGGCCGCCGGGCGGCAGTTTTTGGCCGACAGTCGGCAAATTTTGGGGCTGGTCAATGAGGCTGCGGCGCGGGCGGAGCGTCTGCATCAGGGAGAGGCGGGCGAATTACGCATCGGTTTCACCTCCTCTGCGCCCTTTATTAAGGCGGTCTCCGATACCCTTTCCGGGTTTCGCATGGAATTTCCTGATGTACACATGCAGACCCGCGAAATGAATACCCGTGAGCAGATTGCGCCGCTGAGTGAGGGGGCGCTGGATATGGGATTGCTGCGCAATACGCTGCTTCCGGATACGCTGAACCGGGAGGTGATACTGCATGAACCGTTGATGGCGATGATCCCGCGCGAGCATCGTCTGGCGCAAAAACCGGTGGTGACGTTGGTCGAATTGGCGAAAGAGCCGTTTGTCTTTTTTGATCCCCACGTCGGGACAGGTTTGTATGACGATATCCTCGGGCTGATGCGTCGCTATAACCTGACGCCGGTCATCACCCAGGAGGTCGGGGAGGCGATGACCATCATTGGGCTGGTGGCGGCGGGGCTGGGCGTTTCGATTCTGCCCGCCTCTTTTAAACGCGTGCAGATTGATGAAATGTGCTGGATACCGATCGCTGAAGCCGATGCTGTGTCGGAAATGTGGCTGGTCTGGCCGAAACACCATGAGCAAAGTCATGCCGCGCAACGGTTTCGTCATCAGTTGTTATCCGCAGTAAGTCGTGCTTAATTTAGTTTAAAAAGCGGTAATAATGTGCGGTAAATCACACGGCTACGCAAAAATTTGACGGCAAGTGTTGAAGTCCTTCACCATAGCCTACAGATTATTTCGGAGCGCGAAAATAAAGGGAGTCAGAGGTGGTTGCTGATAGTCAGCCTGGGCATATCGATCAAATCAAGCAGACCAACGCGGGCGCGGTGTATCGCCTGATTGATCAGCTCGGACCGGTATCGCGTATTGATCTTTCTCGCCTTGCGCAATTGGCGCCTGCCAGTATTACAAAAATTGTCCGCGAAATGCTTGAAGCGCATTTAGTGCAGGAGCTGGAGATCAAAGAAGCGGGTAGCCGTGGTCGTCCTGCTGTTGGGCTGGTGGTGGAAACCGAAGCCTGGCACTACCTGTCTATCCGCATCAGTCGCGGAGAGATTTTCCTCGCCTTGCGCGACCTGAGCAGCAAGCTGGTTGTGGAGGAGTGTCTTGAACTTCCCCTTGTTGCCGACCTTCCGCTGCTTGATCGTATCATCACGCTGGTCGATCAGTTTTTTATCCGTCATCAACAGCAACTTGAGCGGTTAACCTCTATCGCCGTCACCATGCCAGGCATTATTGATACTGAGAATGGCATCGTCCACCGTATGCCGTTTTATGATGATGTCAAAGAGATGGCGCTGGGTGAAACGCTGGTGCAGCATACCGGTGTGCCGGTCTATATTCAGCATGATATCAGCGCATGGACGATGGCCGAGGCGCTGTTCGGCGCATCGCGCGGCGCGCGCGATGTTATTCAGGTGGTGATTGATCACAACGTGGGGGCGGGCGTCATCACCGATGGTCATTTGCTGCATGCGGGGAGCAGTAGCCTGGTTGAGATCGGTCATACGCAGGTGGATCCCTACGGTAAACGCTGCTATTGCGGTAATCACGGCTGTCTGGAAACCATTGCCAGCGTGGACAGCGTCCTCGAACTGGCGCAATTACGCCTCAATCAGTCGATGAGTTCTACGCTGCACGGCCAACCATTAACGGTGGACTCACTGTGTCAGGCTGCCCTCGAAGGGGATTTGCTGGCGAAGGATATCATCAGCGGCGTCGGAAGCCATGTGGGGCGTATTCTGGCCATCATGGTGAATTTATTTAATCCGCAAAAAATCCTGATCGGTTCTCCGTTAAGCAAAGCGGCGGATATTCTTTTCCCCGCCATTGCCGACAGCATACGCCAGCAAGCGCTCCCGGCATACAGTAAGAACATTGTCGTTGAAAGCACGCAGTTTTCAAATCAGGGGACGATGGCGGGCGCGGCGTTGGTAAAAGATGCGATGTATAACGGCTCTTTGTTGATTCGTCTATTACAGGGTTAACATTTTTTCACTGTCGTACGAAAAATTGCGCTATCTCAAGCCGATCCCCCTTGTCATACCTTAGACTTTCTCCACTGTATTATTTTCCTGGCTTATATTTTTGAAGCATAACGGTGGAGTTAGTGATGCTGAAGCGTTTCTTTATTACAGGTACAGACACTTCTGTTGGGAAGACAGTGGTTTCCCGCGCATTACTACAAGCGTTAGCGTCAGGGGGTAAAACTGTCGCGGGTTACAAACCGGTCGCCAAAGGAAGCAAAGAGACCCCTGAAGGGCTGCGCAACAAAGATGCGCTGGTGCTGCAGAGCGTCTCTTCGATTGAATTGCCTTATGAGGCCATCAACCCGATTGCGTTAAGCGAAGATGAAAGTAGCGTGGCGCACAGTGGTCCTGTCAATTACACCTTGCTGTCCAATGGGTTGGCGAGTCTGAGCGAAAAGGTGGATCACGTTGTTGTGGAAGGCACAGGAGGATGGCGGAGTCTGATGAATGACCTTCGTCCATTATCCGAGTGGGTCGTGCAGGAGCAACTCCCGGTACTGATGGTGGTGGGGATCCAGGAAGGCTGCATCAACCATGCGCTGTTGACGGCGCAGGCCATTGCCAATGATGGGCTGCCTTTAATGGGATGGGTCGCAAACCGAATCAACCCAGGCCTTGCGCATTATGCAGGAATCATTGATGTGCTCGGTAAAAAAATCCCTGCACCTTTGATTGGCGAACTGCCGTATCTTCCTCGTGCAGAGCAGCGTGAACTTGGGCAGTACATCCGCATGTCAATGCTTGGCAGCGTGCTGTCGGTAGATAGAGTCGTGGCGTAACGTTCGCGATAATACCGACGCGATTACGCAAGCCATCAGCAGTCCGGGGAGTAAACGATATTCCCCGGTCATTTCACAAATCATCAGCGTAGACATTATTGGCGCATGCGTAGTGGCCGCCAGTAGCGTCGCCATCCCCGTTAATCCCAGCAGAATCGCTATTTCATCCGGGCCCGGAAGCCAGATCCCCCACAAACGACCAAACAGCATACCGATTGACAGACCGACGAACAGGGTGGGGGTAAACACGCCGCCGGGTGCGCCGGAACCGCTACTGGCAAGCACGGCCAGCAATTTACAGATGAAGATCCCGGCAATCACGGAAAGCAGCGGTGGGGATAACAAAAAGGATTGCACTACGCTATAGCCATTTCCCCAGACGGTTGGCGTCAACAGAGAAAGTAATCCGACCGCCAGTCCCCCCAACGCCAGTTGCCAGGGCGGCGTTAGCTGAAGCCGTAAAAAAACATTGTGAGCCGCCGTCATTGACCACGTCAGCAACGGACCGCAGAGACCGGCGACCAGCCCCATACTGATAATCAGGGCGTATTCCCGCATATGCAGATCGAGTGACAGGTGAACCGTATAAAGCAGCGCGCTGTTGTCGTTGAGTACATGAGTCGTTAGCAACGCCACAACGGCAGAGATCACAACCGGCCCCAGTGACGCCAGCATTAATGTGCCGAAGAGAACCTCCGCGATGAACAGACTTCCGGCCAGCGGTGCATGATAAGCGCTCGCCATACCCGCCGCGGCACCGCAGGCAATCCAGAGTTTCCACTCCTCACGGGGCGCAAAACGTTGCGCAAACGCAGAGGCGGCCAGCGCAGCCAGCAGCACCATGGCACCTTCACGACCAATGGCGCTCCCCGTGGCAACCACCAGTAATGACGCCAGCGATTTCACCAGGCTGGAACGGTAATCAAAGGGGTCATCCGTCTGCAGGGCTTCCATGTAATCGGTAGGCGCATGTGGGCGTTGCTGGTTCATTTTTTGCCAGCCCCATAGCAGGGCTCCGGCAACGAACCCACCGAGGGCGGGGGTGAGTAAACGCCTCAGCGGCGAAAGACCGGCTGCCGCATTGACCAGACTCCCGGTGTCATTACTCAAAAATAACCTTTCGAGGAGCAGCATCGCATGGCGAAATCCGCTCACCGCCAGCGCGGCAAAAATCCCCATTAATGCGGCGAGCCATAAACGGCGAAACAGGGTGCGAAGATCGGGGTAAGCATGTAAACGATGCATGAATAATCGCAGTGTGATGTGATTTTGATAACGGTAGTTTGCGGTGAAATGCGAAAAGAAGCAAAACCGTCAGTGGTGATTGCCGTTGTTAGCGGAGGGCATTAACGCTTATCGGCCCGTAGAGACGATAAGCGTTCGCCCAGTCTGTTTCCTGGCAAATTTACCGGAACAGCGGTTTTACCGCGACGGGGATCAACAGCTGTGATTGCCAGGTGGCTAACGTTTGCTGTGCCAGTTCGCCCAATGCCTGGTAAAATGGATGGTTGGCATTCTCAATGAAAACTTCCAGAAAACGGCTCGACCAGGGCAGCAGATGCCAGGCCAGAAGCTGTTCGCATTCCGTGTGGCGGTCATTTTCAGCGAGCCATGCGGCCAGCAACAGAAGGGAGCCAAAATGATCTTCGGGTTCATTTTGCTGCATCTCAAACTGGATGCCGTTGTCTCGCATCCACTGGCGTAACGCCAGCGTGGAGTCGCCAAAGAGCACGCTTTCTCTGTCTAGCCAGACGGATCCCCAGGGCGGTGAAGGCAGCGCCCACGGACCAACGAATAATCTCTGCCAGGCTTCAGACAGCGATTCATCGCACTCAGCCTGAAAAGAGGTCACCAGCGGCGTTAACAGCGTCTGCGAAAGCGGCCACTGTTCCTGCCAGCCCTCAGTGGTTAAAGCATGGACCAGCGGGGTGGCTTCGCTACTTTCGGGGGCGTAGTAAAACAGGGCGCCAAGCACCCGCGCCGCCATCGAGAATTCGTTAGATTGTGAAAATGAGGTCATGCAAAAATATCCTGAAAGGTGCGAATTTCCCGCACGAGTTTATTAACCTGTAACTGCCATACCGGGCGTCCTGAATCGTGTGGGCCAGTAACCGCAGTTTAGCCAGGGTTTTGCAGCATTTTAGCGGGAATCGCCAGCCACGACCAGAATTTGCCCCCAGGCTGTAACCAAACGCGCCGCTGAAACGCCAGCGGCGACGCAGTGACAGGGCTCAGACTTTCTCGATTTCCACCAGATTGGTGTGTTGTGGATTCCCTTTTGCCAATGGTGAAGGGCGGTGCGTGGTCAGCGTGTTGACACAAGCGCCATGGTCAACTTTATCGCCTGACATATCGGCGTCATGCCAGGCTCCCTGGCCCATGGCGCTTACGCCAGGCAGAATACGCGGCGTAACCTTCGCGGGAATACGAAGTTCTCCACGGTCATTAAACACGCGCACCATATCGCCATTGGCGATGCCGCGTTTTTGGGCGTCTATCGGATTGATCCAGACCTCTTGTCGACAGGCTGCTTGCAGAACGTCAATGTTTCCGTAGCTGGAGTGCGTTCTGGATTTATAATGAAAACCAAAGAGTTGAAGTGGGAATATGCTCCGTTTAGGGTCGTCCCACCCTTCGAACGTGGAGGCATAAATCGGCAGAGGGCTGATGACATCGCCTTTTTCCAGCTCCCAGGTGTTAGCAATGGTTGCCAGCCTGCTGGAGTAGATTTCGATTTTTCCCGACGGGGTTTTGAGCGGGTTCGCCAGCGGATCTTCGCGGAATTTTTTATAGGCGACGTAATGACCATTCGGGTCTTTACGTTTATAAATGCCCATTTTCTTTAAGTCGTCATAGGCGGGAAGCGCCGGATCTTTTTCCAGCATTTTGGCATACAAATAGTGCAGCCACTGCTCCTGTGTTCGCCCTTCAGTGAACCGCTGGTGAATATCCGGGCCAAGGCGTTTTGCCACTTCGCTCATAATCCAGTAAATCGGCTTACGTTCAAATTTAGGCGCAGTGGTCGGCTGGATAAAAATTAAATACCCCATATTACCGGCCGATTCGTTGGGAATAATATCTTCCTGCTCGACGGTCATCAGGTCGGGTAGCAGGATATCGGCATACTTTGCCGAAGAGGTCATGAAGTTCTCGATCACGACGATCATTTCGCATTTTGAGTCATCCTGCAAAATCTCGTGCGTTTTATTGATATCCGAGTGTTGGTTGGTGATGGTGTTGCCGGCATAGTTCCAGATAAATTTAATCGGCACGTCCAGCTTCTCTTTGCCACGAACGCCATCACGTAAGGCCGTCATCTCCGGGCCACGGACAATGGCGTCTGTCCAGCTAAAACAGGAAATTTGTGTTTTAACCGGATTTTTCGGCAGCGGCATACGTTCAATCGTGATGGTGTATGTGGATTCGCGCGCACCGCTATTGCCACCGTGGATCCCCACGTTGCCGGTCAGAATCGGCAGCATGGCAATCGCGCGTGAGGTTAGCTCGCCATTCGCCTGGCGCTGTGGCCCCCATCCCTGGCAAATATAGGCCGGTTTGGCGGTGCCAATTTCACGGGCGAGTTTCACAATGCGATCGACCGGAATGCCGGTAATGTGCGATGCCCACTGCGGCGTTTTGGCGGTGGCGTCTTCGCCCTGACCCAGAATGTAGGCTTTGTAATGCTCGTTGGCTGGCGCGTCAGCGGGGAGTGTTTTTTCATCGTAGCCGACACAACAGGTGTCGAGAAATGGCTGATCGACAAGGTTTTCAGTGATCAACACCCAGGCGATTCCCGCGACCAGCGCCGCGTCGGTACCCGGCCGGATGGGGATCCACTCATCTTCACGACCCGCTGCGGTATCGGTGTAACGGGGATCAATGACGATCATCCTGGCATTCGAGCGTTCCCTGGCTTGTTCAAGGAAATAGGTAACACCGCCGCCGCTCATCCGGGTTTCAGCAGGGTTATTGCCAAACATCACCACCAGTTTGGTGTTTTCAATATCCGAGGTACTGTTGCCGTCATTTGAGCCGTAGGTATAAGGCATGGCGGCGGCGATTTGCGCCGTGCTGTAAGTGCCATAGTGGCTGAGAAAACCGCCATAACAGTTCATCAGGCGGGCCACCAGCGAGGCATAAGGCGAGGAGCGTGTAATATTGCCGCCGACGATGCCGGAGGAGTAGTTGATATACACGGCCTCATTGCCGTATTTGTCTACGGTGTTTTTGAGGCTATGGCTAATAGTATCAAGCGCCTCTTGCCAGCTGATCCGCTCAAACTTTCCTTCACCTCGTTTGCCCACGCGTTTCATTGGGTAATTGAGGCGGTCCGGGTGATTAATACGTCGACGAATAGAGCGTCCGCGCAGACAGGCGCGTACCTGATGATCGCCGTAAATGTCGTCGCCCGTGTTGTCGGTTTCAACCCGCCAGACTTCATTGTCCTTGACGTGAAGGCGCAGAGCGCAACGACTGCCGCAGTTAACTGAGCAGGCGCCCCAGACGACTTTATCGTCCTCCGGCTGCATTGCTTTTTGCACAGCTGCCGCCGCAGTACGAACTCCGAAGGGTAAAGAGAGGCCACCTGCGGCGAGCGCCAGTGAGCCAATGGCTGTGGATTTCACCAACGTTCTGCGGCTAATGCCTCCATGTTGCTCAACTCTGGACATCACTCACTCCATTATCGCAATCGTTATATAAATTGTTTTATATGGGAATTAGTACCCTGCTAATGATGCAATGAGTTTACCCTTGTGTAATGAAGGGGTATTAATCCACGTCAATATAAGGGATGCCCTCCGGGAGCGGAGGGCGAAAGGGGGATCACTGCGGTTCGACGGTGTGCCCATCCTGAGCAGGAGTGCTATTTGCAGGGGCGTTTCCGCTACTTGTACGGGTATAGAGGATTTTGTGGGTGTCGTTTGCACAATGCCCCACAACCTGCGAATCAGGCTGATCTGCCTGATCGTTCGGCACGATGTTTAAGGTAAAACTCGATTCTGCCACCCCGTTGTTGATGATCCGCTGCTCAATATCGCTTTTGACTCTTTCGCACGATTCCGGTGCAGCCATGACCCACGGGGACGCGGTCACCAGTAATAAGACGGCAATTCCTCTGGTTAGGTTCATCATTCACTCCTTCTGTAGAAAACGATAAATAAAGCATAGCATTTGTAGTATACCCCTCTGCATTTGAACGCAACCCGTTGAAGGTTCTTAAAAATAACGCCACTCCCCCAAATATCGCCAAAACGATACCGCTCGTGTGCCCCCAGACTTATTGCGACGAGCTGCCCTGATCGCGAACAAAAAATAACCGCCGTTGGTATACTTTGAGAGCGACCATGCGCGTATTCAATCTAAGGAGGTGCGCAATGGACATAGCAGAAGTGAAATCATTCAGTACACCAGACGAAGTTCGCAAGTTTCCGAATGGGCGACTGGAACTCCTGAATATAGGGGGAGCGATAGTCGGTCGTGCGGTGCTGGAGCCAGGTTGGCGTTGGGCGACCTCCGTGCAGCCCATCGCGGGAACGAAGAGTTGTGAAGCACCTCATTTTCAGTATCACGTTGCCGGGGTGCTGCGGGTAAAAATGGACGATGGTTCTGAATTCGATTGTCTGCCCGGTAATTTGTCACGCATTCCCCCCGGCCACGATGCCTGGGTGGTGGGGGATGAACCGGTGATCATTGTTGACTTCCAGGGAATGGTCGACTGGGCCAGGCATAAAGAGGGCGGTTGTACTGACTCGCCATAAAGCAAAAAAGACCTGTACGATGATCGTCATTTATCATCGTGTAGAGGGCCCATTCTTCGGCGTGGGCCTTTTCTTTGTGGACAAAACTGTGGTGTAACCCTCTGTATTTGCTAATATGATTGAGACTCTTCCCTGTAACGCGGTGAATAATGTGACGAAAAAGGCGCTCCTGAGTTTTCTGTGTGTGATGCTTGCTGGATGTGACAACGCAACAAGTCTGGTTTCGTACACGCCGGAAATGGCCAGCTTTTCCAATGAATTTGATTTTGATCCGTTACGTGGCCCGGTAAAAGATTTCAGCCAGACATTGATGAATGATAAAGGCGAAGTGGCGAAACGGGTCAGCGGCACGTTATCGCAGGAAGGCTGCTTTGATACGCTTGAACTTCACGATGTGGAAAACAATACCGGCCTGGCATTAGTGCTGGACGCCAATTTTTATCGAGATGCCGAAACGCTGGAAAAAAGGGTGCGCTTGCAGGGGAAATGCCAACTGGCGGAATTGCCTTCGGCAGGGGTTGTCTGGGATACCGATGATAACGGTTTCGTCGTTAGCGCAGCGGGTAAAGAGATGAACGTACAGTACCGCTACGACGCCGATGGATATCCGTTGGGTAAGACCACGGTCACCAAAGACAATAAATTGTCGGTCAATTCTAAACCGTCTGCGGACCCGCTAAAAAAAATGGATTATACCGCCGTGACTCTGCTTAACGACCGGCCCGTGGGGAATGTGAAGCAAACCTGCGAATATGACGCCCACGCCAACCCGGTCAACTGCCAGCTTATTATTGTCGATGAAAGCGCTAAACCAGCAGTTGAACGGAGTTACACCATTAAAAATACCATTGAGTATTACTAAACCGCAGTTTACTGCGCGGTGGGTTTTAGCAGGTTAGACGTTGGCGTTTTGTGTTGCGCCAAATACTGCTGCTGGAAGATACACATCCGAATGGTATTGCGGTATTCGCCGTTGATAAAAAACTCATGAATTAATTCACCTTCTATCATAAATCCTAATTTGCGATAGATGTGAATCGCTTTCTCGTTTTCTTTATCGACGATCAAGTACAGCTTGTAGAGGTTGAGCACGGTAAAACCGTAATCCATCGCCAGTTTTGCTGCGCGAGAGGCCAGACCTTTCCCCTGATAATCCGGAGAAATAATGATCTGGAATTCGGCCCGGCGATGCACATGGTTAATTTCGACCAGTTCAACCAGACCGACTTTCTCGCCGTTACATTCCACGACAAAGCGGCGCTCGCTCTGGTCATGAATGTGTTTGTCATACAGATCTGACAGCTCGACAAAGGCTTCATAGGGTTCTTCAAACCAATAACGCATCACGCTGGCGTTATTATCGAGCTGGTGTACAAAGCGTAAATCTTCGCGCTCAAGCGGGCGTAGTTTGACACTCTGGGCGCTTGTCATACGATATCCTTACATTCCTTCGTGAACTTTTATTTAAGGTGCAACAGTGCGGCCGGTGCGACGATCCAGGCAGCGAAGGGTATTCGGTTCCCAATACGCGTTGATATTCGCGCTTTGTTCACATTTATCGCGCTTATCAAACGCCGCGTCAGCTTTATCCCACTCTTTTTCTGTGCGTGTATTCACTTTATTGCGCAGCTTACGCGTATCGTTCCACTGTTCTTTTTCCATCGCGGCCTGCTGACGGCTTTGTGCGCTGTCACCGGATTCAATCACCAGTTTGCTGGTTTCTGCCATTGCACAAGTGGTGTACATGACGGCACCCAGCGTAAGCATTGCCGTCAGGCACAGGCGTTTGCTAAGTGTTTTGTTCATTGTCAGTTCCTTTAAATGAATGGGCTAAAAGCAAATTAATGCGTCCAAATTCTACACTATTTCGGCGCGCAGGGCATACCCGCCTTAAGGGCATGGATACGCTGAGGATATTCTGACGTATCATGGTTAAATCAACGGTCACTCAATACCCATAATGTTAAAAATCACGCTACTCTTTTTTGTTACCGCGCTCTGCGAAATCATCGGCTGCTTTTTACCCTGGCTCTGGCTTAAGCGGGGCGCAACGGCCTGGTTGCTGGTTCCGGCGGGCGTTTCACTGGCGCTGTTTGTCTGGTTGCTGACATTGCATCCGGCGGCCAGCGGACGAGTCTATGCGGCCTATGGCGGTGTCTATGTTTGCACGGCCTTGCTGTGGCTGCGTTTTGTCGACGGCATAAAGCTCAGTGTCTATGACTGGTCAGGCGCCGCGATAGCGCTCTGTGGAATGTTGATCATCGTGGCAGGCTGGGGGCGCGTTTAAGCATCCCATTTTGTGACGAATGAGCGATTTTTTGATCGCTATACTTGTATGGTAGTAGCTCAGTCCGGTAAATTCCCTGCATCACACAAGAGATGTAAGGAATAAAAATGAAGATTGTAGGGGCTGAAGTCTTTGTCACCTGTCCGGGACGTAACTTTGTTACGCTGAAGATTACGACGGAAGACGGTATTACCGGTCTTGGCGACGCCACGCTGAATGGGCGTGAGTTGTCGGTCGCATCGTATCTGAAAGATCATCTTTGCCCTCAACTGATTGGCCGTGACGCGCACCGGATCGAAGATATCTGGCAGTTCTTTTATAAAGGCGCTTACTGGCGTCGTGGCCCGGTCACGATGTCGGCCATCTCTGCTGTTGATATGGCGCTGTGGGACATCAAAGCGAAAGCCGCCAACATGCCGCTGTATCAGTTACTGGGCGGTGCTTCTCGAGAAGGCGTGATGGTGTATTGCCACACTACCGGTCATACGGTCGATGATGTGCTGGAAGATTATGCGCGTCATAAAGAGATGGGGTTTAAAGCGATCCGCGTGCAGTGCGGCGTACCGGGTATGAAAACCACCTACGGCATGGCGAAGGGGAAAGGGCTGGCTTACGAGCCTGCGACAAAAGGGCAGTGGCCGGAAGAGCAACTGTGGTCAACGGAGAAATACCTCGACTTTACCCCCAAACTGTTTGAAGCCGTGCGCAGCAAATTTGGTTTTGATGAGCACTTATTGCATGACATGCATCACCGCCTGACACCCATCGAAGCGGCGCGTTTTGGTAAGAGCATTGAAGATCACCGCCTGTTCTGGATGGAAGATCCCACACCTGCGGAGAACCAGGAATGTTTCCGCCTGATCCGCCAGCATACGGTTACGCCTATCGCGGTCGGCGAAGTCTTTAACAGCATCTGGGATTGTAAACAGCTGATTGAAGAGCAACTGATCGACTACATCCGTACCACGATTACACACGCAGGCGGCATTACTGGTATGCGGCGTATTGCTGATTTTGCCTCACTGTATCAGGTTCGTACCGGTTCACATGGTCCATCCGATCTCTCACCGGTTTGTATGGCTGCGGCGCTGCACTTTGACCTGTGGGTGCCGAATTTCGGGGTTCAGGAATACATGGGGTATTCCGAGCAAATGCTGGAAGTCTTCCCGTATAACTGGACGTTTGACAACGGTTATATGCACCCTGGCGATAAACCGGGTCTGGGTATTGAGTTTGATGAAAAACTGGCGGCGAAATATCCCTACGAACCGGCCTATTTGCCTGTAGCACGTCTGGAAGATGGCACTTTGTGGAACTGGTAATTTAAGCGAATTAGTTAATACAGGATATTAAACATGGACTTCATTAATGATCGCTTTATGATCGACAATGAAGTCGGTGCTCGGTTGTATCAAGACGTCGCAAAAGATCTGCCGATCATCGATTATCATTGCCATCTTGAAGCAAAAGATATTTACGAAAATAAAAGAGTTGAAGATATTACCCAGCTTTGGCTTGCTGGCGACCATTATAAATGGCGTGCGATGCGGGCAAATGGCATAGATGAGCGTTTTATTACCGGTGATGCAAGTGCTGAAGAGAAATTCCAGGCATGGGCCGAAACAGTAGAAGCTGCTTTTGGTAATCCACTTTATCACTGGACTCATCTGGAACTGAGTAAATATTTTGACTGCAATGTGAACCTCGATAGCCAGAACTGGCGTGAAGTGATGGATCATTGTAATCGGGTTATTAAGCAAAACAATTTTAAACCACGTTATTTAATGGAGCATTCAAACGTAGAGGCTATTTGTACAACCGATGCGCCGCTGGATTCTCTCGAGTATCATCGATTATTAAAACAGGATAAAACCTTTTCTATTAAGGTTCTGCCGACATTTCGCCCGGATGATGTGTTTAATGAAAATGCAATTGAGTTTGCACATTTTATTACGCAACTTTCTCATCTTACGGATGTTGGGATAGACTCGTTCGGAAGTTTTGCCGAGGCCATTGGCAAACGTATTGACTGGTTTCATCTGAACGGTTGTCGTATTTCCGATCATGGTCCGGTCAGTATTGATTACCAGGCCAGTGAACCGGAACAGGTGAATGACCTTTTTTCCCGGAAGGCGGGAGGCGTGCTCCTGACGGGGGCAGAAGAAGCGCAGCTCAATAGCGCGATTTTTGTCATGCTCGCTGGGCACTACAAGGCCAGAGACTGGGCGATGCAGATTCACTTCGGTGCGCTGCGCAGTAACAACAGTCAAATGCGTCAGCAATTGGGCATTAATACGGGTTTTGATTCGATTAACGATCAGTCATCTCTGGCGTCCTCGCTCAATCAGTTGCTGGATGCAATGGCAAAGGCAAACGCGTTGCCAAAAACGATCCTTTATAACCTCAATGCGATCTATAACGATGTGGTTGCGACGACTATCGCTAATTTCCAGAGTGCGGAATACGGTGTTAATTCGCCAATGCAGTTTGGTTCAGGTTGGTGGTTTAATGATACGCGACGCGGGATGGAGAATCAGTTAAATAGCCTGGCCGATCAGGGATTACTGATGCATTTCATCGGTATGTTGACGGACTCACGTAGTTTTGTTTCCTATACCCGGCACGACTATTTTCGCAGAATACTCTGCAATCTTATCGGCGGATGGGTCGAAAAAGGTGAGGTGCCGAATAACCAACAAATCCTGACGCGAATGATTAGAAATATTTGCCACGATAATGCCAATAATTATTTTAAATTCTGAGACGTTTTGTTGAGGATAGAACATGACTCGTACCAATAGAAAAATAACGATTCCAACTAGTATCGGCTATGGCATGACCGATATCATGGGAGGCGGCGCATTTACGGTTATTGGCGCATGGCTCCTTTTTTTCTATACCACTTTTGTTGGTCTGTCGCCAGTTGAGGCTGCATCAATAGTGGCGATCGCAAGGATAGTCGATGCGATTGTTAGCTTATTTATGGGCTCTTTTACTGACCACTTTTATAAAAATGCGCTGGGTAAAAAATTTGGCAGAAGACGTTTCTTCTTGCTCATTGGCGCGCCATTAATGCTGGTTTATATTTTACTGTGGGTGACTGGAATGAATTTCTGGTTCTACCTTTCAGTATACCTGGCGTTTGAAATTATCGCTGCGATGGTCCTGATCCCGTGGGAAACATTGCCTTCGGAAATGACAAAGGATTTTAACGGACGGACGAAGCTTTCCACCTGTCGTATGTTTCTTTCTGCAACCGGGACTTTTCTCGCGACCTTCATTCCGGGGTTGTTGATCGGTCATTTCGGGGAACATGACCCGAATGCCTATTTTATCAACGGCGTGGTCTTTGCTGTGATGTTTATGGTCTGCGTATTTATTTCCTGGAAAGTGACATGGGAACGTGAGTTAACGCCGGAAATGCAGGCAGAACTTGAGCGCAGTAGTCAGCCCACTACGCTTGCGGAAAAGGTGGCGATGGTAGGACAACTGTTCAAAGAATATGCCTCAACGTTAAAAGTGCGTGCGTTCAGAAAACATCTGGCCATTTATCTTTTTTCCTTTACCGCGAAAGATGTCTACAACACCGTCTTTGTCTTTTTCTGTGTTTACTGCCTGAACGTTTCTTCAGCACTGGCAGGGACATTGTTGTCAATGAGCATCGTTGGATTACCCGTCACACTTCTGGCAGGGGTCGCGATCATTAAATACGGTCCATCACGGCTTTATGTTTTTGCCTACACATTGATGATGCTGTGTCTGATCGGCCTCTTTATGGTGTACCAGTTCCCGGGGGATAGCAAAGTCACATTGCTGGTGGTTCTTGCTGCGGTGTACCAGGTGGGGCGTTGCGTGCTGGAGTTCACGCCATGGAACGTCTTCCCGTTCATTCCGGACATTGATGAAATGATCACCCGCCAACGTCGTGAAGGTCTGTTTGCCGCAGTGATGACGTTCTCCCGTAAGACGACAGTCGCTATCGCGACCTTCATCGTGGGGTTGATGTTGCAGAGTGGCGGATTTGTGAAGGGGAGTCAGGTTCAGCCTGAAGAAGCCGTTAATACCATTGCTACGCTGCTGTTTGCAGGGACTGCGGGGCTGTTAATTCTGGCTTTGTGGCAGGCGGTAACCTTCCATCTGAATAAACGAACCCACAAAATTTTTGTCGATGAAGTTGATCGTTTAAAAGCCCACGGTGCGAAGCAGGATGTGGACCCTGAAACCCGCCGCATTGTCGAAGACCTGACGGGCTATTCTTATGACGCGCTATGGTGCGAAACGGATAAGACGGCCGTCAAGAAAACGCACTCAACCATCACGATGAGTTAATAAAAGACATCCCTGGCGCGAGTCAGGGATGTCAGATAACTTCAAAATGATGTCATACCAATTGCTAAAAGCTTAATTCAAATCAAAACATACAACCATACAGGCGTTACTCTGAGACAGTCCTGATTTCATTAAAAAGTAGGTCATACAATGCAAAACAAGCTCTTAACGGCAAAGGCTGCGCTTCCGGAATACGATCGTACCAAACTGGTGCCGCGTATTGTTCATCTGGGGTTTGGTGCGTTTCACCGTGCGCATCAGGGAGTCTACACCGATATTCTGGCAGCAGAGCACAACAGTGACTGGGGATATTGTGAAGTCAATCTGATCGGCGGCGAGCAGCAGATTGCCGACCTGAAACAACAAGATAACCTGTATACCGTGGCAGAAATGTCGGCAGATGCGTGGACGGCAAGAGTTGTCGGCGTGGTGAAAACTGCTCTGCATGCCCAGGTTGATGGTCTGGACGCTGTACTGGCCGCGATGTGCGAGCCGCAGGTTGCCATTGTTTCCCTGACGATTACTGAGAAAGGGTATTGTCATTCTCCGGCGACAGGGCAACTGATGCTGGATCACCCAATGATCGCCGCCGATCTGCAAAACCCACAGCAGCCTAAATCCGCAGCGGGGGTTATCGTTGAAGCGCTGGCGCGCCGTAAAGCGGCAGGTTTGCCTGCATTTACCGTGATGTCCTGCGATAACATGCCTGAGAACGGTCATGTGATGCGTAATGTGGTGACCGCGTATGCCGGTGCCGTTAATGCCGAACTGGCGCAGTGGATTGAACAAAACGTCACGTTCCCTTCCACGATGGTTGACCGAATCGTGCCTGCCGTCACTCCTGATACGCTGGACAAAATTGAACAGTTAACCGGTGTTCGCGACCCTGCGGGTGTAGCGTGTGAGCCGTTCCGTCAGTGGGTGATTGAAGACAACTTTGCAGCAGGGCGTCCGGAATGGGAAAAAGCCGGTGCTGAACTGGTTGCCGATGTCATCCCGTTTGAAGAGATGAAACTGCGCATGCTGAACGGTAGCCACTCTTTCCTGGCATACCTTGGCTATCTGGCCGGTTATCAGCATATCAATGATTGTATGGGAGACGAAAATTACCGTCTCGCAGCACATGCGTTGATGCTGCAGGAACAGGCGCCAACTCTGAAAGTGACAGGGGTTGATCTCAAACGTTACGCCGACTTACTGATTGAACGCTACAGCAACCCGGCGCTGCGTCACCGGACCTGGCAGATTGCGATGGACGGTAGCCAGAAACTGCCTCAGCGTATGCTGGATTCTGTGCGTTGGCATCTGGCGCATAACAGCAGCTTTGATTTACTGGCGCTGGGTATTGCAGGATGGATGCGCTATGTCGGGGGTGTGGACGAGCAGGGCAATGCGATTGAGGTCAACGATCCGCTGCTTCCTGTTATTCAGAAAGCGGTTCAGGCGAGTCAGGAAGGTGAAAGCCGCGTTCAGGCGTTGCTGGGCATTGATGCGATCTTCGGCAATGAGCTGCCGCATGAAGGTCTGTTTACCCGTAAAGTGACTGACGCGTATCTGTCTTTGTTGGCTGATGGTGCGAAAGCGACCGTGGCAACGTACGTCGCGAAACTGAAATAACGCTGTAGAAATGGATATGTAGCCGGGAATAGCGATGTCGCTTCCCGGCAGTAACATCATCGTTATGCCGCCAGGGGCGGCATTGACACCCTTAGTTCATGCCGAGACGAATCAGTTCGATGGGCGCAAACTTACCCTCACAACCTTCAACTTGCACGGTTTTCCCGCGACGGATCTGTGCTGCATCAAGGCCATCGGTGTCAATTGAAGTAATTTTCCCCGTATGTCCAGTGCCGCTAATCATGACCCGGCTGCCAGTGGTGATTGCGTTACGGTTACGATCGTATGTCATCATGGTGTTTTCTCCTTTCTAACTTACCGTCAAAGCCCGTGGGCTTTTAGTCCCACGTAACGGGCGTCATATAAATACGCCTCTTGCGAAGGATTTTTTTTGTTTTTGATCAAGCTCACGGCTTTTTGGGTAAGGATGTGCAGGGAGAAAAACGAGAGAGAACTCACCCCGTGAGGGGTGAGGGGGAGAATTATTCTTCGCTAAACCAGTCGCTGTTTTCCTGGCGAATAAGCTGTACGGATTCACCGATTTCCTGCAGGTGGACGGTCATCGCACGTTCAACGGCATCTGCGTCATGTTTTTCGAGCGCGGCAAAAATATCGTGATGTTGTCTGAGCAGCATCTCAGGCGGCGACACGTGATCCAGGCTCATATAGCGCACACGGTCAATGGTCGCTTTAATATTCTCAATGGTGTCCCAGGCCAGTTGGCAATCGGCGATGGTCGCCAGTTTCTGGTGAAACTCATCATCAAGCTGGAAGAAGTCATTAAGCTGTTTACGATCAATCGCAATACGTTGCTGGTGCAGGTTTTGCTCCAGTTGATAGCACTGGCTGTCCGTCATCATTGACGCGGCGCGACGGGCAACTGCGCACTCTATCGCCTGACGGACAAAACACCCATTCTGCACCTGTGACAACGAAATTTTGTTCACATAGCTACCGCGCTGTGGACGGATCTGGATCAGTCCATTTTCCGCCAGCTTGATAAACGCTTCTCGCACGGGCTGGCGCGAAACATTAAAGCGTACAGAAACTTCTTTTTCAGAAAGCGGGGTGCCAGGTGCAATCAGGCAATGCACGATGTCACGACGAAGAATACGGTATATTTGCTGATTTACCGGCTGTGTAGGGTTGAGTTGCGTTTCGACGGTCATGTGCTCTTACTTTTTAGAGAGTTAACCCGGTTATTCTACCATTTATTTGCCGTGGGCTATACCCGGCCAGAGGCCGGGTAACGTAATTACTTTCGATGAATGCTCAGTCCGGCAAAGGATTGTGTTACGGGCATCATTTCCAGGGTATTGATATTGACGTGAGCGGGTAATGTGGCCACCCACCATACCGCTTCGGTGACATCTTCTGGCGTTAATGCCGTTGTGTTTTCATAGGCTTTGCCCGCTTTCGCATCGTCACCTTTGAAGCGAACGTTTGAGAACTCGGTTCCACCGACCAGCCCCGGCTCAATGTCCGTGACGCGAACCGCAGTACCGTGTAAATCGGTGCGCAGATTAAGGCTGAACTGACGGACAAACGCCTTGGTGGCGCCATAGACATTGCCACCCGCGTACGGCCAGTTGCCCGCCGTAGAGCCAATGTTGATGATATGGCCACGATTACGTTCAACCATGCCTGGCAGCACGGCACGCGTCATATAAATCAATCCCTTATTGTTGGTATCGATCATGGTTTCCCAGTCGTCAACGTTGGCTTTATGCGCAGGTTCAAGCCCGAGAGCCAGCCCGGCGTTGTTGACCAGAATATCAATATTGCGCCAGTTGGCAGGGAGCGAGTCCAGCATTTGTTCAATGGCTGCGCGATTGCGCACATCCAGTTGTGCCGTTAGCAGGTTCTCTCCCAGCTCATCTTGTAACTCCTGAAGGCGTTCCTGGCGGCGGCCTGTGGCAATCACTTTATGACCATTCGCAATAAAACGATGTGTAATGCACTCACCAAAGCCTGCCGTTGCACCGGTAACTAAAACGATCATCTCACTGTTCCTCAACGCTTTTTGTGTTGTACTACCATAGCACGCGATATCTGTTAGGGGGTAATTCTGGTTAACGAGATTGCGGTCATTTCCAGGGAGGCCTACTCTATTCAAGAAATCGTTTTCGGGAGTGAAAGATGTCGTTAACAAATCCATTCTTAAGTAACAGTGTGTTGCCGTATCAGGCCCCGCGTTTTGATCTGATTGAAGACCGCCATTACCGTCCCGCCTTTGATGAAGGAATGCGGCAAAAACGCGCAGAAATCGATGCGATTGTACACAACCCCGAGGCTGCGGATTTTTCCAATACCTGCATAGCGCTGGAGCAAAGCGGAGTGTTACTGACGCGCGTCACCAGCGTATTTTTCGCCATGACGGCGGCGCATACCAACGATGAATTGCAGCGTCTTGATGAGGCGTTTTCCGGCGAACTCGCCGCGCTGGCGAATGATATCTATCTCAATAGCGCCCTGTTTGCGCGCGTGGACGCCGTCTGGCAGCAGCGTCAAACGCTGAAACTGGATGCAGAATCCTTACGGCTGGTGGAGGTGATTCATCAGCGCTTCGTCCTGTCCGGGGCGCAACTCAGTGATGCCGATAAAGACAAACTGAAACGGCTGAACACCGAGTCAGCGACGCTGACAAGCCAGTTTAACCAGCGATTGCTGGCGGCGAACAAATCGGGTGGATTGGTGGTGGATGCGGTTCATTCGCTGGAAGGTTTAAGTGCCGAAGAGATTGCCCTTGCCGCACAAGCCGCCGCAGAGAAGGGGCTTTCGGCGCGTTGGTTAATTCCCTTGCTTAACACCACGCAACAACCGGCGCTCGCCGCGCTGTGTGACCGACAGACGCGGGAAAATCTCTTCAAGGCGGCATGGCACCGGGCAGAAAAAAATGATGCCAATGACACGCGCGCCATCGTGCTGCGCTTGGTGGAAATTCGTACTCAGCAGGCAAAACTACTGGGCTTTGCCCATTATGCGGCGTGGAAAATTGCCAACCAGATGGCGAAAACGCCCGAGGCCGCACTGGCGTTTATGCGGGCTATTGTTCCCGCTGCGCGTCAGCGTGCGCTTGATGAACAGGCTGAGATCCAGAAAATCATTGATCAACAGCAGGGGGAATTCACGGTGCAGCCGTGGGACTGGGCGTTCTATGCCGAGCAGGTACGGCGCGAGAAGTTCGCGTTAGATGAAACGCAGCTCAGGCCGTACTTCGCTTTAGACACGGTTCTGAACGAGGGCGTTTTCTGGGCGGCAAACCAGCTGTTTGGCATCAAATTTATTGAGCGTTTTGATATCCCGGTTTACCACCCTGATGTTCGCGTCTGGGAAATATTCGACAGTGACGGCGTAGGACTGGCGTTATTTTACGGTGATTTCTTCGCGCGTGAGTCAAAAAGCGGTGGCGCCTGGATGGGTAACTTCGTCGAACAGTCCACGCTCAACGAAACCCGACCGGTGATTTACAACGTCTGTAACTATCAAAAACCGTCTGCAGGACAACCGGCGTTATTGCTCTGGGATGATGTGATCACGCTGTTCCATGAGTTCGGACACACGTTGCATGGGCTATTTGCGACCCAGCGTTACGCGACGCTTTCCGGAACCAATACGCCGCGTGACTTTGTTGAGTTCCCGTCGCAGATCAACGAACACTGGGCGAGCCATCCTGCTGTTTTTGCGCGTTATGCCCGGCATGTTGAAACGGGGGAAAAAATGCCTGAGGCGCTACAAGACAAAATGCGCAAGGCGAGCCTGTTCAATAAAGGCTATGACATGACAGAGTTACTGAGCGCTGCTTTACTGGATATGCGCTGGCATACCCTGTCGGCGGATTCGCCCGTAGCGGAAGTGGACAGTTTTGAACCGCAGGCGTTAGCGGCTGAGGAGATAGATCTTCACGCCGTCCCACCGCGATACCGTAGCAGTTATTTCGCCCATATTTTTGGCGGCGGTTATGCGGCGGGGTATTACGCCTATCTGTGGACGCAAATGCTGGCAGATGATGGCTATCAGTGGTTTGTCGAGCATGGCGGATTAACGCGTGAAAATGGCCAGCGCTTTCGGGAGGTGATTTTGTCTCGGGGCAATAGCACTGATTTAGCTCAACTTTATCGCCAGTGGTGCGGCCACGATCCACAAATCGAACCGATGTTGTTGAACCGTGGGTTAAACGGATAAGGCATTTTATTGCCTCAAAAAAGAACCGGGTGCGATGCCCGGTTTTCCATCATGACGTTCGTTATCGGGCAAATTGACGGGAAGCGATAACGCACAGAATGACGCCCAGCGTTATGAATAGCATAAGAGGACTGACGGTTTCATGAAGGAGGGTGGCTGACAGACCAAGGCCAAAGAAGGGCTGTAGAAGCTGTAGTTGACCGACAGCAGCAATACCACCAATCGCCAGCCCTTTGTACCAGAAAATAAAACCTATCAACATACTGAAAAGAGAGACATATCCCAACGCAATCCAGGCTGAAGTGCCTATGCCACTGAAGGTATCAGGTATCGTAAAAAGGGATGCCGTCAGCATAAAAGGCAGCGAAAGAATCAATGCCCAACTGATAACCTGCCATCCCCCCAGAACGCGAGTCAGTTTTGCGCCTTCAGCGTACCCCAGACCGCAGGCAACTACGGCAGCAAGCATCAGAAGATCATCCGTCACTGAGCCAGACGCGTTCTTTGAGAGTGCAAAGCCAATAACGAGCAGGCTGCCGATGACCGAGAAGATCCAGAATGCCGGTCTGGGACGCTCACCACCACGCAAAACGCCAAAGATAGCGGTCATAAGAGGCAGAAGCCCTAAAAATACAATGGAATGCGCTGAGGTTACATGTTTCAGTGCCATAGCGGTCAGTAGAGGGAATCCAATGACAACGGTGAGTGACACAATGAGCAGCGGCGCAATTTGCGAGGCATGTGGGCGTCTTTCTCGTAAACCGAAAATCAGCATTATTGCCAGCATGCCGGCAATGGATGCTCGCAGGAACGTAAGGAATAGGGGGTCGAAATTAAGTACGGCAACACGCGTGGCCGGCAGCGAACCACTGAAAATCACAACGCCCAGCAAACCATTTAGCCAGCCCGAAACCGAACCCGTTTTATGTATCACTGAATTAACCATAGTTTCCTCACTTTATACATTTTGCCCACATTCTTGAGCGTTCGTGAGGCGGATGGTAATCTCGCCAATCTGATACAATCAAATAATTGTCATGGATACATTGGGTGAAAGCACGTTATAAAGCCATTGTGGATAGATTTGCGAATATGATTCGAAACGGGGATATTTCGGGCGGTACCCGTTTGATGACGCACAGGGAACTCTCGGCGCAGGAACACATCTCCCTGGCTACGGCAACAAGGGTATATAGTGAACTGGAAGCAATGGGCCTGGTCAGTGGGGAAACCGGGCGAGGAACGTTTGTTAGAGAAATTTCACTGCCATATGGCCACGGCGTTGATCAACATGCTGTGGCGACGGACGTTCTTGACCTCAACTTCAACTATCCGGCTTTACCCGGCCAGGGGGAGCTGTTGCGTGACGCGCTCAGACAGGTATCTACGGTCGGCGATCTTGAATCGCATCTGCGCTATCAACCTCATGCTGGCAGGCTGTCTGAACGCGAGATTATCGCAGGTCATCTTTCATGCCACGGGTTTCAGCCCACAGCAGACAATGTAGTCATCGTTAATGGCGCGCAACACGGTCTGACCGTGACTGTCATGGGGCTGTTAAGACCAGGAGATGTTGTGGCAGTGGATGCGCTCACCTATCCGGGATTTAAAGCGCTGGCCGAACTGTACCACCTTGAGCTTCTCGCTATACCGTATCATGCCAATGGCCCAGATCTGGCCGCCCTAAGGCAGCTTTGCCAGAAACGACATGTCAGGGCGGTTTACACTATGCCGACTCTGCATAACCCCCTGGGGTGGGTGCTTACTCAAAACCAACGCACAGAACTGGTCAAAATAGCCCGCACCCATGACCTGATCATTATTGAGGATGCGGCCTACGCGTATCTGATAAGCAGAGCACCACTACCAATTGCGTTTTTTGCCCCTGAGCGTACCGTGTATGTCACGGGTTTTTCGAAGAATGTGGCGACAGGCCTTAGAGTGGGCGCTGTTATCTGCCCTGAAGCATACCGGCCTGCTCTGGAGAGAGCGGTTCGCGCGACAACCTGGAATACGCCTTCATTAATGACCACCCTGGTATGTAACTGGATTCAGGATGGAACAGTGGCTCGTTTCGAAAAACTTAAAAGACGTGACGCACGCCAGCGGCAATCTGTGCTGAGGGAAACCTTAGGTCATATCCCTTGTATAACACATCCGGTGTCGTACTTTGCCTGGCTTCCTCTTCCGGACGCATCACGCGCGGATCGGGTCGTAAAAGATCTGATGAACAGCAATATTTCGGTTTCTGCGGCCGACCCTTTCAGTACCTCGTCCACGACGCCTCAGGCTATAAGAATCGCACTTGGCTCAGTGAGTATTCCTAATTTGCGCCAGGCTCTGGAAAAGATCCGTGATGCCATTGAATTAGAACAGTGCCGTTAGCTATATGGAGATGATGAATATTGATGACAGCTAAACCCTAACCAGGGGACATAATCAGTATGTCGGAAGATCTCTAAAAGTGAATGGCGCGGATTTCAGGAATACTTACAACTACACATTGAACGTCAAGAACTTTTCAACTGATGACAGTGCAAACGTCATCCGACATGCGGTTCCGCAGCCAGATCCCGCGCACCACGCGGGCTAGAGCCTCTCGGTGGCTTCCAACACCTCTGGGTGACATATAAAAGTGCGTACGCGCTTTACTGAATCTTCCGATAAAATCTATCGTCATCGAACAAACCAAACTCGCTCTGATGAGGTTCGGCAGCTGTCATTTCGTGACAGAACCCCCGGTGCGACGCAGCCACAAGAACAAGAAGGCGATCGGCATGACCCCAATGGTTCGTATTGCGGCCCTGACCAACTACCTGGAGGAGGCCCGCTACCTGATCAACGAAGTGCACCTCGAACGGGTTTTGCGCTACATGGAGAACCTGCGCTACTCGCTCAGCCGAATTGCCTGCCTGGCTATGGGATGCCCAGTTCGTACCGTAATAACTTCATAAAATGCGATCATGGCAAAGTGAAACGGATAATCGGCGTCACGCTGGGATTCAAGTCCATGAAGAGAGCTTACGGCACAATCAAAGGTATTGAGGTGATGCATGCACTATGCAGAGGCCAGATCTCGCCGTTTTCTTATGGTAATCCCCTGGGCGAGATGTCTGGTAAGCAGAGTCTTTGAAATATAAGGCTTTCAATCACACATAGGTCTACCTCATTGTAAAATTTGCAACAATGCCGCTGGTTCATCAACCAGTACGGCATGTCGCTGGCCGCCTGGAGACGGGAGTATACGGGGGCGGGAATCAGAGTGAGGTTTCGCTGGGGCGGGCTTTTTTAGGCCGGAGAGAATGTCAATTACCAATCGCCAAAATTGCAGAGGTGCGAGACAGAATGCTTGTGATGGGCATGCAGTTATTGTGACGCCAGAGCAATGGAATGCAATCCGGACAGGGTAAATGCGATTTTGCGGGATTTCAAATGCGATTAGCTACATTCAGGCAGGAGAAAAACCATGCAAGAGAAAAACGACACTTTGCACTTCAAGAAGCATCTGCCTGAATTGACCATCGCCGTGGCGACGGCTCTGTTCTCGGTGTCTGCACTGGCATTCGACTTCAATATCGACAACCCGGATCTGAACGTCCACTGGAACAACACCGTAAGGCTCAATTTGGGTAAGCGAATAGGCGAGCAAGATCAGGCGATCACGCACAGCCCCAACAGCAACGATGGAGATCTAAACTTCGGCAAGGGTGCTATGGTTACCGAGCGCCTTAGTCTATTAAGCGAACTCCAGTTGGATTACCAAAAGAAGATGGGGTTTCGCGTCAGCGGTTCGGCCTGGTACGACCCGGCCTACAGCAATCTAGAGAGTAATAATAATACTCCGAACACTTTGGTGGACGGTAAGCCGACTGCCGGCGCTCTCAGCCCGTACACTAAACGCTTTGCGGAAGGTCCATCTGGCCAGTTGCTGGAAGCTTACGCCTATCATACTTTCGAGTTCGGCCAGCAGAAACTCAATCTCAGTGTGGGTAAAAGCCTGCAGTCATGGGGGAATAGCTTGTTTGCTCCGCTGCATGGAATCAACTACGGCCAGTTTCCGATTGATCTCGGAATGATGTTTGGTTCACCACTCAGTGAGCGTACTGAAATATTTCTCCCACGTAACCAGGTGACTGCTGATTACGTGGTCTCCTCCACCTGGTCGTTCGGCGCAGAATATTTCCTTGACTGGCAGCACGCACGCTTTCCTGAGTCCGGTTCGTACATGGGCATGTATGACCTTGCGTTAGACGGCGGTGAAACCGTATATCTGCCCAACGGTAATCTCGCTACGCATGGCGATGATGTGACACCAAATAAGGTCGGAGACTTTGGTTTGAATGTGAAGTGGAGCCCTGGCTGGCTCGGAGGTACGATGGGGCTGTTCTTCCGCCGCACCGCAGATCAGTTGCCGGATACGGTAGTGTTCAACCAGAAAACCAATCAATACGCCATTACCTATGCGGGCGATATCGACATCTACGGCTTTAGCCTGTCCAAAGACATTGCCGGAGTGAAAGTCGGTCTGGATTTGAGCTACCGCCGAAACATGCCTCTGAATAGCCAGCAAGTCCTCACGGTGTCGCCAGTTAAAGCAGGCACGCCTGGTTTCATCGGCGCGATGCCACAGGATGGTCAAACCGGTGGGGCGATTGGCAAGACCTTTCATACCGTGTTGAACGGGGTGAATGGAATCGGAAATACGCCTTTCTTCGATAGCGCTACGGTAGTGGCCGAACTGGCTTGGGACCGCTTACTATCGGTGACCGAGGGATATGCGCAATATCGTGGTAATCCTGCGTACACCGGCATCGATAAGTCTACTCGTGATTTCTTTAGTTTGAACCTGAACTTTATGCCAACCTGGGACCAGGTGTTCCCTGGGATTGACCTGGCAATGCCATTGACATATGCAGTCGGCCTCAAAGGCGAATCTGCCGTCCCACTAGGGGGCAATGCGCACACGGGCAATTATTCTATTGGTCTTAGCGCGATGGTGCAGTCCAGGTATCAGATTGAATTGAAATACACCGATTTCTTCGGCCCATTCGTGACGACACCGAGCGGGACGATCTCCTCGTATGCTGGCCTGACGAGCTTACTTAGTGATCGTGAGACCCTGTGGCTAACCTCCAGGGTCAAGTTCTAAACGACAGACGTGACTCAAGCTGACGTATTGCCTCCCGATCAACTTAATATGTTTACCTGACAGGCCAACGATCACTATGTGTAGCGGCTCGCAATCGAAATCTCTCCAACCCGCAATCGGTGCCCATTTTGGCCGGTTGCGCCAGGAATAGCCGTTACCAGCTTTCAGGTTTGCATATTTCGCGTAGTAGAGCAGCAGGAAAGTGAATATAAACACCATCATGATGGTGGCCCCAGCGTACCGGGCCAGCGCTTCCGGGAGGTGATTTTGTCTCGGGGCAACAGTACGGATTTGGAACAGCTCTATTCGGCGTGGCGAGGGCAGGAGCCGCGTATTGAGCCGATGCAGCTTCATTGCGGGTTAAGTCAGTCGTTCTTATTCTGCATGATCGGGGTAATACCCGATCATGAATCCTGGTGGTTCCACAAACATATTATTGGTTATATGAATTTCGCAAATGTCGAATAATTGAACAGTGAATACTTTGGGAGAAAATTGAGCTATTCATTTTTATATTTATCCCTTCATTAATTCGGACTGTCGCGCAAGTAGCCAGAAAGATGACGGATATTACCTGGAATTTTTATTACTGGTTTAGGATTATCTACTTTTTTTGTTTAGCTTTTGTTTAAAATCATAGTGTTGTGAATGACCGCATTCTATGGTTGGGTTTCTATGATTAAATTGACAAAAATATGCTTTTCTATCGCTAGACTCTATAACATCAGGGATGTATGAGTGGGGAGGAACGATGATTAGAAAAACCGCCGAAATAGATGTAATTTTACTGAGTCTGAATCAATCTATTGATGCCCACTATAAGTGGCTGGTCAAAATGTTTCGCTGCGTGGCTTCATCTGATATAACTCAGCCAGAAATTACGCATGTTGACTCACATTGTTTGTGCGAGTTTGGGAAATGGTTGAATAATCATCCAGCACGTGACACCGATGAGACGGGATATCTCTATCAGATAAATGCAGCACATACCAAAATGCATGCCAGTGGCCGTGTTTTGCTATTGGCGATTGTCGAAAAAAGATGGCTGCCAGAACATTTTGAGCAATTTCAGGACGCATTGTTAGCGTTCACTGCCGCAGTGACAGACTACAAAATATACCTGCTTAATATCCGGAGCAATATGGATATATTGACGGGATTACCGGGGCGACGTGTTCTGGATGAGTCTTTTGACCGCCAGCTTATTGATGCCAGCCCCTCTCATTTATATCTGTTTTTATTGGATATCGATCGCTTCAAATCCGTGAATGACACCTATGGGCATCTGGTTGGCGATGTTGTGTTACGGACACTGGCGGCGAATCTCGCGGCGTGGGCCAGGCATGACGAAACGGCGTACCGCTACGGCGGTGAAGAATTCATTATCATCATCAGAGCACAGACCGACGATATGGCGTGTCAGGCTGGAATGCGTATCTGCCACTTAATCGCCGAAAACAGCATTCACTACCCTGGTGGTGAGATTAACATCACTGTGACTGGAGGGGTAACCCGGGCGCAACCTGGGGAACCTCTGGATGTGGTGCTGGGGCGCTCGGACCGGGCGATGTATGAGGGTAAGCAGACGGGCAGAAATCGCTGCATGTTTATGGATTAGCAGCAAAAAATTACCCGGATTATCCGTCGTGAACCCGTTTACCCGGCATTTACAAAACAGGCTGTTGGCTGACTTAGTTCCGTATTGTTTAACCTTCATTGAGATTGTCAGTGATAAGGTGTATGCGATCCGTTGTCTTCGCAGGGAATTGCCAGATAACGCACAAAGCAAAATACAAATCTATCCATGCAAGCATTGACCGCTGGTTTATCCGGCGGTTTTTTTTGCCCGTTATCCAGGTAAAAAAATGGCCCCTTGTGCAGTGATGCAACAAGGGGCCATGTCGGCGTAGCGTTATCTCCGTTCATCAGTCATCCCATTTGTGGCTGAAGTACGCGGCCAGAAATCCGGAAAATAAAATTATTCCCAGTACCGCCATAAAAACGTTCATATTACCCAGCATATGATGTCTCCTGTTTTGGTGTGTTTCCTCGTCTACCTTTATTGCATCTCGTTGACATTAATCTTATCAGCATGAACCTAAACAAAAGATGAATTAGGTGATTATTTCAAATTCAGCGTAAATTTTTTGACTGTACGATGGCGCGAAATATGAAAAAGAGTAACCAAAATGGCGATGCTGGGAGAATTAAGGTGGGTATTAATCAGGCATTCTTTATCAGGAATGATGGCGACATGACCGTGCAAGCACGACGCCTGCACGGTGGTTGATGATTTAACAGGTTGCTGGCTGCTGCCAGGGTTTAACACGCATGCCTTTAAGCATCATCACCCATGCCAGACCAATGGCGACAATCAGTACCGCAAACAGCGACCAGGCGGGAAGCGTGGTTAAAATAATGCCACTGGCTAACGGGTTAAATGCCGCGCCCAGCCAGCCAAGCGACTGTGCAGAGAAGTAGCTCGCTTTCATGCCCGCAGGGGCAATATTGTCGATCAACATATATTCCCCCGGTGCGTAGATCACTTCACCGAGGGTAAAGACCGCGGCAGAAACACCCCACAGGATCAGGTTGTTTCCGGAGAACATAAAACCCACCAGCCCAATAATGAAGCACAGAGTGCCTGCTGCCATCAGCGGGCGGATATTCGCGGCACTGAGCCTGCGCCCGAGGGCATATTGCAGGCTGACCACCATGGCGGCGTTCACCGGCAACACCACGGCGACAACTTTCTCGGCAAAATCACCGTCAGCGACGACCATCACATACTGGGAGATACAGGATGAGAACGCGCCGCCCACGAACGAAGCGAGAAACGCGGAGAGGGTAAACCAGAGCAATGCTTTATCGCGCAGCAGCACCGACGGCGACCATACTGCGGTGTTCATGCTATCGACAGGGGGCATTGACCGTGTAACCCATGTCTGAATAAACACCAACGGGAAGGCCGAACAGACGGCCGCCAGCCAGAAAGGCAGGTTAATGCTTTGCATCACCAGCAGGGTGCCGAGCGGTGGCCCAACGGTCCAGCCGATGTTGAGCACGGTATAGTTGAGCGAAAAAATTTTGGTTTTCGCGGTAGCTGAGAGGTTATCGGCAAACCAGGCTTTCAGCACGGTGGCAAAAACGGAATAGGCGCAGTTGATCAGCGCAAACAGCAGTACCACCAGGGTGACGCTATGCACCAGCGGGATCGCGATAAACCCGAAGGCAAACGCGCAAATCGCCACCAGCATGTAGCGTTTTTTATCGAATTTATCCGCCAGAATGCCGAAACCAAGACTGAAGATCACGCCGATGGTCAGCGCCACCGTCATGGCATAGCCAATCATGTCGACACCCAGCGCATACTGGCGATTCAGATAAATGGTCATGAACGGTAGCGTGGCGCCACGACCAATGGTCAGCAATAGCGATGAGGCGAGTAATGCAAGGGTTGACCGTCTCAGAGTGGTGTTCATTTTCCTGCCTGACAATGCGTGTTTTTTTGTTTTTTTTAACTGTCAGAAAGGAATAGCACGGCAAAATTGTGATGTATACCTAATAAGTTGTCCGAAAGTGCCTTGCACGGCCTACCTGAATTAATGATCTGTTGCAGGACAACGATTTCCGCTAAGTTAACTTGTTTACAAAAATTTAATAATTGCAGAGGTCAGGGGATGTCGCGTAAAGACGGGCTGTTGGCATTGTTAGTCGTGGTAGTGTGGGGGCTGAATTTTGTCGTCATCAAAGTGGGATTGCACAATATGCCGCCACTGATGCTGGCGGGATTACGCTTCCTGCTGGTGGCGTTCCCGGCGATTTTCTTTGTTGCCCGCCCTAAAGTCCCGCTTAAGCTTCTGCTGGGCTACGGTCTGACGATAAGCTTTGGGCAGTTTGCTTTTCTGTTTTGCGCGATCAACTTCGGCATGCCTGCCGGACTGGCGTCGCTGGTATTACAGGCACAGGCCTTTTTCACCATTGTTCTGGGGGCGTTTGCGTTTGGCGAGCGTTTGCAGGGCAAACAGGTGGCAGGTATTGCGCTGGCGATTTTTGGCGTGCTGGTGCTGATTGAAGCCAGCCTCAACGGGCAACATGTGGCGATGACCGGGTTTATGCTCACCCTGGCTGCTGCGCTCAGTTGGGCGTGCGGGAATATCTTTAATAAAAAGATCATGCAGCATGCGCAGCGCCCGGCCGTCATGTCGCTGGTGGTCTGGAGCGCGTTGATCCCGATTATTCCGTTTTTCCTCGCCTCGCTGTTTCTGGATGGCTCCGAGCGCATGATGCAAAGCCTGGTCAGCCTTGATACCACGACGGTGTTATCGCTGGTCTACCTTGCCTTTGTTGCCACCATTGTCGGATACGGGATTTGGGGCACGCTGTTGGGGCGTTATGAAACCTGGCGCGTGGCGCCGTTATCCCTGTTAGTTCCGGTAGTTGGGCTGGCCAGTGCCGCTGTGCTGCTGGATGAAACGTTGACCGGACTGCAATTATTGGGCGCGGTGCTGATTATGGCGGGGCTGTATATCAATGTGTTCGGTTTTCGTTTACGCAAACCGGCACCGGCGAGAGGGTAAAAAAAGCCCCGCAGTGACGGGGCAAAACGAATTAGAGGTCATACCGATTGTAATAGGGTACGCCTAACTCGTCGGACTTATCGCTGCCAGCCCCCATATGATTGAAATCGAAAGGGGATTGATCGTGCGCAGTGGGTATGATCATCACATCGCGATTCGTTTGTGTTGTGGGCTGGGCAGTTTGTTCCGCAACACTCTGGCCGGAGACCACAAGCAACAGAGCCAGCATTGCAGAAGACAAAAATTTCATGATTTCCTCGATTACGTCGTTAACAGGCGATTATCAATGACACTGATTGAGTGGCAGCAAATACCGGGATTCGCCGTGCATATTGGTGATGCGGAACTTATGCGGCGGCACATCAAAGTAGTTTTTGAACGTCCGGGTCAGCGTTTGCTGCGACTCAAAGCCGTAACGCTCAGCCAGGTACAAAATTGGCTCGTTACTTTCTTTTAATTTCTGGGCTATCTCGGTCATTTTGCGGCTGCGGATGTATTGACCTAATGAATGGCCGGTTTCTTTTTTAAACATCCGTTGCAGGTGCCATTTGGAGTAACCTGAACGCTCTGACACCTTTTCCAGTGAGAGCGGCGATTCCAGGTTATCTTCGATCCAGTCCAAAATGCTATGAATAGTGATAGCGTCAGTGTTGCGTCTGGACATCGTCATACCTCTTTCTGTTTACGGCAGGATTTTCTTGAGTAAATACTCAAGTGTTGCCACTTCATCCGCCGTTAAGTTTTTTGTTAGTTCCTGGTGCAGGTCTTGTCCTACTAATTGATGACATTGCTCACAAATTGTCGCGCCGTGTTCGGTGAGTTTCACCAGCACGCCGCGTTTATCGTTGGGATTTGGCAGTCTTTCGATCCAGCCTTTACAGACCAGGCGGTCAAGCATGCGCGTCAATGCGCCGAGATCAACAGACAGCACTTTCTTAAGTTCAACCGGGGTAATGCACTCCGCGCAACGGATGGAACACAACACCTTAAACTGCGAGGCGGTGATATCCAGCGGTGACAGATAGTCGTTTAGCAAACGATCTTTTTTCTGATTTACCATGTAGATCAAGCGGCCAAGTGGAATGATTTCATTGAAAAGGTCACTGGTGCTTTTCACGATGGTTGCCCCGGCAAGTAGTTAGTCACGGCAGATACTATTGCCCAGGCAAGTATAAGTCAAATGAATGAATAGTGTGATGACACGATTTGCTAAAACGGTTCATGACGCTGATGGTTTAGCTTTTAATAACTTAATGATAATTACAGTTTATAGATGAGATGGGAAAATGAATGCTTACATCGCTGAAATGGCGGTCAGCGCTCATTTGAACTTATACTTGCCGCTAACTGAAGAGCGACTGGAGAAGAGATTACCAATGATAGAATTGTTTAAAGCGATAGGGCTGGGTCTGGTTGTTCTGCTGCCGCTCGCTAACCCACTGACGACCGTGGCGCTGTTCCTCGGACTTGCCGGGAATATGAACAGCGCAGAGCGTAATCATCAGTCGATGATGGCGTCGATTTATGTGTTCGCGATTATGATGGTGGCGTATTACGCCGGTCAGTTAGTCATGAATACGTTTGGCATTTCGATTCCCGGGCTGCGGATTGCCGGGGGATTAATTGTCGCCTTTATCGGTTTCAGAATGCTCTTTCCACAGCAGAAAGCGCACGAGTCGCCGGAAGCGAAAAGCAAATCTGAAGAGATGGAAGACGAACCGTCGGCCAATATTGCCTTCGTGCCACTGGCCATGCCAAGTACGGCGGGTCCAGGTACGATTGCTATGATCATCAGTTCGGCCTCAACCGTGCGTGATGGTTCCGATTTTCCTGGCTGGGTGATTGCTGTCGCACCGCCGCTGATCTTTGCCATTGTGGGGCTCATTCTGTGGGGTAGCCTGCGCAGTTCCGGGGCTATTATGCGTCTGGTCGGCAAAGGGGGAATTGAAGCAATTTCGCGCTTGATGGGCTTCCTGCTGGTCTGTATGGGCGTACAGTTTATCATTAACGGTATTCTGGAAATTATTAAAACCTATCATTAACGTCTACGGCCCGGCGCAAAAACGTCGGGCCTTTTCGTTCCTGTCACTGCGGTTGTGGCTGTTCCTCCAGCGAGACAGGCCAGCGGCGAAAAATTATCACTGACCAGACTAACGCGATAACCGCCGGAACGGCACCGACATAGCCGATGGCAGACATCGACCAGTGTAAACTCACCTGATTACCCACCAGCGCGCCCGCACCAATACCGATATTAAAGATGCCGGAGAACAAGGCCATCGCGACATCGGTGGCATCCGGCGCCAGCGCCAGCACTTTCACCTGCATACCCAGACCTATAACCATGATGGCAATCCCCCAGAAGATGCTCAATATTGCCAGGTGTGTTTCGCTGCCGGCGGCAGAACGCAAAAGGAGGAGACAACCCGCCAGCAGGACAATGGCGAAAGTGATGAGCGCGGAGGCGTGCCGATTGCCCAACTTACCAAACACCACGCTGCCGACGATCCCGGCGCCGCCGAGGATAAGCAACAGCACGGTAGCAAAGTTGGCGCTCAGCCCGGCCACGGTTTGCACAAACGGCTCGATATAGCTGTACGCCGTGTAATGGGCGGTCACCACAATCACGGTCAACAGATAAAGACTCATCAACGCAGGGCGGCGAAACAGTAACGGCAGGCTTTTCAGCGAGCCAGAATGCTCACTGGGCAAGGTGGGCAGGAGCTTGAACAGACACACGAGCGTGACCAGCGCGCCCATGCCGATAGCCAGGAAAGTGGTACGCCAGCCAAAATATTGCCCAACAATGCGCCCTATAGGGATCCCGAGCACCATTGCCAGTGCGGTTCCGGTGGCGATCAGACTCAATGCCTGTGCACGTTTACCGGCAGGGGCCAGGCGGATGGCGAGTGAGGCGGTGATCGACCAGAAAATGGCGTGCGCAAAGGCGATGCCGATACGGCTGATGAGCAGAACGGTAAAATCCCACGCCAGAAACGACAGCACATGGCTGGCGATAAACAGCACAAACAAACAGATCAGCAGCTTGCGTCGCTCCACCTGGCTTGTCAGCAGCATAAAGGGAAGCGACATCAGCGCCACAACCCAGGCGTAGATAGTCAGCATAATACCGACCTGTGCCGTCTGCATATGAAAGCTTTGCGCAATATCAGAGAGCAAGCCGACAGGGACAAACTCGGTGGTATTGAAGATAAAAGCCGCAATAGCAAGCGTAACGACCCGTAGCCACGCGACTTTACGGGAAACAATGCGTGTTGACATAAAAAGTAATGGGGCTTATTGCGAAAGGGTTAGATCAGGATCTTAAAACGTTTTCTGGCGAAAACACAATCACTTTGTGATTAGTGTCACGTTTTTTAGTCGCTAAAAAAGTGACACCACTTCTGAACGCTCCGTGTACGCATTGCTGGTGGTGACGTTGTCACAAATTGACTTGCTCTCTGTGCCGCGCACACCCGCGATACGCTAATACTATGAGCGCGTTTGAGGAGGCAGCAGTTCCATAAAGGCTTCAAGTTGTCGGGTCATTGCGCCGCGTCGCCAAACCAGCCAGGTATTCAGCCAGCGCCACTCCTCAGTTAACGGCCAGGCGTCGACCTGATGGTGTCCGGGCATACTTTCTAACATCGTGCGAGGAATCAACGCGATGCCCGCACCGGCGATAACGCATGCCAGCATCCCATGATAGGACTCCATTTCGTGAATCGTACCCGGTGTGGCGCGATCGGCATGAAACCAGCTTTCAAAATGACGGCGATAGGAGCAGTTCGCGCGAAACGCGTAAATATTACTGCCGTTAACATCACTGGCACGGTGCACGGCGCGGTGACCGCACGGGGTGACAATCATCATCTCTTCACGGTAGACAGGCATTCCTTCAAGACCGGAGTGGGTAATGGGGCCATCCACAAAGGCGGCATTCAGTTTACCCTCCAGTACGCCCTCCAACATGGTGCCGGAAGGTCCGGTGGATAAGGCAAATTGGATCTTAGGATAACGCTGGTTATATTCGGCGAGTGTGGCGGGAATACGCACGGCCGCCGTACTTTCCAGCGCGCCGAGAGAGAACAATCCTTGCGGTTCATCACCGGCAACGACCATCCGCGCTTCATCGACCAATGCCAGGATCTGCTGGCTATAACGCAAAAAGTTATGGCCTGCCGGAGAAAGCCTCAGACGCTGATTCTCACGAATAAACAGATCCACCCCGAGATCGGCTTCAAGCTGGCGAATGCGTGTCGTGAGGTTAGAGGGGACACGATGCACTTTCGCGGCGGCCTGGGTAATGCTACCCGTCTGGGCGACAGCATTGAACATTTCCAGTTGCGTCAGATCCATGGCTTTCTCTATTTGTGAATGGTGTGGTTAATATTATTCAATTTTCAGAAAGAGTAAACGGGGTCATGATATCGCCATCCCCTGTGATAAAGAGAGAAACCTATGAACCCGACATCAGCGACACATGCCATTTCAGTGGACCCGGCAACGGGAGCGCATTTGACGGCTATGCCCTGGAGTAGCGACAGCGAAATTGAGCAGGCCCTCACTCTGGCCGCCAGTGGTTTTGCCGCATGGAAGCGCACGACGGTCGCGCACCGGGCGCAGAAACTGCGCAATGTCGGGCAGGCATTGCGACTGCGGGCTGAAGAGATGGCGCAATGCATTACGCGTGAGATGGGGAAACCGATCGCCCAGGCGCGCGGCGAAGTGGCAAAATCCGCCAGCCTGTGCGACTGGTATGCGGAACACGGTCCTGCAATGCTTAAACCTGAGCCGACGCTAGTGGAAAATCAGCAAGCGGTGATTGAGTATCGCCCGCTGGGAACCATTCTGGCGGTGATGCCGTGGAACTTTCCGCTCTGGCAGGTGCTGCGTGGGGCGATCCCCATCCTGCTGGCGGGTAATGGCTATCTCTTAAAGCATGCCCCGAACGTGACGGGATGTGCAGGGCTGATTGCCGATATTTTTGCTGACGCGGGGATACCTGAAGGTGTTTACGGCTGGCTCAACGCCAGCAATGCGGGCGTCAGCCAGATGATTAATGATCCGCGTATTGCGGCGGTCACAGTCACCGGCAGCGTTCGCGCTGGCGCTGCTATTGGCGCTCAGGCAGGGGCGGCGCTGAAAAAGTGCGTGCTGGAACTGGGCGGTTCGGATCCGTTTATTGTGTTGAACGATGCCGACCTGGACCTGGCGGTGAAAGCGGCCGTTGCTGGCCGTTATCAGAATACCGGACAGGTTTGTGCTGCCGCGAAACGTTTTATTGTCGAAGAAGGCATTGCCCGCGGGTTTACCGAACGCTTCGTCGCCGCGGCGGCGGCCTTGAAAATGGGTAACCCGTTTGACGAGGAAAACAATCTCGGACCGATGGCGCGTTTTGATTTGCGTGATGAACTCCATCAACAGGTGATGGCGTCGGTCGCAGAAGGTGCGCGTTTATTGCTGGGCGGGGAAAAAATCGCCGGGGAAGGCAACTACTATCCGGCAACGGTTTTGGGTGATGTGACGCCTGAAATGACGGCATTTCGCCAGGAGCTGTTTGGTCCGGTGGCGGCAATCACGGTGGCGAAGAGTGCCGGGCATGCCTTACAACTTGCCAATGACAGTGATTTCGGTCTGTCGGCGACGATTTTCACCGCCGATGAAACGCGCGCCCAGGAAATGGCCAGCCAGCTGGAATGCGGCGGCGTGTTTATCAATGGCTATAGCGCCAGCGATGCGCGGGTGGCATTTGGCGGGGTGAAGAAAAGCGGTTTTGGCCGTGAGCTTTCCCATTTTGGTTTGCATGAGTTTTGTAACGTCCAGACGGTCTGGAAAAACCGCGTCTGATGCATGAAGCGCCTCGTCAGGAGGCGCAAATGTCTCTCCCGGCCTGACGTCGCATATTCAGCTCTGTTATACTCGCAGACCTATTCAGACCTGCGGGCAAGGAGCATAGTGTGGCCAGGGCCATGGACAATTCAGTATTAGAGACCATTCTGGCGCAGGTTCGCCCGTTAATTGGTCAGGGAAAAGTTGCCGACTATATTCCTGCGTTAGCCACCGTCGATGGATCAAAACTGGGTATCGCCATTTGTACCGTTGATGGACAACTCTATCAGGCCGGTGATTCGCAGGAACGCTTTTCCATTCAGTCTATTTCGAAGGTGCTGAGTCTGGCAGTGGCTATGCGTCACTACCAGGAAGATGAGATCTGGCAGCGGGTGGGAAAAGATCCTTCGGGTTCTCCCTTCAATTCGCTGGTGCAGCTGGAGATGGAGCAGGGCATTCCACGCAATCCTTTTATCAACGCCGGTGCGTTGGTTATCTGCGACATGCTACAAGGACGGCTGAGCGCCCCGCGTCAGCGTATGCTTGAGGTGGTGCGCGTACTGAGCGGCGTTCCTGATATTGTCTATGATTCTACCGTGGCCCGTTCGGAGTTCGAGCATTCGGCGCGTAATGCGGCGATTGCCTGGCTGATGAAATCATTCGGTAATTTTCAGCATGATGTCACCACGGTTTTGCAGAATTATTTCCACTATTGCGCGCTGAAAATGAATTGCGTTGAACTGGCCCGCACGTTTGTTTTTCTGGCGAACCAGGGACACGCTTTTCATCTTAATGACCCGGTGGTGACGCCGATGCAGGCCAGACAAATCAACGCGCTGATGGCAACCAGCGGAATGTATCAGAACTCTGGGGAGTTTGCCTGGCGAGTCGGGCTGCCCGCGAAATCGGGCGTTGGCGGCGGCATTGTTGCGATTGTGCCGCATGAAATGGCGATCGCCGTCTGGAGTCCTGAGCTGGATACCGCCGGAAACTCCCTGGCAGGTATCGCCGTACTTGAACAGCTGACTCAACAATTAGGACGCTCAGTCTACTGATGAACGTGCCAGACACTCTGTTTACCCGGCTATCTCGTTCCACATTTCGTTCCCGGTTTCATCTTGGCGCGAAAGAGAGACAGTATTGCTGGGATAAAGGGGCGCAGGTCATCGATCAACATGCGGCAGACTTTGTGGCGAAACGACTGGCCCCGGCGATGCCTGCCAATGATGGCAAGCAAACGCCCATGCGCGGTCATCCCGTTTTTATTGCTCAGCATGCCACGGCAACCTGTTGTCGCGGCTGTCTGGAAAAATGGCACCAAATCCCTCAGGGGCAACCGCTCAGCGAGGAGCAGCAACAGTATGTTGTGGCGGTGATTCATCATTGGTTAGTTATCCAGATGAATCAGTCATAACAAAATAAACGATTCCCGGTGGGGCGGTAATAACCACAAAATAACTCGTGAAAATATTGTGGTTTAAATAGTTACAATTCCTCTGTTTTACAATATAACGTGATGCGCCCCTGCGTGGGTGAGTCATTTTTGCAAATAAAGCATGCTATGCTTAATTAGATTACTCCGTTATGTCGAAATAATTGCCAGTGGCAATTATATGGATAGATATTTAATGCACGCACTCGTTACCTCCTCATTTCGTCTGTTTCAAGAAAATAATCCGTTACGTAATGCTTTCGCCATTTTTATGGTCACCACGCTATTTTATTTTATTGGCGCGCAATTGCGTCTCGTTGAGGCGTTGTCTCTGTTTTGGCCTCTCAATGGCGTGATGGCAGGGGTGTTTGCCCGTTATGTCTGGCTGAACCGTCTTCATTACTATGCCGTTTGTTATGTCGCCATGCTGGCGTATGATGCGATAACGACTGATTGGGGACGGGTGTCGCTAATCATTAATTTATCTAATATGGCCTTTATTATTACCTTTGCTCAACTGATATTGTGGGATAAACGACGGGGTAACAATACGTACGAACCAATAAATGCCTTGCGTCTATTCAATTATTGCCTGTTTGCCGCTTTGCTGTGTGCGTTAATAGGCGCGACAGGATCGACTGGCATTGACAGTCAATCATTCTGGCCGCTGTTTGCCGATTGGTTTAGCGAACAATTCTCTACTGGCGTATTGATTATACCCTGTATGCTGACGCTCTCTTTGCCAGGGACATTTACACGGTTTAAACCGGAACAGATAATGCCGGTTGTGGCGTTAATAGTCTCTGTGGCGGCCTCGGTGATCATTGGTGGAGCAGGGAGCCTGGCCTTTCCGCTGCCCGCGCTTATCTGGTGTGCGGTGCGTTATCCTACGCAGGTTACCTGTCTGTTGACCTTTATGACCGGGGCGGTTGAGATAATCCTGGTTGCTAATTCGATTATCAATATCTCTGTGGCTTCACCGCTTTCGGCGCCGCACATGTTCTCAGCACGACTGGGGATTGCCACGATGGCGATTTGCCCGGTGATGGTTGCGGTCAGCGTTTCGGCAATCAATTCGCTGATAAAACAAGTCTCTTTACGGGCCGATTTCGACTATTTGACGCGGGTATATTCCCGTTCCGGTTTATTTGAAGCACTTAAAAAACAGGAACAACAGAAACCACAGCACGTGACGGTAATGCTGCTGGATATCGATTATTTCAAACAGATTAATGACAATTTCGGCCATGAGTGCGGCGATCAGGTGTTAAGCACCTTTGCTCGCCACGTGCAAAAAATTGTCGGCGACAAAGGACTGGTGGCCCGAATGGGCGGTGAAGAGTTTGCTGTAGTTGCCTCTTCTGTGGATAGCAATGAGGGAATACAACTGGCGGAAAAAATCCGTAAAGCGGTTGAGTTACAGCCTTTTAGCTGGCAGCAGAAAACCCTTTATCTGACCGTGAGTATCGGTTTGGGTAGCGGAAGAACCGAATCACACGCTTTAGCTGATCTGTTTAATACCCTTATCGTTGAAGCCGACGAATGTTTATATCGCTCGAAAAAAAGAGGGGCGTAACCGAACCAGCGCCAGGTTCGACAATGCAGAAATTGTGCCCGGTAATGAGGCGGTGTAAGTGAAACATAACACAATCCTATGGTTGCCGCGCTTGTAGAGAATAAAGGATCAGTGCAGGGTAGTGCAGTCAATCAAGGAGACTCTATGGCTGCCACTCATTCGTACTTTATCCTCGATGCTGAGCGTATCCGCAACAGAATCAATGAACTGAGCGATGTGCTTGAGGATTGCGTCAATCAAGGCGCGTCCGTCAGTTTTGTATTGCCCTTTGGTCGTGAAAAATCCCTGCCTTTCTGGACGAACGTCGCGCAAGGGGTTGCTGGTGGCGAGCGCATTGTCCTGGCGGCTGAAAATGCCGCGGGGGTGATCGTCGGTACGGTACAACTCTTGCTTGATCAACCTGAAAATCAACCGCACCGTGCCGACGTGGCCAAGCTGTTGGTTCACTCATCCGCGCGCCGGGGTGGTGTCGCCAGGCGTTTAATGGAGATGCTGGAAAACTGCGCAAAGCAAAATCAGAAATCGTTGCTGGTGCTGGATACCGCAACGGGAAGTAACGCAGAGTTGTTCTACCAAAATTGTGGCTGGCAGAAAGCGGGGGAGATACCCGATTACGCGCAGATGCCAGACGGAAAGCTGACTAGCACCACGGTTTTCTACAAATACCTGTGATTTGTGTTTGAGAGTTGATCAAAACAGGGGTTCATTGTATTAAAGTTTGCTAACCTGTTCTACCAATTTAATCAGGTTGTATGACTAATCCAAAAGGGAACCCATAGTGAAAACTCTAAACCGTCGCGATTTTCCTGGCGCCCATTATCCTGAGCGTATCATTCAGTTTGGCGAGGGGAACTTCCTGCGTGCCTTTGTTGACTGGCAAGTTGATCTGCTGAACGAGCATACCGATTTGAATGCCGGTGTGGTGATTGTCCGTCCCATCGAAAGCACATTCCCTCCGTCACTCAGTACGCAAGACGGTCTCTACACCACCATCATTCGCGGTTTGAACGAAAATGGCGAAGCGGTCAGCGATGCCCGCCTGATCCGCTCAGTGAACCGTGAAATCAGCGTGTATGGCGAATATGATGAGTTCCTGAAACTGGCGCATAACCCTGACATCCGCTTTGTTTTCTCCAACACGACAGAAGCCGGGATCAGCTACCATGCAGGCGATAAATTCGAAGACGCACCTGCGGTCAGTTATCCGGCGAAACTGACCCGACTGCTGTTTGAGCGCTACACGCACTTTGCCGGGGCGGCTGATAAAGGCTGGATAATCATTCCTTGCGAGCTGATTGACTATAATGGCGATGCGTTACGAGAGCTGGTTCAACGCTACGCAAAAGAGTGGGCGCTTCCTGAGGCATTCTTGCTGTGGTTGGATCAGGCAAACGCCTTCTGCTCGACGCTGGTGGACCGCATTGTGACCGGTTACCCGCGTGATGAAGTGGCGCAACTTGAAGAATCGCTGGGTTACCACGATGCGTTTCTCGACACCGCCGAACATTTCTACCTGTTTGTGATCCAGGGGCCGAAGTCACTGGCGTCTGAGTTACGTCTTGATAAATACCCGCTGAATGTACTGATCGTTGATGACATTAAGCCTTACAAAGAGCGTAAGGTTGCCATTCTGAATGGCGCGCATACTGCACTGGTTCCGGTGGCATTCCAGGCCGGTCTGGATACCGTTGGCGAAGCGATGAACGACGCTGAGATCTGTGCTTTTGTTGAAAAAGCCATTTATGAAGAAATTATCCCGGTACTCGATCTTCCCCGTGATGAGCTGATTTCTTTTGCCAGTGCGGTGACAGGGCGTTTCCGTAATCCGTACATCAAGCATCAGCTCCTTTCTATCGCGCTGAACGGAATGACGAAATTCCGCACCCGAATTTTACCTCAGTTACTGGCTGGGCAGCAGCAGACCGAAGGAACATTACCCGCGCGTCTGACGTTTGCGCTGGCCGCGCTGATTGCGTTTTATCGCGCAGAACGTAACGGGGAGTCTTATCCGGTTCAGGACGATGCGCACTGGATCGAACGCTACCAGCAACTGTGGAATCAGCATCGCGACGGTGCGATCAGCACGCATGAGCTGGTCAATACCGTGCTGGCGGTGGAAGAACACTGGGAACAGGACCTGACTCAGGTTTCCGGTCTGGTCGATCAGGTCAGTGCCTGCCTGGATGCCATCCTGACGAAAGGGATGCGCGACGCGGTGAAACCACTGTGCTAATTGCGGCTCTCTGAAAGGTTAACCCGGTTGCGGCCGGGTTTTTTAATAAAACATCATTAGTTACAACATACAATGATGTTTTATTTTACTCAGCCGGTTTGCAGCACCTGCGCTGAAAGTGTCTGACAGCAAGAAAAGGGGCTGGCTCTCTTTTTAGAGAAACTTGCAACATTGATCGCGATCACGTTTAATGTCCCCGCTTTCCCATTTTCCGAAGATAATCATGATTGTTCGACCTCAACAGCACTGGCTCCGCCAGATTTTCGTCTGGCACGGCTCGGTTTTATCCAAGATCTTCTCCCGACTGCTACTGAATTTCATACTCTCTATCGCGGTTATCATCATGCTGCCGTGGTATACGATGCTGGGTATCAAATTTACCCTTGCGCCTTTCAGTATTCTCGGTGTCGCCATCGCCATATTTTTGGGTTTTCGCAACAATGCCTGCTATGCGCGTTACGTGGAGGCCCGGCATTTGTGGGGGCAATTGATGATTGCTTCCCGCTCGTTACTGCGTGAAGTGAAAACCACGTTGCCAGACGATCGTGAATTAGGGCAGTTTGTCCGTTTGCAGATCGCCTTTGCACACTGTTTACGCATGACGTTACGCCGACAGCCGCAGGCAGAGCCGCTGGCGAAATACCTCAGTACCGAGGATCTTCAGCGCGTTTTTGCTTCCCATTCACCGGCAAACCGCATTTTATTGTTGATGGGGGAGTGGCTGGCGGTTCGTCGGCGGGAAGGGCAACTGTCTGATATATTATTTCACAGTTTAAACAATAGGTTAAACGATATGTCGGCGGTGCTGGCAGGCTGCGAACGCATCGCGAATACGCCCATTCCTTTTGCGTACACGCTCATTTTGCATCGCACAGTGTATCTGTTTTGTATTATGTTGCCCTTCGCGCTGGTGATGGATTTGCACTATATGACGCCGTTTATTTCAGTGCTGATTTCCTATACGTTTATTTCGCTCGATACGCTGGCTGAAGAACTTGAAGATCCGTTTGGTACTGAAAATAACGATCTGCCGCTGGATGCCATCTGCAATGCCATCGAAATTGATTTGTTGCAGATGAACGATGAGGCAACTATCCCGGTCAAACACATCCCCGACCGGCATTATCAGCTGACGTAAATTCCGCATCGACAGCATCATCAAAACAGCCGGTTAAGAGAGCAATGGTGGGCGCATCATCAATCGCGCCTATCGAGCTTCCGCAACGGGAGCAAAAAGCTCTGCTGGAGAATTCAGATGAGCGCCACGTCGCCGGTTTACCGCCTTTTCCTGTCCATTGGACATCCTGAGTATCAAATTCTAACCATCTGACGCTGTGCGCTCCCGTGTGCTTTTGACAGAGCGTGCATGAGCAGGTGTGAGGATTTCTGGGCGAGCGGGCACTAATACGGATAAAACCGCAGAGGCAGCCGCCGGTGTACACTTTCGTCATCGCCCATCTCCTGAAATTTGTGTCTCAAAACACTATCAGATGATCTGTCAGGCAACCAGTCTTCAGTGGAAAAAAGGCGAGGAGCGTTCAAACATACTGATTGCTAACAACATTCATCGGCATTTTGGGGGCGTTCGGGATTGATGGTTGCCGATTGTTGATTTATTGTGATTCCGTTCAATTAAGACATGATGTCTGAGAGGGCGTCATACCTCATTCACTTTTTATCGATCATTGAGCAGAAACCATGACATCAGCGAATTTCTATCCAATTGGCACTCCCGGACAGCCGTGGGGAGAATCTGAGCGTGAGCAATGGCGTAAGAACCAGTTACCGTCACGGTCCTATGACGATGTGTTAAGTCAAATCCGAGCGCTTGGCAACGACTATAAGATTGTTAAGTACGGTGAAATTACTTGTGCCAGTGATACCTATGCTTTAATGGCGCTGCGCAGCGTTGACTGGGATGAATCTTTACCGTCGGCGCTCATCACCGGTGGCGTACATGGCTATGAAACCAGTGGCGTGTTGGGCGCGCTGCGGTTTTTACAAGAACATGGGCAAGAATACAAAGGCAAAATGAATCTGTTGGTTGCTCCTTGTGTCAGTCCGTGGGCATTTGAGCGGATCTCACGCTGGAACTATCATCTCATCGATCCGAACAGAAGTTTCTACGCCGAAGGTAAGGCGGAAGAGTCCCAGGCGCTTATGTCGCTGATTGCGCCGTTGCGGGAACAATTTCGGGTGCATATCGATCTCCATGAGACAACGGATAGCGACGAAAGCGAATTCCGTCCGGCACTTGCGGCCAGGGACGGTGGGCCATATATCCCGGACGTTGTCCCGGATGGATTTTACCTGGTCAGCGACGAAGAAAATTCTCAGCTGGATTTCCAACGGGCGATCATTGCCGCCGTTGAGAAAGTGACCCACATCGCACCGTCCGATGCAGAAGGGAAGATGCTGGGCTTTCGGGTCGCGAGTCCAGGGGTCGTTGAATATCCGAATAGTCACTACCATCTTTGTGCAACCATGACCGCTGCTCGCTATACCACGACGACCGAAGTGTATCCGGACAGTGAAAAAACAAATCCGGAAGCGTGCATCATTGCCCAGGTTGAGGCGGTGAAAGCGGCGCTGAACTTTGCGCTGGCGCATTAAAGCCAACCGGATTTTTCAAGCAAATTTTAGCTAAAAAATGGAAAGGGATTTTCATTTAATTTGCGAGTAAAATAAACAACTGTTGTATCTGCTTTTGGCATTGGGGGCGATACAATGACAAGGTGAAAGGGAGTTCCTTTCATGTGAAATATTCAGTTCAGGAAGAATATCATGAAGAATTGCGTGGTTTTATTCGTTGCAGCAGTTTCTTTCCCTCTGGCGGCGCAAGGGAATATCAACACAATAAAACCCACTGCTTTTATTGCACTGAAAAAAAATAGTGAGCAGTATACGGGCGTATGTAAGGCCGCTATAAACCGTTGTGGGGAAGAAACAAAGGTCTGGAAAGCAAAAGGTCTGGAGGATGTTTTTTACTTAATAGAACCCACACTTGAGATGATAAAATTCCGCAAAAAAAATGACGATTACATCAAGGAAGGGCAATGGAAGTTCGACAATAAAAATAACGATGAAAATGAGATGAGTGAAGACCTGATAAAAGATAAGGTATATATCTATCCGGCTTTATATCCCTTGAGCAAAACAAAACAGGCCATTGCTTTAGTGACGAAATGGCAGGCATTGTATTCCGGTGGTAGCCGTGAAGAGGAGTATGCTGACTTTATCATGCTCAATGATGATGGCTCATCTCAGGTGGCATTTAAGGATGTCCTTTTTTCATCAAAGGCGATGATCAGGGCGTGTTTTACCGCAGAAGAGTATGCCAAAACCTCACACTGTCATGATGAGGATTGGGCGCTTTTGAACCTGAAGTTTATTGATGAGGGTAAAGAGTATTACTCATGGAAATTTATTACTAAATCATACACCTGGCCCGCGTTTATTGAAAAAGCATCAACTCAGCCAAAAATAACGGAACGTGTCGCCTGGCCGTTTCAGTAGGGACACATTGGTTGTTAGTGATCGTCAACCGGTATCTGTGTGACAAATTATGTCGTTAAGGGGCGTAGCAAAATAGTTTTCTGCGTTGAACCCCTAATACATCCATTTTTCTACGATTTCATCGCCCAGGCGCTCTCGCAGTAGTTCCTCATTTCCTTCCTCATCATGAATAAACAACAGGCACATGAACATCAGAATATCGAGGTACTGACCCACATCGGTAAACATTTTCGTTAGCATAGGTGAGCTGTCATGATCAAAATACCAGACTTCGCCGGTATTGCGGTGAAAACACCATAAATTACCGTTGCCAAGATAGTCGCCAAAGACAATAAGCTGATTAACCAGCGTCCATAGCGAGGTTGATTCAGGCGTATCCTCCAGAATATCTGTAATACCGGGATAAGCATCAAGTAGTGGTTCAATATTGCTGTATTTCACAGGCGTCACGCTACACAAACTTTCGGAGAGTTCCAGTACACCAATGTTTTCGTGATACGTGCGTAACGGCGTTGGAAGTGGGCAAGCAAGACGCTGTTCAAGCGCATCAATTTCCTGGGCGTTAACTGGCGTGAGGCTCGCAGGTTTTGCCCACTCCGCGCGATATGCCTTGACGCAGGCAAGCCACCACTCTAGTTGCGCCTTGTCATTGGTAAATTCTGGCCAGACCAATGGCGGGGTATGACTGGCTGATGTGGCGTCGGTGGAAGATAAATTCATTTATTATCACTGCCTTAATATTTAATATGTATTTGAAGGTTCACAAAAATGCTGTTTCACTACTTCCTGTTTTTTTCACTTCAATGCCATGAAATTTAACCCCTAACCCATGCTCCGGGTCAAGGGAAGTGGAAAGCATGAAGCCAAATTGATGCTGATTCTCAGGAGAAAGGTATATTTTTACCAGTGTCAGATTTTTCACACTGGCTCCGTATACGCGTTCACAATATTGTTTAGCTTCTGCAGTGATCTTCTGATAGAAATCATTTTGTGTCTTGACGAGAAAATCGATGTCATCCTTCATTTTTTGATCCGCAAACTCCGCCTCAAGATTTATGCACTGAACCGGTTCAGGACCGAAGGCCTGCAGAATTAAATCAACAGCAATGCCTTCGTCGTCTTCATAAAACTGTCGCTCATCTGAATTCATAAAAATTCCCTTTCTATAAGACCTGTTTCGTTACGGCGTATTACTCAGTATCGCATAAGCGATGATGGAGCAGGGTGGCGTCTTCTGCAACTGCCTTGTGAAGCATCGGCGTAGTAATGTCCACGCCTCTGTTCATACAGGAAGATTTTCGATACATATAGAATATCAATTATCATTATTATTAGTAATGGGGCTAAAATGATTTTCCCCATGAACACCCTTCATAATTTCTCTTTGAGGGGGTTCCTGAATAAGGAAATGGCCAATGCTCAAAGAAAACTTCAATGAACTGCAAATTTTTCTGGTGGTGGCAAGAGAGCGGAGTTTTACTAAAGCGGCCGCTAAGCTTGGCGTTTCGCAGTCAGCGCTAAGTCATGCGATGAAAGCGCTGGAAGAACGTTTAAATATCCGTCTTTTAACGCGAACCACCCGAAGCGTTGCGCCAACGGAAGCCGGAGAGCGAATTATTGCCTGCCTGGAGCCACGAATCGCCGAGCTTGAGCAAGAGTTCGAGGCGCTCGTTCAACTGAACGGCACCCCCTCAGGCAATATCCGACTATCCGCCGGTGAACATGCCGCGCGGAGTCTGGTATGGCCAAAGCTGAAATCCTTCCTCAGAGAATACCCGGAAATCAATGTCGAATTGGTGGTTGATAATAGTTTTGTCGATATTGTTGAAGGACGTTTTGATGCCGGGGTGCGTCTTGGCGAAAGCGTTGATAAGGATATGATCGCGGTAAGAATTGGGCCGGATATGAGAATGGCAGTGGTCGGCGCACCGGCTTATTTTGCCGCAAACCCAGCACCTGAAACGCCGCACGAACTACAACATCATCGGTGCATCAATATGCGCTTGCCAACGGCCGGCGGTCTTTATCATTGGGAATTCGAGAGGGAAGGGAAGCCGCTGCGCGTTAGGGTTGAAGGGCAACTGACGCTTAATTTGTTGTCAGAACGAATTGATGCGGCGTTATCCGGATTTGGTCTTGCCTGTGTACCAGAAGATATGATTCAGGAGTATGTGAAATCAGGAGAACTTATTCAGGCTCTGCAGGCGTGGTGTCCGTTATTTCCCGGTTACTACCTTTATTATCCCAACCGTAAACAGCATCCGCCAGCTTTCGCACTGATGATCGACGCGCTTCGGTACTTTGAATAACGGGTCTGCAGCGCACAGCAGACCCGCTTGCGTTTAACGATCTACACGAGCCTGATGTTCCGGGGAGTAACGATTACCGACGATTTTCACCGTTTCAAGCGCCTGGGTTATCTGCTGCAAATCATCCTGAGAAAGAGGGATGTCTGCGGCACCCAGATTCTCCTCCAGTCGGTGCAGTTTGGTGGTTCCTGGGATGGGCACAATCCACGGTTTTTGTGCCAGCAGCCATGCAAGGGCAATTTGCGCAGATGTCACCCCTTTTTCAGCTGCCAGTTTGCCCAGTAACACGACCAGTTTTTCATTCGCTTCCAGCGCTTGTGCGGCAAAGCGCGGTACCTGGCTTCGATAATCATCCTGACCAAACGTGGTTCCTGCCGTGATAGATCCCGTCAGGAAACCTTTGCCTAACGGGCTGAATGGCACGAAACCAATACCCAATTCTTCCAGCAGTGGCAGGATTTCCTGTTCAGGTTCACGCCACCACATTGAATATTCGCTTTGCACAGCGGTAACCGGTTGGACGGCATGCGCCCGCCGAATAGTCTGCACGCCCGCTTCGGAAAGACCGAAATGTTTGACCTTACCTTCAGCAATCAGATCTTTCACCGTCCCCGCAACATCTTCAATGGGGACATTGGGATCGACGCGGTGCTGATACAACAGATCAATAACGTCTGTTTTGAGACGGCGCAGTGATCCCTCCACGGCTTCACGAATATGCTCCGGACGGCTGTTTAAAATCTGCTGCTTGTTGTCATCACCAAAAGTGAAACCAAATTTAGTCGCGATAACGACGCGATCGCGAAACGGTTTTAAGGCTTCACCGACAACGTCTTCGTTCTGATAGGGGCCATACACTTCGGCGGTGTCGAAGAAAGTGACGCCACGTTCAACCGCGGCACGAATGAGTTCGATAGCCTGGCGGGTATCTGTCGCCGGGCCGTAGCCGTGGCTGAGCCCCATGCAACCGAGACCCAGCGTTGACACCTCGAGTCCAGATTTACCCAAATAACGTTTTTGCATTTAATACGTACCTCTTTTTCGTGGCTTAAACGTCGAGTTTTCGGCCTGTTAACCATTCCACCATCGCAGGATCGCGGTGAGAGAAGAAGGCGCTGGTTGCGGTATCAAGGGCCGCAATCTGCAGCATATCTTCCGTACTGAGTTCAAAATCGAGAATATTGATGTTCTCTTCCATACGTTCTTTTCGCACCGATTTCGCCAGCGAAACGATGCCACGCTGGAAGATCCACCGCAGGACAACCTGACCCACACTTTTGCCGTATTTCTGACCGATCGCCGCTAATGCGGGATGCTGGAAAAGACCATGTTTACCTTCAGCAAAAGGGGCCCAGGCTTGTGGCTGAATGCCGCGGCTTTGCATCCACGGAACGGCATGCAGCTGCTGATTGAAAGGGTTTACTTCAATCTGGTTTACGGCGGGAACGATGTTGTTGAAAGCGATAAGGTCGGCAAGTCTGTCCGGATGGAAGTTACTTACGCCAATCGCGCGAATTTTCCCTGCCTGTTGCAATTCTTCCATGGCACGCCAGGCACCGTGGACGTCGCCGTAAGGCTGGTGAATCAGATACAGATCAACATAGTCCAGCTGTAGTCGATTCAACGAACGTTCGAACTGTGCTTTCGCACCCTGGTAGTGGGTGTCCTGAAGCCACAGTTTGGTGGTGACAAAGAGTTCGCTGCGTGGAATGCCGCTACGTTTCAGCGCGTTCCCGACCTGGATTTCATTCTGGTAAGAGGCCGCAGTATCAATCAGGCGATAACCCGTTTCGATAGCCTCGATAACGGCGCTTTCGCACTCGGCGGCATCCGTCATCTGAAACACACCAAAACCCAGCAGGGGCATTTCAATACCGTTGTTCAGTTTTACCGTTTGCATGACGTTATCCTTCAAACTGTTGTCGGGGGAAAAGCATAACGCAGAGTGATTTATTTGATTAGATGGGGTAATAAACTAGGGTTTATTAGAATGGCTCATTAATAGACCGAAACCTGACGGGAGGATGAGTGGCAAAAGCGAAGGTTGCTAACAAACGTTGAGGATGATTTGACGCGTTTTATGCGAGAGCCAGATGCTTTATAAGACAGCACATCATATTAATGTGCGTGCCTGAACGTTCACAGTCGAGACAGAGATGATCATCATCCGCAAATTTAGATGAACAAAGTTCACAGATAACCAGAAGACGATAGGATGAAACGTACGATACAAAAATTGAGTATGATCAGATATGAGCGCGTTGCGAACGTGATGTCCGGTAAAACCAATCGTCATGACAAGCAGGCCAGGTTGTTGGTATTGATGCTGAAGAAAGCGCGTTCAAAGGCTATCAGCAACCAGGACAATCATAACCACAAAACTACGGATTCTGCCTGATTCCATGCTGGTGCGCATAATGTATATTATGTTAAATTGATTATTAAGGCCGATAACTTTAAACCACTCCCACGTTCTGAGAGTCTCTGGCATCCCTCCTCTTGCGTTATTAGCTCATCAGGTTGAACATGACCACCATGGCTTGCATGTTATATTGACGCTTCAGTCGAGTTAACGCTGTTAGCATCTAACTGATGTGTCTGTTACACGAACAGATGGGGAAACCGGTTGGGTTACATACCATGGGCATTCCGGCAGCGATCAGTTCCCTCGGGGTAACCGTCAGTTTTGCTATTCCACAGCTGTGGTTGGGTTACGGCGTACTCGCCGCACTAAACCAGCCTGCTGACCTGGTGTGTGGGTTGTGCTGATCGCGCTGCTGTTCGCTGGCATCAACGGTCTGACGACATTTATGATTGGTAAAGGCAGCATGCGCGCCTTACGGGTGCATCTTACTCTGGCAGTGATAAACCTGCTGTTGACGGCCGCTTACCTGGTTTCTGCGCTGACTGGCACCAATTGGCCCGGGGTCGATCTGACCGCGGCGCTGCTGAGTGTCATCATGCTGCTGCTCAGCGCTGGCTGCATTCTGTCTACAGCCTTCTATAAGATGCTACTGTTCACCCTGCATAATCGCGCCTGGCGCCAGTTGATCTACCAGGCAAGAAATACTCACACTATTGGTACAACATAATCTCCCGCCAGCGTCTCTATTGCTGGCGCTACGTTGCTGATGACGCCACTTTCTTGTACTCTCACCGCAAATCTGAATTGACGGGACCTCCTGTGACTGCTCACTTTTCTAAAGATCCTTTGCATGGCGTGACGCTTGAAATGCAAGTTAATGCACTTGTTGCGCGTTATGGCTGGGTTAAATTGGCTCAACTGATCAACATCAACTGCTTTAAGAATGACCCAAGTGTCAAATCGAGTTTGAAATTTTTGCGACGTACGCCGTGGGCCCGCGCGGAAGTTGAAGCGCTATACCTTGATTCTCTGAATGATGCAGAGCCTGAAGTAAAGGATGAACCTGCGTTTAATCCGTGGACCGAGGGGCGCAGTAAGAAGGATTAATCCCCTACTCTGCCAAGCCGCCTGTATGCCGCACGCTTCGTATTGACTTACGTTTGAATAATACGAGAATGACCTTCTCACGTGATCATCGGAAAACTGGCATACATGGATATCTGCTCTCGTCGCCTCCAGCGCATGGCTAAAAAGTCATTATCATTTATCGCAATGGCTCTTTTACTTTCCAGTTGTTCCTCAGAACCTCCGGTTTCGCTTGTCACGCCGTCAACGCCAGTCACACCGGGTAAACCTCAACAGCGCCAGGAACCGATGCGCGGTATCTGGTTGGCAACGGTTTCTCGCCTTGACTGGCCACCGGTATCATCTGTCAATGTGAGTGATACCGCCAGTCGAGTCCGTCAGCAGCAAAACGCGTTGACCAACAAGCTGGATCAGCTGAAAAGCATTGGTATCAATACCGTATTTTTCCAGGTCAAACCAGACGGTACGGCGCTCTGGCCCTCGGAGATTTTACCCTGGTCAGATCTCATGACCGGCACCATCGGCGAAAACCCGGGTTATGACCCGCTGCAATTTATGCTTGATGAAGCGCATAAACGCGGCATGAAAGTGCATGCATGGTTTAATCCGTATCGCGTTTCCACCAACACGAAGCCGTCGACCGTCGCCGAACTGAACAGCACGGTGTCGCAACATCCTTCCAGCGTTTTTGTGTTGCATCGCGACTGGATCCGAACCGCGGGCGATCGTTTTGTCCTCGACCCGGGTATCCCGGAGGCACGCGACTGGATCACCAGCATCGTCGCCGAAGTCGTCTCACGTTATCCGGTTGATGGCGTGCAGTTTGATGACTACTTCTATACAGAGTCTCCAGGTTCCACGCTCAATGACAACGAAACCTTCCGAAAATACGGCGGCGCGTTCGCATCGAAAGCAGACTGGCGTCGGCACAATACGCAATTGCTGATAGAACAAGTTTCGCGAACCATTAACACGCTAAAACCCGACGTCGAATTTGGTGTGAGTCCGGCCGGGGTATGGCGTAATCGCTCACACGATCCCGCCGGTTCCGATACGCGAGGCGCAGCTGCCTACGATGAATCCTTTGCCGACACGCGTCGCTGGGTTCTGCAAGGATTACTCGATTACATCGCCCCGCAAATTTACTGGCCCTTTTCGCGCAGCGCGGCCCGTTATGATGTGCTGGCAAAATGGTGGGCCGATGTCGTGAAGCCGACCAACACGCGGCTCTATATCGGTATTGCCCTGTACAAAGTGGGCGAACCCTCCAAAAATGAACCGGACTGGATGGTCAATGGCGGCGTGCCGGAGCTTAAAAAGCAGCTTGATTTGAATGAATCGGTGCCACAAATTAGCGGCACGATCCTGTTCAGAGAAGACTATCTCAACCAGCCGCAAACGCAGCAAGCGGTTAACTATCTGAGAAGTCGCTGGGGCAGTTAACAAGCCTTCCCTTCCCTGTAATTAACGCCTGGCAACGTGCAGCCAGTAATTGCACGTTGTTGGGTTGAGCTATATTTCACTTTCCTGACGGGCATAGAGATACGCCGTTGCTCTTGAAATACCGAGATGCTGGGCAATGGTCTCCATCGATTTTTTCACCTCCAAAAGACCGTCTTTACGTAATTCCTGAATAACGGCTTTGCGGTCGGTAACATTGAGCGCGCGTGCCGTGGTCGCACGTTTGGCGGCGTAACTGTCGATACGCTGGCGGATCGCCTCAGATCCTGTCGGTTCAATATGTTCCTGTACGGCGGTATTTTCGATCTCGGTGAAGCGCGCTAACGCACTTTGCATGCCCCGGAATAGCGTCATGTCCACGTTCAGACACAGGGCCGCGACGTACTTGCCATCATTGTCTTTAATGCCAATAGAGGTGCTTTTCACCGGGCGGCCATCAGCAAATTGATTGCCGTAGTTCGCCACAATGTTGGGGAAATCCGGCGAGGCAATACGTGCAAGCCCCAACTCGGTTGCGGGCTGCCCTGCTTCCCTGCCGGATAAGTTGTTATGAATCGCGAGAATCGCATGTTCGGGATTTTTAAGATCGTGCACAACAACTTCGCAGAATGGCGAAAAGGTTTCACTGAGCCCTTTAGCAATGATATCAAGTTGACCTAACAGTGAATTTTCCTCGGGTTTAGACATTTTCTCTCCTGCGAATGACGCAATATTCCCGGTGCAGTCTAAAGAAAAAGGATATCTGCTGCCAGATATCCTCACGTATTTAGCCCGCCAGAAACTCACTATAACGGCTGATATCGACGTTGCCGCCGCTGATAATGATCCCCACCCGTTTCCCGTGTAACCGTTCTTTATTGGCCCGCGCCGCAGCAAACCCTAAGCAGCCGGTCGGCTCAACCACCATTTTCATCCGCTCGGCGAAAAAGATCATTGAGTCAATAAGTTCCTGATCGGAAACCGTAAGAATATCATCGACGTGTTTCTGAATGAGCGGAAACGTATACTGCCCAAGATGCTGGGTTTGCGCGCCGTCGGCAATGGTTTTGGGGGTATCAATGTGGACGATGTTGCCACTGCGAAATGATTGCTGTCCATCATTGCCCGCTTCTGGCTCAACGCCATAAATTCTGCACTCTGGCGACAAATGTCGTGCGGCCAGCGCCGAACCGGAAAGCAATCCGCCGCCGCCCAGACAAACATAAAGCACATCGAGCGGGCCGACCTCTTCGATCAACTCTTTGGCGGCAGTCCCCTGCCCGGCAATCACATGCGGGTGATCGTAGGGCGGGATGAGCGTCAGTCCGTGCTTTGTCGCCAGATCCCGGCCAATCTGTTCGCGGTCTTCGGTATAGCGATTGTAGACAACCACATTACCGCCATACCCTTTTGTCGCCGCCACTTTTGCCGCAGGCGCATCGTGCGGCATGACAATTGTCGCCGGGATGTTCAATAGCTTTGCCGCCAGCGCAATGGCCTGGGCGTGATTGCCGGACGAAAACGTCACGACGCCCGCCGCGCGCTGCTCCGGCGTAAACTGGCTGAGGGCGTTCATCGCACCACGAAACTTAAATGCGCCCATACGTTGGTAGTTTTCACACTTGAAAAATACCTCCGCCGAAAACGCGTCATTCACCGTACGGGAGGTCAGCACCGGCGTGCGGTTAGCATAGCCTTCGATGCGCTGTGCCGCAGCAACCACATCGTTATACTCAGGGAATTGCAGTGAAGTCATGTTGTTAACTCCGAATAGTTCAGGAAGACGAACGAGCAAGGGCAACGGCTTCAACTTCTACGGCAAATCCATAATGAAGCGCATCAACGCCAGCCACCACGCGAGCAGGTTTAAACTCTCCCAGCCATTGTGCGTAAATCTGATTGAACAAGGGCCATTGCGAGACATCGGTGACATAGATTCTGACCGACACCAGTGAAGCGCGGTCTGTTCCTGCCGCTGCAAGGCAGGCATCGAGGTTTGCCAGCACCTGATGTACCTGCTCTTCGAACGAGGCGGTAGGATTGATCTCACCTGCTGCGGTAACGGGTAATTGACCCGAGACAAACACAAAACCCCCGGCGGTGCAGGTGTGCGAGTAGTGGCCTGCAGGACTCACGCCGGACGTCATGTTTCTGAGGATAATGTCGGAAGACATACGTACTCTCCGTATAGGTTATAATACAAAATGTCTAATTTAATACTTTGTGTATATATAACGCGATTCTTTCTGCTCGCCAACCTTTTTATCCTCTCCTGGATCACATTTTGAGCAACCGTAAATCCAATAAAAAAGCCGTGTTGAGGGTATTCAACACGGCTTTTTAGGCATCAGCGGCCTGTGGTTTGGTCAGATCATACGTTCAGACGACGGATATTTTCAGCGATCCGTTTTTGTATCGTGTTAAGCGTTGCCTGGGTAATGTGTCCGGGATACAGGTCTTTCGCTATCTCACTGAATCTGGCGGCGACCGCACAAATCTTCGCGATGATTTCGTCCACCTTCTGCGGCATTAACTCCGCTTCCTGTTCGCCCAGCGTCTGCAGATGTTTTCTCTCGATATCTAATGCCTCGCCCATGACATCCATCTGGTGATAGCCGCCAGGCCCTTCACACCAGGTAACATCATATGCGGGAGCCAGCGTCCAGTTACCCTCTGCGGACATCAGCCAGGCAAAGTTCTTCGGATGATCGTCCCGATTATTAAACACCACGTTGAAGACCACACGCTCAAAGGCGACGGCTTTTTCTCTGACATCGTTGGTGCATATTTGGGTGGCGCGTAAAAAACTGCGATAGTCCAGTGCCCCCGGAACCTGATAATTCGCCCCGGTAAAAGAGGCCAGACTTTGCATCGGAACACGACGATCATTGTTGCGGTCAAAGCGACGCGTGGCAAAGGCTGCCTGTTGATCATCCAGCGCGAAGTAAGCGGTGTCCGGGGTGGCAATACCGCACCGACGCAGACATTCAGAGTACACCGCCTCAATGGCGCAGACTTCCGCATGCTCATGTTGTGCCGGAAACTTGATTAACCAACTTTCGTATCCGGGTTGCGGTGACGTGGTGAATTTTTTAGTGACAGTGTCACGATAAAGTAACGCTTTGGGTCTTGCGCCCTGCGGTGAGCCTCCCATCTGCAGTAACTTTTGCAGGAACTCGCCGCCCTCACCGCTCAATACCTCTTGTACTTCAGAGGCTAACTGAATAAGGGGAATCTCCTGTGCACTGACTGTATCTGCGTCCGGCTGAACCGGCTGGAATGTCATGGCGCCCATCGCATTGCTGCCGATCCAGGTCAATCGTTCCAGAGGACCAATGCGCGCGGCATTGAGTCCCCGTCGTTTAAACAATCGATCCATGAGCAGCATTCCCCAACCATCGGGCAATGAATCATAAACGGGGCCAGGCAGACCAAGCTGATGGGCGGGAAAACCTTGTCGTAAGCGAGGACCATTAAGAGGTAGGGTCAGCCGGGAGAGTTCGAAGCCTTTGCGTACGGCTTCATCACTGTATTCGAAGGCAATCAGCGGGCGTCCCGTCATGGCGGTAGACGACATCAGTCGGCCCCAACGCCAGCGTTCACCCCATCCTTCATAAAAGACATCAATGTGTTCAGGCATCGTCATTTTTCCTTCTCACGCGTTGACGTGCTGAACTCTCTTCGTAGCGCACCATGTCATCCAGGCTCTCAATTTTCGGTTTGAACAGGTTTTCCAGTTCATCCCCCAACCCCAGAACAACTGCCACCCTGACCAGCCCCTCAAAGCCCACATTTCGTCCGGCCTCGAGATTCGACACCGTATTCACGCCAATCCCCGCGCGTGCAGCAACCTCCGCCTGGGTCATCTGTTTTGACAGGCGTTCTTTGCGTAATCGTTCGCAGAGAAGTTTGACGATTTCAACGGGCGTTCTGAGCATTAAATCCATAATAGGGTGGCTTATCTCGCTTAATTGCACTTTATCCACAATATTATAGAGTTAATTATGAATATGCGCAAACCAGCACAACACCCAAAATAAAAGAATTAAGTGCATTAATACAGTTTAATGCACTTAATATTGGAGTTAACTCGCCATGACAGGTTCCGGCAGTCTGAACGAAGAAACCAGCAGTGCCAGTTGCTCCGCCTCTTCTTTCAGCACCTGAGTACGCGTCGCCGCATCGTCGATAAGCGAGGCGTTCTGCTGAACCGTACTGTCCATTTCGGTGACGGCCAGCGTCACTTCGGAAACCCCTTTACGCTGTTCGTCCCCGGCAACACGGATCTCCCCCATCAACTGTCTTACCTGCCGTACATTGCTGACCAGTTCTTCCAGTCGGTCACCCGCATGATGAATTTGCTGACTTCCGGTATTCACATGCGAGACCGATCCATCAATTAAGGTTTTGATCTCTTGCGCGGCAGTAGCGCTACGCTGCGCCAGCGTACGCACTTCGGAGGCGACAACCGCAAATCCCCGCCCGGCATCACCGGCCCGTGCCGCTTCGACCGCCGCATTGAGCGCCAGGATATTCGTCTGGAATGCAATGCTGTCGATCACTGCCACAATTTCGACCATCCGACCGGATGACGCACTGACGTTATCCATGGTCGAAATCACCCCCTGCATTACATCGCCGCAGCGGTTCGCGGTTTGCGCGGTGCTTTCGGATAACTCATCCGCTAACTGTGTGTTGCCTGAATTTTGATGCACGGTCGCATTTAACTGTTCCATGGCCGCCGCACTCTCCTCAAGGGCCGCCGCTTGCTGGGTCACGCGCGTGGATAACTCCGTATTGCTGTCTGCCAGACTGACGGCGTTGCTGGCAACCACGACGCTACTGCTACGAACGTTGATCAAAATGGCGGCTATTTTGTCGACGAAAAGGTTAAATGCCTGGGCGATATCAGAAATTTCATCTTTCCCACGAACATCCAGACGTCGGGTGAGATCGCCTTCCCCCTGAGCAATATCATCCAGTGCGCGGCGTGTATCATCCAGCCGGGAGATAAGCCTGCGCACCACCAGCCATGCACCCACCAGCAACAGCGTCATAATCGGGATCAGGACTTCAAGAACATCCTGCATCATCACTTTCGCCAGGCCGACAATACGCTCTTGCGGTGTGACCAGACCGACCACCCAACCGGTGTCCGCCATCGGGAACAGCATGACCCGTGAAGGGGCGTTAATGATGTTGTCATGTTCGAGCGCTATAGATGTCACCTGTGCGCTGCCGCGTAGCGATTTCAGACTCTCTGCCACCGGCGTCAGCCAGTCAGAGGTGCTGAGCAGATCGCTAAACGTCTTGTATTTTGCCGGGTCAGCCTGCGGGAAATAGAGAATCTGCCCCTGCTTATCCACCACAAAGGCATAGCCGCCAGTGCTGTTACCTTGCTGGCGCATAAACGTCGCGACATTATCCAGACGGATATCGGTGGTGGCGACGCCAGCAAACGCGCCTGAGTGACGATACGGAATGCTACAGGTCACCATATTGACGCCAGAGATCGCATCACGATAAACATCGGACCACAGACAGCTATCCTGCGAACGCCCTTTCGCCTGCTGATACCAGTTTTCGCTGTGGTAACCGTTGCCGCCAGGCACGTTGTAGTCATCTGAAAATATCAGCTTTCCTTCGGCGTTACGCGACCAGAAAAAACTGCGACGTTCTACACCTTGCGTAAAGGCATCCGGTTCTGGCCAGATCCCGCCGCCGGTAATCATTGCGTTATTCTGCTCACCAATAAGATGGGGAACCACACTGCGATAAAGCGCCTCATCATTGGGAAGCACTTCGGCCATCCGCGCAAGGGTGACGGTTTCCCCTTCAATACGTGATAACACGGTACTGAGATGCCGGGTCAAACCGTGTCCCGTCTCCTCAATAAGGGCGGAATTGATCTCGATAACCCGTGGCTGACCGCGCCACAGCATAATCGCCACGATGACCAGCGTGGTGACGACCAACAGCAAAATGCCGCCGAGGGTTAAACGGGTAGAAATACGTGAGGGATACCAGGCCATACAAACTCCTTATGTAAAAGGCGAACGTTTAACCAGTATCGGCACGCAAATTTATATCTTTATGGCGGTTGGGTGATAAAGCATGGTGAGGGTTTTATGATTTAAACGTGACAATGTCACATATAACAAAACCCAGCACTCTGGCCGGGTTTTAATAACGCTAAAAATTATTTAGATAATTCTTTTTTGATTTCGTCTTTAATCTTACTTAATTCACTCTGAGGATGTTTTTTGCAAATTTCAACGGTTAACGGAACCGCCGTGGTCACGGTTTCGTCGAAGCTAACAAAGTCACCGCCTTTGAAATCTTCATCTTCATTAAGCACCCAGAAAGCCACCGGTGCCATAGTTTGCGGATTCAGATCAACGAACTCCTGACAGCTCATACCTTTGGGTGTGACTTCAGTTTTGGCGTTATCCGTTGCTGCACTTACGCTTACACTGGTCAACAGCGCCGCCACCAAAATACCTGCTGTAGAAAGGGAGAACTTATTCATTTTTGTGACTCCATAAACACAATAATTAATATCTACACACGCGCTTTAAACCGTTAATGTAGGACGAAAGAAATAATACCCAAGACGTTTCAGGAATAAAGTCGCTGGCAATTGTTATGGCTATTATTGATATTTCCGGCGACTGATTTTTATGTATCGGACATTAAAACACCCTGCGCTTTGTGATCGTGTCTACGAATTCAACATATTCCGCCCCCACCTCTACAGCCGTTGCACCAAAAGTGAACTACGCTGCACAAATGTTGATCATTAGTTAATTAAAAATTACCAAAATTTAACAAAAAAGGCGTCGGGACGACTGTCGATGGTATGGCACGCGTCCTGCATTGTTAATCAGATAACAGCAACGCGGCATCTGACAGCGACTTAACAGCGAGACGGTAATGACAGCGAAACCTGAATTATTTGCCCGCATTGAACGCACGTTCAGTCAGCAAACGCCAAGCGAAAAGCGTGTTGCAGGCTGGCTGTTGACTCACGCGGCGCAGATCCCCTTTGAAACGGCAGACGGCATCGCCAAAGCAACCGGCACCAGCGGGATCACGGTGGGACGCTATTTGCGTAAACTCGGTTTTCGCAATCTGGAGGATGCCAAAGCGAGTCTGCGCGAACTCCCCTCTATCCCCTATCAGCCCTGGGGAATGAACGAGCGTCTGGGGTCGTGGCAGCAACAACAGCGGTTGCCGGACCGGGCGCAGCAGTCATTGTCGCTGGAGATTGACGCCATTAGCCATGTCTATCAGCTGGCGCAAAGTGAAACGTTTTTACGGATTGCACAGCAACTGGCGCACGCAGAAGCCGTCTACATTCTGGGGATCCAGTCGACTCGCGGAATTGCTAACGCATTTTTTAGCCATCTGGAATATCTGCGTCCTAAGGTGAGTTACTCCGAAGGGTTATCAGGGAGCTGGGTGGAATCGCTGAATTCAGGGTTTACGCAGCCCTATGTGGTGATCACCGACACCCGCGCTTACTCCGCCACCGCACGACATTACTGTCGCGTGGCCAGTGAACGGCACATTCCGCTGGCGCTGGTCACCGATGTCTGGTGTCCGTGGGCAAGAGACTATTCCATTGATTTATTACAGGTAAAAACCGATACCGGGCATTTCTGGGATTCCCTGGCGCCCGTCAGCTGTCTGTTCAACTTGTTACTCTCCAGCGTGGTTGAGCAGTTGGGCGATACCCTCGCCGAACGCTTACACACCAACCGTCAATTACAACAAGAATTTGGTCAATTCGAACAATAAACAGGAACTGTGCTATGTCAGAAAACCCCGTACTGCGCGATGTGGCGGCGATCTTCCCGTCGCTGCATATCGATCTCAAATACGCCACGGCCGATAACCTCACCGGCGCGCCCATTTATCGGGAAGCGCGTTGCCTGTTACACAAAGATGCCGTTGCTGCGCTGGCAAAAAGCATCAGCATTGCGCAACTGGCGGGCTTGTCTCTGGTGGTGTACGACGCCTACCGCCCGCAGCAGGCGCAATCCATCCTGTGGGATGTCTGCCCTGATCCGCAGTATGTGGTCGATGTGGCGATTGGGTCGAATCACAGCCGCGGCACCGCTATCGACGTTACGCTGATGGACGCAAATGGTCAGGTGCTTGATATGGGCGCGGGTTTTGACGAAATGCACGACCGTTCTCACGCATATCACCCGTCGGTGCCGCAGCAGGCACAGCGAAATCGCCTGCTGCTGAACGCGATTATGTTCGGTGGCGGTTTTGTCGGGATCAGCAGCGAATGGTGGCATTTTGAATTACCTGCCGCCGCAAAATACCCCTTACTCGACGACTGCATTGCCTGTTTTTCACCCACGACAACACAACACACACTTTAATTCTGGAGCAAGGTCATGAAGACAACAATCACATTAGCCTCGCTGTTTCGCCCTGCGTTGATCGCCGCAGCTCTGGCAATGGCGTTGCCAGGTTATGCCGCCGTCCCCAAAGATATGCTGGTGATCGGCAAAGCGGCCGATCCGCAAACCCTCGACCCGGCGGTCACTATCGACAACAACGACTGGACGGTGACCTACCCCTCTTACCAGCGTCTGGTGCAGTACAAAACGGAGGGCGGTAAAGGTTCTACGGAGGTGGAAGGCGATCTGGCAAGCGGCTGGAAAGCTTCTGACGATCAAAAAGAGTGGACCTTCACGCTCAATAAAGAGGCCAAATTTGCGGATGGCACACCGGTGACCGCCGAGGCGGTGAAGCTCTCTTTTGAGCGTCTGTTGAAGATTGGTCAGGGACCCGCGGAAGCCTTCCCGAAAGATTTGAAAGTGGAAGCACTTGACGATCATACGGTGAAATTTACGCTGACTCAGCCCTTTGCGCCGTTCCTGTATACGCTGGCTAACGATGGTGCCTCCATCATCAACCCGGCGGTGTTGAAAGAGCATGCGGCGGACGATGCGCGCGGTTTTCTGGCGCAGAACACGGCGGGTTCCGGACCCTTTATGCTGAAAAGCTGGCAGAAAGGCCAGCAATTGATCCTGGTGCCAAACCCCCATTACGCTGGCGCGAAACCGGCGTTTAAACGTGTCTCGGTGAAAATCATTGGTGAAAGCGCCTCCCGTCGCCTGCAACTGTCGCGTGGGGACATTGATATCGCAGATGCCCTACCGGTTGATCAGCTCACCGCCTTAAAACAGGAAGGCAACGTGACGGTGGCCGAGTATCCGTCATTGCGGGTGACGTATCTCTATCTCAACAACAGTAAAGCGCCGTTGAATCAGGTCGATTTACGCCGCGCTATCTCCTGGTCAACAGACTATCCGGGCATGGTGAACGGCATTCTGAGCGGTAACGGCAAGCAGATGCGCGGGCCGATTCCGGAAGGCATGTGGGGCTATGATGCCAATGCGATGCAATACAGTACAGACGAGGCAAAAGCCAAAGCCGCGTGGGAGAACGTTGCCGCCAAACCGAAGACCCTCAGTTTCCTCTACTCGGATAACGATCCGAACTGGGAACCGATCGCCCTCGCGACCCAGGCCAGTCTCAGTAAGCTGGGTATCAACGTGAAACTGGAAAAACTGGCGAATGCCACCATGCGCGACCGCGTCGGCAAAGGGGATTATGACATTGCGATTGGTAACTGGAGCCCGGATTTCGCCGACCCCTATATGTTCATGAACTACTGGTTTGAATCCGATAAGAAAGGATTGCCGGGCAACCGCTCATTCTATGAAAACGCCGACGTCGACAAACTGCTGCATAGCGCGCTGGCCACCACCGACCAGACGGCGAGGACCAAGGATTACCAACAGGCGCAAACCATCGTAATTGACGAGGCCGCTTACGTTTATCTGTTCCAGAAAAACTACCAGTTGGCGATGAACAAAGAGGTCAAAGGCTTTGTATTCAACCCGATGCTGGAGCAGGTGTTCAATATTTCCACCATGAGCAAATAAGCCACGTTGATGCGGAGCCGTACAGGCTCCGCAAGGGGAAGCCAATGACGTTCTGGACCATTTTACGTCAGCGATGCTGGGGACTCGTCCTGGTGGTCGCTGGGGTTTGCGTGATTACCTTTATTATTTCGCACCTGATTCCTGGCGACCCTGCGCGCCTGCTGGCAGGCGATCGCGCCAGTGACGAGATCGTAGAGAATATTCGCCAGCAGTTAGGGCTTAACCAGCCGCTGTATATCCAGTTCTTTCGCTATGTGAGCGATCTCTTTCATGGCGATCTGGGCACCTCGATTCGTACCGGACGCCCGGTGATGGACGAACTGCGCGTCTTCTTCCCCGCCACGCTGGAACTGGCGTTTTGCTCGCTGCTGCTGGCGTTGGTTATCGGCATTCCGCTGGGCATTTTATCCGCTGTCTGGCGCAACCGTTGGCTGGATCATCTGGTGCGTCTGATGGCCATTACCGGCATTTCAACCCCGGCGTTCTGGCTGGGGCTTGGCGTGATTGTGCTGTTTTACGGTCACCTGCAAATCCTGCCTGGCGGCGGACGACTTGATGACTGGCTGGACCCGCCGAATCACGTCACCGGGTTTTATCTGATCGATGCCCTGCTGGAAGGCAATGGCGAGGTCTTTTTCAATGCGCTACAGCACCTGATTTTACCCGCCCTGACCCTCGCCTTTGTGCATCTGGGCATTGTGGCGCGCCAAATTCGCTCCGCGATGCTGGAACAACTGAGCGAGGATTATATTCGTACGGCGCGCGCCAGCGGCCTGCCAGGCGGGTACATCGTGTTGTGTTATGCGCTGCCTAACGCGTTGATTCCGTCCATCACCGTTCTGGGACTGGCGTTGGGCGATTTGCTCTATGGCGCGGTACTCACCGAAACGGTGTTTGCCTGGCCGGGGATGGGCGCCTGGGTCGTGACCTCAATTCAGGCGCTCGACTTCCCCGCCGTGATGGGCTTTGCCGTGGTGGTCTCTTTTGCTTACGTACTGGTAAATCTGCTCGTGGATTTACTCTACCTGTGGATCGATCCCCGTATTGGTCGCGGAGGTGCTGAATGATGTTAACCGAGGAAACGCAGACGCCACCGCAAACCACCCGCCGTCGCACCGACTGGGCGAAGTTGTGGTGGCTGATCAAAGGCAGTCCGCTGACGCTGATTGGCGGCGTCATTATCGTTCTGATGCTGCTGTTGATGGTGCTTTCGCCGTGGGTCACGCCCTATAACCCGAACGCCATCGATTTAACCGCCCGCCTGCTGCCACCTTCTGCCAGCCACTGGTTTGGCACCGATGAAGTCGGACGCGATCTGTTTAGCCGCGTCCTGGTGGGCAGCCAGCAATCTATCGTTGCCGGTCTGGTGGTGGTCGGTATTGCGGGCGGCATTGGTTCGCTGCTCGGCTGTTTATCGGGCGTGATGGGAGGGCGTGCCGATGCCGTCATCATGCGCATGATGGACATTATGTTGTCGATTCCTTCGCTGGTGCTCACCATGGCGCTGGCGGCCGCCCTCGGCCCCAGTCTGTTTAACGCCATGATGGCGATCGCTATTGTCCGTATCCCGTTTTATGTGCGCCTCGCGCGCGGACAAACGCTGGTTGTCCGTCAGTACGCCTATGTGCAGGCGGCACGAACCTATGGCGCATCACGCTGGCACCTGATCAGCTGGCATATTTTGCGCAATTCGCTGCCGCCGCTGATTGTTCAGGCTTCGCTGGATATCGGCAGCGCGATTCTGATGGCCGCGACGCTGGGCTTTATTGGCCTCGGCGCACAACAGCCGAGTGCAGAATGGGGAGCGATGGTGGCGATTGGCCGTAATTATGTTCTCGACCAGTGGTGGTATTGCGCCTTCCCCGGCGCGGCGATCCTCATCACCGCCGTGGGATTTAATCTGTTTGGCGACGGTATTCGCGATCTGCTGGACCCCAAAGCCGGAGGAAAACAGTCATGACGCAACCCGTACTGGAAATTGAAGATCTGCATTTGAGTTTTCCGGGCTATAAAAGCGAGGTTCATGCCCTGAACCGGGTGTCGTTGCATATTCAGCGTGGCGAAATTGTTGGCGTGGTTGGTGAGTCGGGCTCCGGTAAATCGGTGACCGCGATGCTGGCGATGCGTTTGTTGCCGGAAGGCAGTTATCGCATTCATCAGGGACGCGTCTCGTTACTGGGTGAAGATGTTCTGAACGCCAGTGAAAAACAGATGCGCCAGTGGCGTGGCGCGCGGGTGGCGATGATTTTCCAGGAGCCGATGACCGCACTGAACCCGACCCGACGCATTGGGCAACAGATGGTGGAAGTGATCCGCCACCACCAGCCAATGCGCCGTTACGATGCGCGACAGAAAGCCGTCGCTCTGCTGGAAGAGATGCAAATCCCGGACGCCGCTCAGGTGATGTCGCGATATCCGTTTGAGCTTTCCGGTGGTATGCGCCAGCGTGTGATGATAGCACTGGCCTTCTCCTGCGAGCCGGAACTGATCATCGCCGATGAGCCCACTACCGCGCTGGATGTGACAGTTCAACTTCAGGTGTTGCGCTTGCTCAAACATAAAGCGCGCGCCAGCGGCACTGCCGTGCTGTTTATCAGCCATGATATGGCGGTGGTATCGCAACTGTGCGACAGGCTGTATGTCATGTATGCCGGCAGCGTTATCGAAAGCGGCCCGACGGAACAGGTGATTCGCCATCCCACGCATCCTTACTCTATCGGTTTGTTGAAATGCGCCCCGGAACACGGTTTGCCTCGTGAACCGCTGCCCGCGATCCCCGGAACGGTACCGAATCTCACCCATTTACCCACCGGATGCGCCTTTCGCGAGCGCTGTTTCGCCGCAGGACAGCAGTGTGATGTTATCCCGCCGATGCGCCGCACAGGCGACACGACGCAGCAATCTGCCTGCTGGTATCCGCAACTGGAGACAACGCATGTCTGATATTTTACTGGCGCTACAGGATGTGCACGTCAATTTCCCGGCCCGCAGCAACTGGCTGGGGCGCGTCACCGAACGGGTTCACGCCCTGAACGGACTGGATTTGCAGATCCGCGAAGGCGAAACCCTCGGCATTGTGGGAGAGTCCGGCTGCGGCAAAAGCACGCTGGCGCAGCTGTTGATGGGGATGCTGAAACCCAGTCAGGGGCAATGCTCCCGGGGGCGTGGATCAAACAAGGGGATGCAGATGGTGTTTCAGGACCCGCTCTCCTCGCTCGACCCCCGACTGCCGATCTGGCGGATCATCACCGAACCGGTCTGGATCCAAAAGCATAACAGCGAGCGGGAACGCCGTGCGCTGGCAGAAGAGCTGGCGCTGTTGGTGGGCATTCGTCCGGAGTATCTCGACCGTCTTCCCCACGCGTTTTCCGGCGGGCAACGCCAGCGTATTGCTATCGCGCGGGCGCTCTCCTCTGAGCCGGATGTGATTGTGCTGGATGAACCCACGTCGGCGCTGGATATCTCCGTACAGGCGCAAATCCTCAATCTGCTGGTTTCTCTCCAGGCCCGCAGAAACCTGACCTATGTGTTGATCTCACATAATGTGTCGGTGGTCAGGCACATGAGCGATCGCGTCGCGGTGATGTATCTCGGGCAGATTGTTGAACTGGGTGATGCCCGGCAAGTGTTAACTTCGCCCGCGCATCCCTATACGCGGTTGTTGCTTGATTCGGTTCCTAAAACGGGCGCGCCGCTGGCGGAAGATCTCGTGTTGCGCAAAACTGAGCTTCCCGGCAATCGCACCCTGCCACAGGGCTGTTTTTTTCGCGACCGTTGCCCGTTAGCGACGCAGGGATGCGAGAAAAAGCAGGCGCTACTCCCGCAAGAGTCGGGGCGTGATGTGCGCTGTTGGCGGGCGCTTGAGAATCGCTGACGCCGCTCTGCGTCAGGCGTTGTAGGCCTTTTTCAGGGTTTCCATCAACGCCTGAGCCGCCGTAGATAGTTTTTGATGCGCCGCGCACAGCACCCCCACCCGACGCTCGATCACCGGCCCGTCGAGATCCAGACAGGTCGCGCCCAGTTCAGTCATTTGGGTGCGGCATAACGCCGGTACCGCGCTGCCGCCTAACCCGTTCGCCACCAGCCGCCCGATAGTCACCAGTTGGTGGCTTTCGAGCGCCACTTCCAGCGGTCGACCGCTTTGCGCCAGCTTCTCTTCTAACATCAGGCGAACTGCAGAGGGACGCTGCAACGCAATGAAATCCAGACTCAGCAGCTCTCGCCAGCAAATGCGTTCACGGGTGGCCAGTTTACTGTCGGGTGGAACAATCGCGATGAAGCGATCCATCCCCAGCGGCGTAAAATGGAGGTGCCCGGAAAACTCCGGTTCAAACGCAATGCCCATCTCCACCCGCCCCTCACTGACCATCTCAATCACCTGTTCATTGATCACATCGTGGACGGTGACATTGATCCCGGAATAGCGATCGCGAAAGGTTTTCAGTACCGGCGGTAAAACATTCGCAGCAAATGACGGCATGGCGGCAACGGAGACTTTCCCACGCTGTAGGGTAAACCGCTGACGCATCGCCTCCTCGGTGTTTTCCCAGTCGGCGAGCAGCTGTCGCGCCATCGTCAGAAACGTTTCCCCTTCCTGCGTTAGCGTGACTTTGCGGGTCGTTCGCAACAGGAGCGCCCCGCCAAGCGCCTCTTCCAGCCCTTTAATGGCCAGACTCAGTGCGGGCTGCGACATATTCAGCCGGTCACTGGCATGAGCAAAATTAAGAGTGTGAGCTACCGCTAAAAACGCGCGTAACTGTTTGATGCTCATTCTCATTTTTCTTCTCTTTAACCTATTGAATACGTTTAATTAACATTAAATTGATAAAAAAACCAAATGAGTGAGTCACAAATTTAAAATTAACAAATTATTTTTCGCCCCTAATGATGTCGGCAAGGTTAACAGGAGGGGCAAGTGTATGGCTGGACTGGATAAACGGGTTGCCACCTATAAAGAGGCACTGGAAGGACTGACCGACAACATGACGCTGCTGGCGGGCGGGTTTGGTTTATGCGGCATTCCGGAGAACCTGATCGAGGAGGTTCGCCGCCGGGGTGTTCAGGGGTTAACGGTGGTGTCGAATAACTGCGGCGTGGACGGTTTTGGGCTTGGCGTCCTGCTGGACAACCGCCAGGTACGCAAAGTCGTTGCCTCGTATGTTGGTGAAAATGCGCTGTTCGAAAAACAGGTATTGAGCGGCGAGCTGGATGCCGTGCTGACACCGCAAGGCACGCTGGCAGAGCAATTGCGTGCTGGCGGTGCGGGCATTCCCGCCTTCTTTACCGCCACCGGCTACGGTACGCCCGTCGCTGAAGGTAAAGAGGTGCGTGAATTTGACGGTCGTCCTTACATCATGGAACGGGCGATCACCGGTGATTTCGCGTTGGTTAAAGGCTGGAAGGCCGACTGGTACGGGAACGTGATTTACCGCCATACCGCGCAAAACTTCAATCCCTTAATGGCGGCCGCCGGGCGAATCACGGTGGTGGAAGTTGAAGAGATTGTCCCTCCCGGTGAGCTTGATCCCGCCGCCATCCATACCCCCGGTATTTTCGTCAACCGCATTATCCAGGGGCATTTCGAGAAACGTATCGAACAACGCACCCTGCGAGCCCAAGGAGTCTGACCATGTTAACGCGTGAACAAATGGCGATGCGTGTCGCCCGCGAACTGCGCGACGGTTACTACGTTAATCTGGGGATTGGCATCCCTACGCTGGTCGCGAACTACATTCCCGACGGTATGGACGTGATGTTGCAGTCAGAAAACGGTTTGCTGGGTATGGGGGCATTTCCGACCGAAATGGAACTCGACGCCGACATGATCAATGCCGGGAAGCAGACCGTGACGGCCCGCAAAGGGGCGGCGATTTTCGACTCGGCGCAGTCGTTCGCCATGATCCGTGGCGGTCACGTCGATCTGACGGTGCTCGGCGCGTTTGAGGTCGACGTCAACGGCAGCATCGCCTCGTGGATGATCCCCGGCAAGATGGTGAAAGGAATGGGCGGCGCAATGGATTTGGTTGCCGGCGCCGAGAATATCATCGTCGTCATGACCCACGCCTCCAAAAACGGCGAATCCAAATTACTGCCCGCCTGCACCCTGCCGCTGACCGGCGTGGGATGTATCAAACGTGTTCTGACTGACCTGGCGTTGCTCGACATCGCCGATGGCGCGTTCATTCTGCGTGAACGGGCCCCTGGCGTCAGCGTGGAAGAAATCATTGAGAAAACCGCAGGCAAGCTGATCGTTGCGGATCGGGTTCCTGAAATGCACTTTGCCTGAGGAGAACATCATGCAGGACGTCGTTATTGTCGCGGCAACGCGGACACCGATTGGCAGTTTTCATGGCGCACTGGCGCCCCTTTCCGCTGTTGAACTCGGCGCGGCGGTCATTAAGGCCTTGCTGGAGAAAACTGCCGTCTCGCCTGAACTGATTGATGAAGTGATTTTTGGTCAGGTACTCACCACCGGCAGCGGACAAAACCCCGCCAGACAGAGTGCGTTAAACGCCGGTTTACCCGTCACAACCCCCGCCGTGACCATCAATCTGGTTTGCGGATCCGGGCTAAAAGCGGTACAGCAGGCCGCGCAAGCGATTCGTTGCGGCGATGCGGAAATCGTCATTGCCGGGGGACAGGAAAGCATGAGCAATGCCCCCTATTTTCTCGACGGCGCCCGCGCCGGATTACGCCTGGGTCACACCAGTCTGAAAGACAGCGTGGTGCATGATGGCTTATGGGACGCCTTCAACGATTACCATATGGGCATTACCGCCGAAAATCTGGCGGAAAGGTTCGCCATTAGCCGGGAGCGCCAGGACGCCTTCGCCCTGCGCTCGCAGAAACAGGCGGCCGCCGCGATGGAATCCGGGCGCTTTGTCGCGGAAATCACCCCGGTGAGCGTTCCGCAGGGCAAAAAACCGCCGCGTCTGGTCACTGCCGATGAACAACCAAGACCGGACACCGCCGCCGAAAAACTGGCACAGCTCAAACCGGCGTTTCGCCCGGGAACCGGCACCGTCACGGCGGGAAATGCCTCTTCTCTCAACGACGGCGCGGCGGCGGTGATGGTGATGAGCGCACGTAAAGCACAAGCGCTGAATCTGCCGGTTCTCGCTCGCATCTCCGGTTATGCGGTTTCCGGCGTTGACCCGTCAATCATGGGTATCGGGCCGGTGAATGCCAGTATCGAGTGTTTGTCCCGTGCAGGCTGGACGCTTAATGACGTTGATCTTATCGAAGCCAATGAAGCCTTTGCCGCCCAGGCGCTGGCGGTCGGCGATTCGCTGCAATGGGACAGTGACAAGATCAACGTCAACGGCGGTGCGATTGCGCTGGGGCACCCGATCGGCGCATCCGGCTGCCGTATTCTGGTGACGCTGCTGCATGAAATGGCGCGCCGTGACGTTGCCAAAGGGCTGGCGACGCTGTGCGTCGGCGGCGGCCAGGGCGTGGCGCTGGCGGTAGAACGCCCAACGGGAGCCCATCATGCAAAGTAACCATTTCGCCGTGCTTGGGGCGGGATTGATGGGCGTCGGGATTGCCACCCACTTTGCCCGTTACGGGCATGAAGTCTGGCTGTTTGATACCGATAGCGCCAGAATTGCCGAAATTAGCGCCGTTGCAGGTTCAATTCTTGATGAGCTGATCGCCACCGGGCAGTTTTCGCCCGAGCATAAAACGGCGGTGATTCGCCGACTGAAAGGCACCACTACGCTACAGGATGTCGCCTCCTCGCACGTTCTGGTAGAAGCCATTCCTGAGCGTCTCGAGCTTAAACATGCGCTGTATGCACAGCTGGAAGCGTGCATCGGTCCCGACACGGTGATCGCCAGTAACACCAGCGGTTTGCCGCCGGACGCGCTGGCCGCGCCGCTGAAGCACCCTGAGCGCTTGCTGATTGCCCATTTCTGGCATCCTCCCCACTTTATCCCGCTGGTCGAAATTGTGCCCGGCACCGCCACCCGGCCTGAGCTGACGGGCTGGCTGCAACATCTCCTGCTCGACATGCAGCTGGAAGCGGTGGTGCTCGATCGCGCTGCGCCTGGGTTTGTCGGTAATCGTCTGCAATTCGCCCTGCTGCGTGAAGCACTGCATATCGTGAAGAGTGGGATCGCCAGCGCAGAAGTGGTCGATCAGGTGATGCGCGCGTCGTTAGGTCGCCGTTACGCCATGGTGGGACCGCTCGAGGCCGCAGACATGACCGGTCTTGCCACGGTGCAGGATATCTGTCGGCATCTGCTGCCTGAACTGGCAACCGGCAGCGACATGCTGTCGCTGGTCACGGAAAAAGTGGCACGTGGTGAGACTGGCCTACGCAGCGGTCAGGGATTTTATCGTTGGGATGACGCCCGTAAGGAGTACATCCAACAGCGTCGGGAGCATCAACTGCGCTTTGCCTTAAAGCCGTAACTTCTCTTTCTGTACCCCACTATAACAATGATACTGAGGAGTCTTGATGAGTGTGTTAATCGCCCTGGCCGCGTTAGGCCTGCTAATGCTGGCAGCCTATCGTGGATACAGCGTCATCCTGTTTGCCCCCATCGCGGCATTAGGCGCTGTTCTGTTGACGGATCCGAGCGCCGTTGGCCCGACCTTTACCGGTTTATTCATGGAGAAAATGGTCGGCTTTGTAAAACTCTACTTCCCCGTCTTCTTACTGGGCGCCGTGTTTGGCAAGTTGATCGAACTGTCTGGTTTTTCCCGCTCGATTGTCGCCGCGGCAATCAACATTCTGGGGCGGCGCCACGCCATTCCGGTGATTGTGCTGGTCTGCGCGCTGCTGACCTACGGCGGGGTGTCACTCTTTGTGGTAGCGTTTGCGGTGTATCCGTTTGCCGCAGAACTGTTCAGACAAAGCAATATTCCTAAACGCCTGATCCCGGCAACGGTGGCGCTGGGGGCGTTTTCCTTCACGATGGATGCCCTGCCGGGAACGCCGCAGATCCAGAACATTATCCCGACCAGCTTTTTTGGCACCAACGCCTGGGCAGCGCCCTGGCTCGGATTAATTGGCTCGCTGTTTATCATCTGCGTCGGGCTTTTTTATCTGGAACGCCAGCGTCGCAAAGCGCAGGCGAAAAACGAAGGGTACGGTAGCAACCTGCTCAATGAGCCGGAAACGCCGGATAATATTAATCTGCCAAACCCGATCATTGCGATTTCGCCACTGATTCTGGTGGGGGTGTTTAACCTGTTGTTTACCCGCTGGATCCCGAAGTGGTACGGTGCGACGCATCAGTTGGAACTGCCTGGCCTTGCCAAACCGATTACCACCGAAGTGGGCAAAATCACTGCGATCTGGGCCGTTGAAGCGGCGCTGATTTCCGGGATCATCCTGGTGGTGGTGTTCGGTTATCGCAATATTCATGGCCGCATGGCGGAAGGCAGTAAAACCGCGGTTGGCGGTGCCATTCTGGCGGCAATGAATACGGCATCAGAATATGGTTTCGGCGCCGTTATCGCCGCCCTGCCAGGTTTTCTGGTGTTGTCGAAAGCGCTGGCGGCGATTCCTGATCCGCTGCTCAACGAAGCCATTAGCGTCACCACGCTTGCCGGGATCACCGGCTCGGCATCGGGTGGGATGAGTATCGCCCTGGCCGCGATGTCCGACACCTTTATTGCGGCGGCGAACGCGGCGAACATTCCGCTGGAAGTGCTACACCGCGTGGCCTCAATGGCCAGTGGCGGTATGGACACGCTGCCGCACAACGGGGCGGTGATTACGCTGCTGGCGATCACCGGATTGAGTCATCGTCAGGCTTACGGCGGGATTTTTGCCATCACCGTGATTAAAAGTCTGGCCGTACTGTTTGTTATCGGCGTCTTTTACGCCACCGGCATTGTCTGAGGAGAATCATGATGAATTTACACGGTAAAACCGCTCTGGTTACCGGTTCCACCAGCGGTATTGGTTTGGGGATTGCGCAGGTGCTCGCCAAAGCAGGCGCAAACATTATTCTTAATGGTTTTGGCGATATTGAGGCGGCAAAAGATCGCGTGGCGCAATACGGCACCACGCCGGGCTATCATGGCGCCGATCTCAGTGACGAAACACAAATCGCCGACATGATGCGCTATGCGCAAAGCGAATTTGGCGGCGTGGATATTCTCATCAACAATGCCGGGATCCAGCATGTTTCCCCGGTCGAGACCTTTCCGGTGGAGAAATGGAACGCCATCATTGCGATTAACCTCTCGTCCGTGTTCCACACCACGCGACTGGCGCTGCCGGGGATGCGCGAGCGTAACTGGGGACGCATCATCAATATTGCCTCGGTACATGGGCTGGTCGCCTCGAAAGAGAAATCCGCCTATGTGGCGGCAAAACACGGGGTGGTGGGACTGACCAAAACCACCGCGCTGGAAACAGCGCAAAGCGGCGTCACCTGTAACGCGCTCTGCCCTGGTTGGGTGTTGACGCCACTGGTACAGCAGCAAATCGACAAACGGATTGCCGACGGCGCAGCGCCGGAAAGCGCCCGCGATGCGCTGCTCGCGGAAAAACAGCCTTCCCGTGAGTTTGTCACCCCAGAACAGCTTGGCGAGCTGACGCTCTTTTTATGTTCCGAAGGGGCAGCCCAGGTGCGCGGCGTGGCGTGGAATATGGATGGTGGCTGGGTCGCACAGTAAATCTTGTTACCTTTACCGGCCTGGGCGATCGCAGGCCGGTAAGCGCAACGGGGTCAGTTACGGTGTTAACTGTAACTGATAATCAAGGGTAATTTCTGCCTTCAATACCTGAGATACCGGGCACCCGGCCTTCGCTTTCTGGATAATCCCGTCAAAGGTCGACGCATCAATACCGGGCACCACCACCACGCTGTTGAGCGCAATTTTGGTGATCGCAAAACCAGCATCCACTTTATCCAGTGAGACATCTGCCGTGGTATCGATTGAGGTTGGCGTAAACCCGGCCTCTCCCAGCATCAACGAAAGTGCCATCGAGAAACAGGCCGCATGCGCGGCGCCAATCAGCTCTTCCGGGTTGGTGCCTTTAACGCCTTCAAAGCGTGTGTTAAACCCGTAAGGCTGCTGGTTCAGCACGCCGCTTTCGGTTGAAACGGTGCCTTTTCCGCGTTTGATGTCGCCTTCCCAGTGTGCCTGACCTTTCTTATGGATTGTCATTGCTACTCTCCTTAATTGTCGTCGGGATAACAAGTATAGGACGCCTGTACGCAAAGCGGATAGATAAGAGAACGTTCTGAATTACCGCTTAAACATTGACCTTTCAGATAAAATAGTCGACCATCCAGTAAGCCGTTTTCGCTGAGAACGGCGTTCTATGGGGTTGTATTTCGTCCGACATCGCGCGGGCTCATCCTTGAAACCATTAGCAGGATTAAGGAGTTAGAATGAAATCGAACCGTCAGGCCCGTCATATTCTTGGACAGGACCACAAAATCTCCAATCAACGTAAAACCGTGACCGAAGGCGACAAAACCAGCGTGGTCAACAATCCAACCGGAAGAAAACGCCGCGCTGACAGCAACTAGTCCCCGCCTGTGTTGATATGACGACAAACACCATTGCCACCGCAATGGTGTTTTTGCTTATAAAACCCCTCTATCCATACACAATGCTTTATAATCTGTGCCCGATTCCCTGGCGGCAAGGCAACATATGACGATAAACGACAATGCCAGGGTCGGTAATTCAAAAAAGAGTGAGTGACATGGACATCAAAACCAAGAAACCGCGTTCCCTTTACATCCCCTACGCTGGCCCTGTACTGCTTGAATTTCCTCTCCTGAACAAAGGCAGCGCATTCAGTGCGGAAGAGCGTCGTAACTTCAACCTGCTGGGGTTACTACCGGAAGTCGTCGAAACGATTGAAGAACAGGCCGAACGCGCCTGGATCCAGTACCAGGGATTCAAAACTGAAATCGACAAACACATTTACCTGCGCAACATTCAGGATACCAACGAAACCCTGTTCTACCGACTGGTGCATAACCATCTCGATGAGATGATGCCGGTCATCTACACCCCAACGGTCGGTGCCGCCTGTGAGCGTTTCTCTGAGATCTACCGTCGTTCGCGCGGCGTGTTTATCTCCTACCAGAATCGCCACAACATGGACGATATCCTGCAAAACGTCCCGAACCACAATATCAAAGTGATCGTGGTGACTGACGGTGAGCGTATTCTGGGGCTGGGCGACCAGGGAATTGGCGGTATGGGTATTCCCATCGGTAAATTGTCGCTGTACACCGCCTGTGGCGGGATAAGCCCGGCGTACACCCTCCCGGTGGTGCTGGATGTCGGCACCAATAACCAGCAACTGCTGAACGATCCGCTCTACATGGGCTGGCGTAACCCGCGTATCACCGACGATGAGTACTATGAATTTGTCGATGACTTCATCCAGGCGGTGAAGCAACGCTGGCCGGACGTGCTGTTGCAGTTCGAAGATTTTGCCCAGAAAAACGCGATGCCGTTACTCAACCGCTATCGTGATGAAATTTGCTCTTTCAACGATGATATCCAGGGGACTGCTGCGGTCACCGTCGGCACGCTCATTGCGGCCAGCCATGCTGCGGGTAGCCAGTTAAGTGAGCAAAAAATCGTCTTCCTCGGTGCCGGTTCCGCAGGTTGTGGGATTGCCGAGCAGATAGTTGCGCAGATCCAGCGCGAAGGATTGAGCGAAGAAGCCGCTCGCCAGCGCGTGTTTATGGTGGATCGCTTTGGTCTGTTAACCGACCAGATGCCTAACCTGCTGCCATTCCAGACCAAACTGGTGCAAAAACGTGAAAATCTGCACCAGTGGGATACGCAAAACGACGTGCTCTCCCTGCTTGATGTGGTGAGAAATGTGAAGCCGGATATTTTGATCGGCGTTTCCGGTCAGACGGGGCTGTTTACCGAAGAGATCATTCGCGAGATGCACAAGCATTGTCCGCGTCCGATCGTGATGCCGTTGTCTAACCCGACCTCTCGCGTGGAAGCCACACCGCAGGACATCATCGCCTGGACGGAAGGTAGCGCGTTGGTGGCGACGGGCAGTCCGTTCGCCCCGGTGGTGTGGAAAGATAAAACCTATCCTATCGCCCAGTGTAATAACGCCTATATCTTCCCGGGTATCGGTCTGGGCGTGATCGCCGCAGGCGCGTCACGTATTACCGACGAGATGCTGATGTCGGCCAGTGAAACGTTAGCGAAATATTCGCCGATGGTACTCAACGGTGAAGGACTGGTTTTACCGGAGTTGAAAGATATCCAGGCTGTGTCGCGCGCCATTGCGTTTGCCGTCGGCAAAATGGCCCAGCAACAGGGTGTCGCGGTGAAAACCTCCGCCGAGGCGCTGCAACAGGCTATCGACGATAACTTCTGGCAGGCGGAATATCGCGATTACCGCCGTACGTCCATCTAACTACCCCTATAGCCCGGCGGCGCAATGCTTGCCGGGTTATTCTCCCGCCGATGTTTACAGTGGCGAAATTCCCTCTTTGTGCTTACACTTTCACCACCCATTAACATTCGGAAAATAAAAGGAGGATACTTATGCTGTACTGTGAACGTTTCATCGCTTCACATACATTAGGCGATCGTCAGTGCTCAAGCGTTATCGATATCGTGCTGCGATAACTTCGGCTTGAGCGAAGCGACTTTCTCTTTCCCCTTCTCTCGGGCTTACCGGGTTATCGTCAGCGATGTTTGACGAGGCGTTTTCACGCCTGTAACTCTTGAGTAAGCAGCAATGAGCACTTTATTAACCGCACAATCTTTACACGTTGATACGGCGTTTGGCCCGTTATTCTGTGATCTCACCTTTACGCTGAAAAAAGGCGATCGTATAGGGCTTATCGGCGACAACGGCTGTGGCAAAAGCACACTGCTAAAAATTCTCGACGGCAGCGAAACGCCAACCTCAGGCACTGTTGCTCTGGCCAGTCACTGTCATCTCGCCCGTGTTGAACAACATTTGCCGTCTGACATTCTCTCGTTACCCCTGCGGGAAGCGCTGTTGGCGCAGCTGCCGGAACGCGAGCGCCTCAGCCAGCAATGGCAGGCGGAGTCATTACTCGCGGAAATGGGTTTTACTGCAGAGGAGTTGTCACTGTCAGCGCAAGTGCTGAGTGGCGGACAGCATACGCGTCTGTTACTGGCCCGCGCGTTGATGCACCGTCCTGACCTGCTGTTACTGGACGAACCTGGCAACCACTTGGATCTCCCTACCTTATTGTGGCTGGAGCAGTTCTTACAACGCTGGTCAGGCAGTTTCGTGGTGGTCTCGCATGATCCTAATCTGTTGGATGCGGTCACTAACGGCACCTGGATCCTGCGCGATCGTCGCCTGCACGCGTTCGCGCTGCCCTGTAGCGCGGCGAGACAAGCATTAGCGGACGCGGATGTCAGTGATGCGCTGCGCCACAAAGCAGAGCAAAAAGAGATCGACAGAGTCACCGCCAGCGCCAAACGGCTGGCGAACTGGGGACGGGTTTATGACAACGAAGATTTGTCCCGCAAAGCGAAGCAGATGGAAAAACAGGTTTCCCGTCTGAAAGCCGTGCAGACAGACGTCACGGCAGGAAGTCAGTGGTCACTAACATTACAGGGTGATAGCGTCCGCGCTGATCGCCTGCTGGAGATGAACGACCTGTCCGTGTCACCGGCGGCGGAAACCCCAGTGCTGTTTTCTGTTCCGGGGGCGCGGCTAAAAAGCGGTGACCGGGTGGCGATTGTCGGGCGTAACGGCTGCGGAAAATCATCGCTGCTCCGGCTTCTCTGGCAGCAGTTTCAGTCTCAGCAGGACAATGCGAATGTGTCTCTGCACCCTCGCGTCTCACTGGGCTATTACGATCAAACGCTACAGCAGCTCGCAGATAATGATTCGTTGTTTGATGCGCTTGAACCGTTTGCCCCACAGCCAGACGTACGCAAGATGGCGCTAATTGGCGCGGGGTTTCCCTGGAACCGTCATCAGCAGCAGGTCAAAACGTTAAGCGGCGGCGAGCGCTCACGGTTATTGTTTGTGGGATTGTCGCTGGCGCGGTTTAGCCTGCTGATGCTTGACGAGCCGACTAACCATCTGGATATGGATGGGAAAGAGGCGCTGGCGCAAACCCTGCAAACCTTCAGCGGCGGCGTATTGCTGGTGAGTCATGACCGACAGTTGATCAGCCAAAGCTGTAACCGCTTCTGGTTTATTGAACGGGGTGTGTTGAGCGAATGGCACGATCTCGAGGCGATCAACTCGCGGATTCGGGAAACGGCTGTTACGTGGCCAACGGCGACTATCACGGCTCAGGCATCGGCGAATCCCCTCCCGGATGACAGCGATAGCCTGCTGGAAAAGCTGTTGCTGCTGGAACAGCAATTAGCGAATGACCTGGCGCGTAAGCCAAAGCATCAGAAGCCACATTTGCAGGCGCAATGGCGTCAGGAAATCGACGCGCTGATTTTGCGGCTAGAATAAGCATGACATCAGGGCACCGGCCAGGTGCCCTTTCTTACCTGTCTCGTCAAGCTATTAATATTAGTATTTATTATGCTTTGACAGGCCCGTTGGCGGTAAAAACAGGCCAGAACAGGGAAATAATCGTGCTTCACACTTGCATATATCATCAGAAAAATTAATCCTTACGAGGTAGAGGATAATAAGACTCACTCGCTTTACTCGCTATGCAGTTCACCATCATGATAAGGAGAAGACTATGAAGGCTGCTGTTGTCACTAAAGATCATCAGGTTGATATCACTGAGAAAACGCTACGCTCGCTGCAACACGGTGAAGCGCTTCTGAAAATGGAGTGCTGTGGTGTGTGTCATACCGATCTCCATGTTAAAAACGGCGATTTTGGCGACAAAACCGGCGTCATTCTGGGACATGAAGGCATTGGCGTTGTCACTGCCGTTGGGCCAGGCGTGACCTCCCTTAAGCCAGGCGATCGCGCAAGCGTGGCATGGTTCTTTGAAGGATGTGGTCACTGTGAATACTGTAACAGCGGCAACGAGACGCTGTGCCGGAGCGTCAAAAACGCAGGTTACAGCGTTGATGGCGGTATGGCTGAAGAGTGCATCGTGGTAGCGGATTATGCGGTGAAAGTGCCGGATGGTCTGGAATCCGCCGCAGCAAGCAGCATTACCTGTGCGGGCGTCACCACCTATAAAGCCGTGAAAATCTCGAAGATCAAACCCGGTCAGTGGATTGCTGTCTACGGACTTGGCGGTCTGGGCAACCTGGCGCTGCAGTATGCGAAAAACGTCTTTAACGCCAAAGTGATTGCCATCGACGTGAACGACGAACAGCTGAAACTCGCCAAAGAAATGGGTGCCGATCTGGTCATCAATTCACGCACTGATGATGCGGCGAAAATCGTGCAGGAGAAAACGGGCGGCGCACACGCAGCGGTGGTGACTGCCGTTGCGAAAGCGGCGTTTAACTCTGCCGTCGATGCTGTCCGTGCTGGCGGTCGTGTGGTTGCCGTTGGCCTGCCGCCGGAAGCCATGAGTCTGGATATTCCACGCCTGGTGCTGGACGGTATTCAGGTGGTCGGTTCGCTGGTGGGTACGCGTCAGGATCTGACCGAAGCGTTCCAGTTTGCCGCTGAAGGCAAAGTGGTGCCTAAAGTGGCCCTGCGTCCGCTCGGCGACATCAACGCTATCTTTAAAGAGATGGAACAAGGCCAGATTCGTGGCCGTATGGTGATTGATTTCCGCCGTTAATCGGTAAACGGCGACGGCTTTACTGCTCGTCGCCGTTTGTTTTGCGAAGCGCTTTCCACAAACATCCTCTCCTGCTTCCTCTTTAAACGCCTTCCCGACAAAATTTCGACAATCGTAGCGAATGTTGTTGCGTTACACGGAACAATAATGATAGCGTTCCTCCTGAAGGAACAAGGATGATTTGGATGATCATGAGCTTCAGACACAAGGGATTGCGTGACTTGTTTCTTCATGGGCGTACGTCAGGCGTTCTGACAACGCAGGTAAAACGACTGCGTCACCGTCTCGCTGTTATTGATGCCGCCTGCCATATTAACGATATCGACATGCCAGGCTACAGGCTGCACTCGTTGAGCGGTGATCGTGATGGCGTTTGGGCGATATCGGTATCGGGGAACTGGCGAATAACCTTTGAGTTCGTCAATGGCGATGCATACATACTGGATTACGAGGACTATCACGCATGAAAATGGCAAATCATCCCCGCCCGGGGGAGATTATTCAGGAGGCGCTGAACGAACTTAACGTTAGTCTGCGCGAATTTGCCAGAGCAATGGACATTGCTCCCTCTACAGCAAGCCGGTTACTCACCGGAAAAGCGGCGCTAACCCCAGAAATGGCGATTAAGCTCTCCGTGGTGATCGGCAGCTCACCGCAAATGTGGCTGAATCTGCAAACCGCCTGGAGTCTGACAGAAGCCGAAAAAACCGTTGATATTTCAAGGCTCCGTCATCTGGCAACGCAATAATTCATCTGATAAAAAAATGGCGCCTTTTTCAGCGCCATTTTTACTGTATAGAGTCTAAAGAGATTATAGCCCTTCTTCACTCTCTTTTTTGGCTTCGGCTTTCTCGACGTCGCGATACCAGCGCGGGTGGTGTTTCTTCGCCCAGCGACGGCTGACTTTCCCTTCGACCATACCTTTGATCGATCCTTTCACCCAGAATGCCATATACATATGGATGAGGATGGCGTGCATCAGAATAATGCCCGCTGCCGCATGGATCAGCAGGCTGTAACGCACTACCTGCATCGGGAAGAACTGCGCAAAGTACGGACGCCAGATGATGACGCCGGTGACCAGCAGAACGAAAATCATGCTCATGATCGACCAGAACATCATTTTCTGCCCGGCGTTGTACTTACCCACGTCCGCCACTTTGTGTTCATTGCCCTTCAGCACTTCCACAATATTTTTCAGCCACGGAATGTCTTTCTTATCCGGGATGTTGTGTTGTACAAAACGAAAGAACATAAACATCAGCGCAACGAAGATCGCGATGCCGAAGAACGGGTGCAAAATGCGCCCCATCTGCGGCGTACCGAAGGTTTGCGTCAACCATTGCAGCGTCGGGAAGAAAAACGAAATTCCCGACAGCGCCACCAGGAAGAAACAGATCACCACCGTCCAGTGACAGGCGCGGTCGATAAATTTCGTGCGCACTATCATTTTTGACTTACTCATGATGATCCTCCTCTTCGTCGTCCACTTCTTTGTTCGGGCCGATACCAATGTAGTGGTAAATCAGTCCGGCGAAGGTGGCGATAAACCCAGCTGCCGCCAACGGCTTCAACGCCCCTTTCCACAGGTTGATTGAGGTGTCGACTTTCGGGTCCTTCGGCAAACCGTGATACAACTCTGGCTGGTTAGCATGATGCAGTACATACATCACGTGTGTCCCACCCACACCCTGCGGGTTATAAACACCGGCATGTTCATACCCGCGCGCTTTGAGTTTTTCCACGCGCTGCTCGGCCATTTCCAGCATCTCTTGCTTGGTGCCGAAATGAATCGCCCCCGTCGGGCACGTTTTCACGCACGCTGGCTCCTGGCCGACACTGACGCGATCGACGCAGAGCGTACATTTGTAGACCCGGTTATCCTCTTTATTGAGGCGCGGTACATTAAACGGACACCCGGCAATGCAATAGCCGCAGCCAATGCAGTGTTCAGACTGAAAATCGACAATCCCGTTAGCGTACTGGATGATTGCCCCGGCTGACGGGCATGCCTTCAGGCAGCCCGGATCTTCACAGTGCATACAGCCGTCTTTACGGATCAACCACTCCAGCTTGCCGTTTTGCTCGGTTTCGCTAAAGCGCATCACCGTCCAGGATTTCGCGCTCAGATCGGCAGGGTTGTCATACACCCCAACACAATGCCCAACCTCATCGCGAATGTCGTTCCACTCCGAGCATGCCACCTGGCAGGCTTTACAGCCTATGCAGGTGGAAACGTCGATCAGTTTGGCGACCTCAGCCTTGTAATCACGCGCCTGGGGAGGCGGCGTGATGGCGTTTGTTGCGGACCGTTTGATGATGTCCTGCGTTTCCAAAGACATATGTTCGCCTCCCTTACGCCTTCTCGATGTTAACTAAAAACGCTTTGTATTCCGGCGTTTGCGAGTTTGCATCACCGACGTTCGGCGTCAGAGTGTTGGCGATATAGCCTTTACGCGCGACCCCTTCAAAGCCCCAGTGAATCGGGATCCCCACCGTTTCAACCTGCTGACCGTTAACCTGCAAGGTGCGCAGACGGCGTGTGACCACCGCAACGGCACGAATAAATCCGCGCTGGCTGCTGACTTTCACATAGTCGCCGTTGGCGATACCTTTCGCGGTGGCCAGGGTTTCGCTGATTTCCACAAACTGCTCTGGCTGGGCGATCGCATTCAGCAATGCATGCTTGGTCCAGGTGTGGAAGTGCTCCGTCAGACGGTAGGTGGTACCGACATACGGGAACTTATCCTTTTTACCCAGGCGCAAGGCATCTTCTTCATACAAGCGCACCGCCGGATTGGAAATCACGTTTGGATGCAGCGGGTTGGTTCCCAGCGGCGTTTCAACCGGCTCGTAGTGTTCCGGGAACGGCCCTTCCGCCATTTTATCAATGGCGAACAGACGCCCCAGCCCTTCCGGCTGCATGATAAACGGCCCGGTTGCGCTGCCCGGCGGGGCAGTGTTGAAGTCCGGAATATCGTTACCCGTCCATTTCGCACCGTTCCACTGGATCAGCATCCGCTTCGGATCCCACGGTTTACCCTGCGGATCGGCGGAAGCGCGGTTATACAGTACGCGGCGGTTCAATGGCCACGCCCACGCCCAACCCAACGTGTTACCCAGACCAGAAGGATCGGCGTTGTCACGGTTGGCCATCTGGTTGCCCTGCTCCGTCCAGCTACCGGTATAAATCCAGCAGGAGGAGGCCGTGGTACCGTCATCGCGCAACTGAGCGAAACTGCTCAGTAACTGGCCTTTCTTCGCAATCAGCACACCGTTGGTGTCATAGAGATCGGCCAACGCATAGCCGTTGTTTTCTTTGGCGACCTCTTCGGATTCCGGATGGTCGGGCTGCTTGTAGTTCCAGCTCATTTTCAGCAGCGGCTCTACGCCTTTACCGCCTTCATTGCGATAGAGATCGCGCAGACGATGGTAAATCCCGGCCAGAATTTCGCCGTCATTGCGGGCTTCGCCTGGCGCATTCTGGCCTTTCCAGTGCCACTGCAGCCAGCGACCGGAGTTAGCAATCGAGCCATCTTCTTCCGCAAAACAGGTGGACGGCAGGCGGAACACTTCGGTCTGAATCGACGCCGGGTCGACATCGTTTGACTCGCCGTGGTTCTGCCAGAACGTAGACGTTTCTGTCACCAGCGGATCGATAACGACCATGTACTTCAACTTACTCAGGGACTGCACCACTTTGTTTTTGTCCGGGAAGGACGCCACCGGGTTGAAGCCCTGACAGATATAGCCGGTCACTTTACCGCTATCCATCATGTTGAAGTATTTAATGACGTCGTAGGACTGATCCCATTTCGGCAGCCACTCAAATCCCCAGTCATTCTCTTTCTGCGCCGCGTCGCCGTAGAACGATTTCATCAGGCTGACAAAGAACTTCGGATAGTTGCCCCAGTAGTTCACCTGCTCGGCAAGCGTCGCTTTCGGCGTATTGGCCTGCAGATAGGTTTGCAGATCGGTCTGTTTCTCAGACGGCAGCGTCAGATAACCGCTCAGACTGGTAGAAAGAAGACCTAAATCCGTTAAGCCCTGAATGTTGGAGTGCCCACGCAAGGCGTTCACGCCGCCGCCGGCCATGCCCATGTTGCCGAGCAGCAACTGGATCATCGCCATCGTACGAATGTTCTGCGCCCCGACGGTGTGTTGCGTCCACCCCAATGCATAGAGGAAGGTGGTCGTACGATCGGCCGCGCTGGTGGAGGCTAACACTTCACACACTTTCAGGAAGTCGGCTTTTGGCGTACCGCAGATGTTTTCCACCACATCCGGCGTATAACGGGAAACGTGATGTTTCAGTAAGTTCCACACGCAGCGTGGGTGACTTAGCGTGTCATCGCGTTTTGCATAGCCGTTTTCATCGAACTGATAGTTCCATGATGACTTATCATACTGACGTTTTTTCGCGTCGTAACCGCTAAACAGGCCGTCGTCGAAAGCAAAATCATCCCGTACCAGCAGGCTGGCGTTGGTGTAATGCTTCACATACTCCGCGTTGATTTTCTGATTTTCGATCAGGTACAGCAGAACGCCAGACAGGAACGTAATGTCCGTACCGGAACGGATCGGCGCATAGATATCCGCAACCGATGCTGTACGCGTAAAGCGAGGATCGACGACAATCAATGTCGCATCATTATTATTCTTCGCTTCCATCGCCCAGCGGAATCCCACCGGATGTGCTTCAGCGGCGTTACCGCCCATCACCATTACGACGTTGGCGTTTTTGATATCAACCCAGTGGTTGGTCATCGCACCGCGACCAAATGTTGGAGCAAGACTTGCTACCGTTGGTCCGTGTCAGACGCGTGCCTGGTTGTCGACTGCCAGCATGCCGAGCGAGCGCACAAATTTTTGCGTCAGCATACCGGTTTCATTACTTGCCGCAGAAGCGCAAAGCATCCCGGTAGACAGCCAGCGGTTGACGGTGACGCCCTGCTCGTTCTTTTCAATAAAGTTGGCGTCACGGTCAGCTTTCATCAGTTTTGCGATACGGGAGAATGCTTCATCCCAACTGATACGCTGCCATTTGTCTGAACCCGGCGCGCGATATTGTGGATAACGCAGGCGGTTTTCACTGTGAACATAGTCCAGCAGACCCGCGCCTTTAGGGCATAACGCCCCACGGCTTACCGGATGGTCCGGGTCCCCTTCAATATGGTAAATCGCTTCCTTCGCGTTTTTGGCTCCATCTCCGAGGCTATACATTAATAGCCCGCATCCCACGGAACAGTATGTGCAGGAGTTTCGGATCTCTTTGGCGCGCAGCAGTTTGTAATTACGCGCCTGAGCCAGTGCAGACTTAGGTGCGAAACCAAGCGCTGCGACTGTTGTTCCTGCCATACCGCCCGCGCAGATTTTAAAAAATTGTCTGCGGCTGACGTCCATTGCTTTCCTCTTTTTTACAGGGATGTAACTTCGCGACGAAACTAACAGCTATGACCATATCTTTTTTGCGTCAAATCAATAACGAATCGGTTCCGCTACTAAATAGTGCCGTTTGTCGAACATTTATACCCACAAAGAAGTAGCAGGCAGGATGATTTATTAACGCCGACTGTTTAAAAGTGCTATAAATTTCAGCTTCTTTAATGAAAAGGAACGAGGACAGACGAACAGAATGACGAGAAAAAAAGCAACGCTAATTGGACTGATTGCCATCGTGCTCTGGAGCACCATGGTGGGGTTGATTCGTGGCGTGAGTGAAGGACTTGGACCGGTGGGCGGCGCGGCAATGATCTATTCATTAAGCGGACTGTTGCTTATTTTTACGGTTGGCTTTCCTAATATTCGTCACTTTCCTGTTCGTTATTTAATCGCTGGCAGTTTCCTTTTCGTTACTTACGAAATATGCCTGGCGCTGTCGCTGGGTTATGCGGTGACGCGACATCAGGCTATTGAGGTCGGCATGGTCAACTATTTATGGCCCAGCCTGACGATTCTTTTTGCCATATTGTTTAATGGACAAAAAACAACCTGGCTGGTCATTCCTGGATTAATTGTGGCGTTGACCGGTGTCTGTTGGGTATTAGGCGGTGAAAATGGACTCAATCCTGGTGAAATAATCAGCAACATTGCCACCAACCCATTAAGCTATTTTCTCGCCTTTCTGGGCGCATTTATCTGGGCGACATATTGTACAGTCACCAACAAATATGCCCGGGGATTTAACGGAATCACTGTCTTTGTTTTGCTCACTGCCGCAAGTTTATGGGTCTACTATTTACTGACGCCACAGCCTGAAATGCATTTCACCCTTCCCGTCACCATCAAGTTATTTTCGGCGGCATTAACGTTAGGTTTTGCTTACGCGGCGTGGAATGTTGGAATTTTGCACGGAAATGTCACTATCATGGCCGTGGGTTCTTATTTCACCCCCGTGATGTCGTCTGCGCTGGCTGCGGTTCTTTTAAGCGCCCCACTTTCATTTTCGTTCTGGCAAGGCGCTATTATGGTGTGTGTCGGTTCACTGCTCTGCTGGCTGGCAACACGCCGTGCCTGACGCCAAATATCGGGTCTTAATATCGTCCACTGGATGAAAAACGACCCGACTGCCTATTTCCTGTTACAAATTCTTATCTGACAGTTATTACGTGGATATCCCACACGTAGAAAATTCTTATTTGCTTTTTCACCGTTTTATTGCCATACCGTTAATACCATACCGGCTGCTCATTTTGGCGTCACATGAACAAATTGTATGCAACCATTTTCTTTTGTGTTAAATATGTTATCAATATGATTATATTTTGATAACACTCAGCATTTTATGCTCAAAGGAAACTGTATTCATGCATATAGTTAGTAAGGGCAACTAACGAATATCAAACAATAAATACAGATATAGTCCCTCTCGTAAATATATCTATGCAGTAAGTTCCTAATTTAAACTAAATTTCTCAGCTCTATTATGTAGATCTGGATCACATAACTGTAAATATTCAGTAATATTATGAAACTTATTATTGAACTTATACCACTGCGTAATTTAAAAATGGTCTGCCATTGACTGACGGGTTCGTTTAGAAATGGTTTAGGAAACACACTAAGAAAATTATAAGGATTATTGAGCATGAAACTTAAATTAGTTGCAGTGGCAGTGACTACCCTGTTGGCAGCAGGTGCTGTAAACGCAGCAGAGATATATAACAAAGACGGCAACAAACTGGATCTGTACGGTAAAGTACACGCTCAGCATTATTTCTCTGATGACACCAAGAGTGATGGCGACAAAACCTACGCTCGTATGGGCTTCAAAGGCGAAACGCAGATCAATGACCAACTGGTTGGTTTTGGTCAGTGGGAATATGAATTTAAAGGCAACCGTACTGAAGATCAGGGTTCCGAAGGCGACAAAACTCGTCTGGCATTCGCTGGTCTGAAATTCGCAGAATACGGTTCTTTCGACTACGGCCGTAACTACGGCGTAGCGTACGACATCGGCGCATGGACCGACGTTCTGCCTGAGTTCGGTGGTGATACCTGGACCCAGACTGACGTGTTCATGACCAGCCGTACTACTGGCGTTGCAACCTATCGTAACACCGACTTCTTTGGTCTGGTTGAAGGTCTGAACTTCGCCGCTCAGTACCAGGGCAAAAACGACCGTAGCAACGTTAAAGAAGCTAACGGCGACGGTTTTGGTCTGTCTACCACTTATGAGTACGAAGGCTTCGGCATCGGTGCGACCTATGCTAAATCTGACCGTACCGACCGTCAGAACAAGAGCACTAACGGCGTGTTCACCGCTGACGGCGACAACGCTGAAGTATGGGCTGCTGGTCTGAAATACGATGCGAACAACATCTACCTGGCAACCACCTACTCCGAAACCCGTAACATGACCACCTATGGTTCAAATGTTAACGGTATCGCGGATAAAGCGCAGAACTTTGAAGCGGTTGCTCAGTACCAGTTCGACTTCGGTCTGCGTCCGTCCATCGCTTACCTGAAATCCAAAGGTAAAGACATCGGCGGTTTCGGCGACCAGGATCTGGTTGAATACGTTGACCTGGGCGCGACCTACTACTTCAACAAAAACATGTCTACCTTCGTTGATTACAAAATCAACCTGCTGGATGACAACAACTTCACTCAGATTGCTGGCGTAAGCACTGACAACGTTGTGGCTGTAGGCCTGACCTACCAGTTCTAATTTTGTTGTAGCCTGAAATCAAAGCCAGCCCATGATGGGCTGGCTTTTTCTCTTGATCCAGACTCGGTCATAAGGAGTATGCCGTGCAGACGTTCACAGGTCGTTGTCTTTGCGGACAAAGTCATTTTACCGTTAACGTCGAAATGCTTGATGTTTATGCCTGCCACTGCACGTTGTGCCAGAAATGGTCAGGTGGTATTGCCATGTATCTGGAAGCCAGCGGTCAACCGCTGATGTCGCCAGAGTCATCAGAACCTTCGCACTTTCCCTCTTCAACACGTGGAGAACGTTTTTTCTGTTCCGGTTGCGGATGCCCACTGTGGTTTACGTTGACCGACAGTGAGCGCTATTTTATTCCGTGGACATTGCTGGAGCTTAACGAGGTCGATCGCCGTCGCCTGATCCTGGCAGCCGAAATCTACACCGAAACGCAACCCGCTTTCTGGCGGCTCACGGGGCAATATGCCCGCCTGAGCGGTAAGGAAGTTGAGGAGATGGATTACCCTTGCCAGTTAGCCCACTAAATTAATGCTGTTTTATGCGGGCGAGACTGAACCACATCCCGAGTGCCAGCAGGATCAACAAACTTCCGGCGCTGCTTAACGCCACACTGTGCGACCAGGTGAACGCCTGTCTGGCCGCCCCAAGAACCGCTTCGCCAAGATTCGGTGAGAGTGTATGGGCAAGTTGTACCGCCTCACCCATTGATGACGACGCGCGTTCTATCTCCTGCTCGTTTAACCCCTCCGGCAGCATGACAGACGCCGAGAAACTCCGGCTCAGCAGTAAACCGAAGATGGCGATACCTAAGCCTGCGCCCAGCTCATAGGCCATCGTTTCAATGGCGCCCGCTGCGGCGGCTTTTTCTGCCGGTGCCGCCGCCATAATGGCCGCCGTTGACGCCAGAAGCGCACTGGCAGCGCTGAATCCCAGCAATGCCATCAGCCCCCAGGCTTGCCACTGTTGGCTACTGAAGTCGGTCAGCGCCAGACCGTAGAAACTCAACGCGCTGAGCGCCATCCCGCCCGTCGCCACCCAACGCAACCCCAGTCGTGATACCAGCATTCCGGCAATCGGACCGCTGAATCCGCTGGCCACCATCACGGGCAACATAAACAGCCCCGCCTGATACGGCGTTAAACCGTGAACAAACTGAAGCTCCTGCGCCATCAGCAGTTCAAATCCCACCAGCGTTATCATCGCGGTCATCGCCATCACCACGCCGCTCAGGATGATGCGGTGGGTAAAAAGACGCATGTCGATCATCGGGCGCGAAGCCGCCAGTTGGATGCGCACAAACGCAGCCAGTAACAGCGCTCCCACCAGTAACGTCAACGCAATCACGCCGACCGCGAGGTGCCCTTTCAGCGCCGTTTTTGCGCTATAGACCAACAGCAAAATGGCGATGATCAACATGATCGCGTGCGCCAGGTTGAGCGACTGCTCGCGACGGCCTGCCTGTGGCGGAACAAAGCGCGCCGTCAGTCCCATCACCAGTAAGACAATCGGGACGTTGATCAGAAATACCGAGCCCCAGTAGAAATGCTCCAGCAACATACCGCCGACCAGGGGACCGAACGCCGCGCCCCCCGATCCAACGGCGGCCCACACACCCAGCGCCATATTGCGATGACGCGCTTCAGAGAAGGTGGCGCGGATCCCCGCCAGCGTCGCAGGTACAATCATTGCAGCACCGATCGCCAGCAGCGCCCGCGTTGCAATCAGCAGACTGGCGCTGTGGGCAAACGCCGCAGCCAGCGAGGCCAGACCAAACAGGCTCCCGCCCAGCAACAGTAGACGTTTAAAACCTATGCGGTCGCCCAGCGCGCCCATCGGTAAGACCATCCCGGCCATCACCAGAGAATAAATATCAATGATCCACAGCAGCTCGTTGCCACTGGCGCCCAGCGTCATACTCAGCGTGGGGGCGGCAACATGTAGCACCGTTGCGTCAATCGCAACAGGGATGTAGACCAGCACAATAATCACTAACGTTAACCACTGACGAAACATAAAACTCCCACTAAAAACAAAGTTGGACACATGTCCAGCTTTAGCGATCCTACGGAAAGTTGAACGCATGTCCAGCTTTTTGTTACACTGCCGTCATGGTGACCAGAGTGAGAAACGTATGGGCTATTTAAATCGGGATGAACGACGCGAAGTGATTCTGCAGGCAGCCATGCGCGTTGCGTTACAGGAAGGCTTTAACGCCATGACGGTAAGACGTATTGCGACAGAAGCCAGCGTGGCGACCGGGCAACTTCACCACCATTTCAGCAATGCGGGTGAACTGAAATCGCAGGCATTTATTCGTCTGATTCGTACCCTGCTGGATACCAACATTGCACCGGAGAACGCCACCTGGCGCACGCGCCTTCATGTCATGCTGGGTAGCCACGACGGCGGTTTTGAGCCGTACATTAAACTCTGGCGGGAAGCACAAATACTCGCGGACAAAGATCCTGAAATCAAAAATGCGTATCTGCTGACGATGAAGATGTGGCACGAAGATACCGCGCGACTGATCGAGCAAGGTCGTGAGGCCGGTGAGTTCACCTTTACCGACGGCGCGGCGGAGGACATCGCCTGGCGTTTCATTGCGCTGGTGTGTGGTCTGGACGGTATGTACGCGCTTGGCATGACGGAAATGGCCGATCCTGCCTTTGAACGGCATCTGGATCACATGATTTCACGGGAACTGTATATCTGACGTTAAATATGAATGAATAATACACCTTCATAATTTACATTTAGTAACACTTAAGCAACCTGTTATTCCCCCTTCACGTCACGTGGCTTCGCTTTCTTATCTATCCTTTCAAACAATATTCTCAAAAAAAGCCAATAATTTCTAAAAAGAGCCATTGCGGCTCAGCCTCTTATTATTTCTTTTTCATGAACGACGCGGGCATGTGAGGGTAATATGGCACCACAAAATGAGAAAAAAAATCGTTATCTTTTAAGTGACTGGAAGCCTGAAAACCCCGCTTACTGGGAAAACAAAGGTAAGCATATCGCCCGAAGAAACCTCTGGATATCAGTCCCTTGCCTGCTTCTCGCCTTCTGCGTCTGGATGCTGTTCAGCGCCGTCGCCGTTAATTTGAATAAAGTAGGCTTTAATTTCACCACCGATCAACTCTTTTTATTAACCGCATTACCGTCGCTTTCCGGCGCCATATTACGCGTTCCCTACTCCTTTATGGTGCCCATATTTGGCGGGCGTCGCTGGACGATTTTTAGCACGGTGATTCTGATTATTCCTTGCCTGTGGCTCGGTTTTGCGGTGCAAAATCCCGCTACTCCCTATGGGGTATTTATTATTATCGCGTTGCTGTGCGGTTTTGCGGGTGCCAACTTTGCCTCGAGTATGGGCAATATCAGTTTTTTCTTTCCCAAATCGAAGCAAGGCAGCGCCCTGGGGATTAACGGCGGTTTAGGCAACCTGGGCGTCAGCGTGATGCAGATGGTCTCGCCGCTGGTGATTTTTCTGCCCATTTTCACGTTTCTCGGCGTACAAGGCGTCCCACAAGCCGACGGGTCGTTGTTGTCGCTGGCGAATGCCACCTGGATTTGGGTTCCGTTGCTGATTGCCGCCACCATTGCGGCCGGGTTGGGAATGAATGATATTTCCAGCTCAAAATCCTCTGTCGCCGCACAGCTGCCGGTACTCAAACGTTTTCATCTCTGGTTGTTAAGCCTGCTGTACCTCGCCACGTTTGGATCGTTTATCGGCTTTTCCGCCGGATTCGCCATGCTGGCGAAAACACAATTTCCCGATGTGAACATACTGAAACTGGCCTTTTTCGGCCCGTTTATCGGCGCGCTGGCACGCTCTGCCGGCGGCGTTATTTCCGATAAGTTCGGCGGCGTGCGCGTGACGCTGATTAACTTCATTTTTATGGCCTTGTTTAGCGCCCTGCTGTTTCTCACCTTGCCGGGTTCGGGTTCCGGCAGTTTTACCGCCTTTTATCTGGTGTTCATGGGGCTTTTCCTGACCGCAGGTCTGGGAAGCGGCTCGACCTTCCAGATGATTGCGGTGATCTTTCGCAAAATCACGATTTACCGGGTGAAACTGCACGGCGGGACGGAAGAACAGGCTCAGCGTGAAGCGGTGACGGATACCGCTGCCGCGCTTGGGTTTATCTCCGCTATTGGCGCGGTGGGCGGTTTCTTCATCCCGAAAGCGTTTGGTTCATCTCTGGCGCTGACCGGCTCTCCGGTTGGCGCAATGAAAATATTCTTAGTGTTTTACATCGTCTGCGTGCTGGTGACCTGGCTGGTCTATGGCCGTAAATCACAAAAAAAATAACAAACATATTCATGTAGGCCTGATAAGACGCGTTAGCGTCGCCATCAGGCGTTGAAATAATGCCGGATGGCGGCACAAGGCCTTATCCGGCCTACATGCCTGACACATTATCGGAGCAGGAGAAATGTCATGAGTAAACTGCTGGATCGCTTCCGTTACTTTAAGCAAAAAGGTGACACCTTCGCTGAAGGTCACGGTCAGGTTATGCATACCAACCGGGATTGGGAGGACAGCTATCGCCAACGCTGGCAGTTCGACAAAATCGTGCGCTCGACTCACGGGGTTAACTGTACCGGCTCATGCAGCTGGAAAATCTACGTCAAAAATGGCCTGGTGACCTGGGAAACACAACAAACCGATTATCCGCGCACTCGCCCGGATCTTCCCAATCACGAGCCGCGCGGCTGCCCACGCGGCGCCAGCTACTCATGGTATTTATACAGCGCTAACCGACTCAAATATCCGCTGGTGCGCAAACGGTTGATCGAACTCTGGCGCGACGCCCTCTCCCGCCAGCCCGACCCGGTTCTGGCCTGGGAATCGATCATGAACGACCCGCAAAAGTGCCAGAGCTACAAGCAGGTGCGCGGACGCGGCGGATTTATTCGCTCAAACTGGAAAGAACTCAATCAGTTGATCGCCGCCGCCAACGTCTGGACGGTCAAAACCTACGGTCCCGATCGCGTCGTCGGTTTCTCGCCGATCCCGGCCATGTCGATGGTCTCCTACGCCGCTGGCACCCGCTACCTGTCGCTGCTCGGCGGCACCTGCCTGAGTTTTTATGACTGGTACTGTGATTTACCCCCGGCATCGCCGATGACCTGGGGCGAGCAAACGGACGTCCCGGAATCGGCCGACTGGTACAACTCCAGCTACATTATCGCCTGGGGTTCTAACGTGCCGCAGACGCGTACCCCGGACGCCCACTTCTTTACCGAAGTGCGTTACAAAGGCACCAAAACCATTGCCATCACGCCCGATTATTCAGAAGTCGCCAAACTGTGCGACCAGTGGCTGTCGCCGAAGCAAGGTACCGACAGCGCGCTGGCCATGGCGATGGGCCATGTGATCCTGAAGGAGTTCCATCTCGACAACCCGAGCGACTACTTTATCAACTACTGTCGTCGCTACACCGATATGCCGATGCTGGTTCTGCTGGATGCGCGTGACGACGGCAGTTACGTTCCCGGGCGGATGATGCGCGCCTCCGACCTGGTGGACGGTCTGGGCGAGAGCAATAATCCAGAATGGAAAACGGTCGCCCTGAATAGCGCGGGAGAACTGGTGGCACCCAACGGTTCGATTGGCTTTCGCTGGGGTGAAAAAGGCAAATGGAACCTTGAAGCGCTGGCGGCAGGAAACGAAACGGAACTGTCGCTATCGTTGCTGGGTCAACATGATGATGTCGCGGGCGTGGCGTTCCCCTATTTCGGCGGTAATGAGAATCCCCATTTTCGCAGTGTGAAGCAGGAACCTGTGCTCATTCGCCAGCTCCCGGTAAAACGCCTGACGCTGGCCGACGGTAGCGTGCGTCCGGTGGTCAGCGTCTACGATCTGGTGCTGGCCAATTACGGGCTGGATCGGGGTCTTGATGATGACTGCGCCGCCAAAGAGTACGCCGAGCTCAAAGCCTATACGCCTGCGTGGGGCGAACACATCACCGGCGTGCCACGCCGTCATATCGAACAGATCGCCCGTGAGTTTGCCGATACCGCCCACAAAACCCACGGACGGTCGATGATTATCCTCGGTGCCGGTGTGAACCACTGGTATCACATGGACATGAACTACCGGGGGATGATCAACATCCTGGTCTTCTGCGGTTGTGTCGGGCAAAGCGGCGGCGGCTGGGCGCACTATGTCGGGCAGGAGAAACTGCGTCCGCAAACCGGCTGGCTCCCGCTGGCGTTCGCGCTGGACTGGAACCGGCCGCCGCGCCAGATGAACAGCACTTCGTTTTTCTACAACCACTCCAGTCAGTGGCGCTATGAAAAACTGACCGCGCAGGAGTTGCTCTCGCCGCTGGCGGACGCCACGAAATTTACCGGGCATCTGATTGATTTCAACGTCCGGGCAGAACGCATGGGCTGGCTGCCTTCTGCGCCTCAGCTCAATCTCAACCCGTTAACCCTGAAAGCTAAAGCGGATCAGGCCGGATTATCCCCGGCGGAGTACACCGTTGCGGCGCTTAAATCCGGTGAAATTCGTTTCGCCTGTGAGCAACCGGACAGCGGGAAAAACCATCCGCGCAATCTCTTCGTCTGGCGTTCAAACCTGCTGGGTTCCTCGGGTAAAGGCCACGAGTACATGCTCAAATACCTGCTGGGTACCGAGAGCGGTATTCAGGGCGAGGCGTTAGGGTCGAACGAAGGGATCAAGCCTGAAGAGGTCGAATGGCAGTCCGCCGCAATTGAAGGCAAGCTTGACCTGCTGGTGACGCTCGATTTCCGGATGTCGAGTACCTGTCTGTTTTCCGACATTGTGCTGCCGACCGCCACCTGGTATGAAAAAGACGACATGAACACCTCGGATATGCATCCGTTTATTCATCCGTTATCGGCCGCCGTGGACCCGGCCTGGGAATCGAAAAGCGACTGGGATATCTACAAAGGGATCGCCAAATCGTTCTCAGAGGTGTGCGTCGGGCATCTTGGCAAAGAAACGGATGTCGTACTGCAACCGCTGCAACACGACTCTCCGGCCGAACTGTCACAACCCTTTGATATTCAGGACTGGCGCAAAGGCGAATGCGACCTCATTCCCGGAAAAACTGCGCCCAATATTGCGGTGCTCGAACGTGACTATCCGGCCACTTACGAGCGTTTTACCTCACTTGGACCGCTGATGGACAAGCTGGGTAACGGCGGTAAAGGCATCTCCTGGAACACCCAGACGGAGGTCGATTTCCTCGGCAAGCTCAACTACACCAAGCTGGATGGCCCGGCGAAAGGGAGACCGTTGATCGACACCGCCATCGATGCCTCTGAAGTGATCCTGGCGCTGGCGCCGGAAACCAACGGCCAGGTGGCGGTGAAAGCCTGGGAAGCGTTAGGTGCCATTACCGGTCGCGAACACACCCATCTGGCGCTCAACAAAGAAGACGAGAAAATCCGCTTTCGTGATATCCAGGCGCAGCCGCGTAAGATTATCTCCAGCCCAACCTGGTCCGGTCTGGAAAGCGAGCATGTCTCCTACAACGCCGGTTACACCAACGTCCATGAGTTGATCCCGTGGCGCACGCTCTCGGGTCGCCAACAGCTTTACCAGGATCACGCCTGGATGCGCGCGTTTGGCGAAAGTCTGGTGGCGTACCGACCGCCTATCGACACCCGCAGCGTCAGCGCGATGCGGGAGATCCCCCCTAACGGCTTCCCCGAAAAGGCGCTCAATTTCCTGACGCCGCACCAGAAATGGGGCATTCACTCCACCTACAGCGAAAACCTGCTGATGCTGACGCTGTCGCGCGGCGGGCCGATTGTCTGGCTTAGCGAGACCGACGCCAAAGAGTTAGGTATTGAAGACAACGACTGGATTGAAGCCTTCAACGCCAACGGCGCTCTCACCGCCCGCGCGGTGGTGAGCCAGCGTGTTCCACCAGGGATGACCATGATGTACCACGCCCAGGAACGCATCATGAATATTCCCGGATCGGAAATCACCGGTATGCGCGGTGGCATCCACAACTCGGTGACGCGCGTGTGCCCGAAACCGACGCACATGATTGGCGGCTATGCCCAACTGGCGTACAGCTTTAACTACTACGGCACGGTGGGTTCGAACCGCGATGAATTCATCATAATCCGCAAAATGAAACATGTGAACTGGCTGGATGATGAAGGTCGGGATCAGGTACAGGAGGCGAAAAAATGAAAATACGTTCGCAGGTTGGCATGGTCCTCAATCTTGATAAGTGCATCGGCTGCCATACGTGCTCGGTGACCTGTAAAAACGTCTGGACCGGGCGTGAAGGCATGGAGTACGCGTGGTTTAACAACGTTGAGACCAAACCGGGTATCGGGTATCCGAAGAACTGGGAAGATCAGGAGGAGTGGCAAGGCGGCTGGGTTCGCGACGTTAACGGTAAGATCAGGCCGCGTCTGGGCGGCAAAATGGGCGTCATCACGAAAATCTTCGCCAACCCGGTCATTCCGCAAATCGATGATTACTACGAGCCGTTCACCTACGATTACCAGCATCTGCATAGCGCGCCTGAGGGCAAAAATCTGCCCACTGCCCGTCCGCGCTCGTTGATTGACGGCAAACGGATGGACAAGATTATCTGGGGGCCAAACTGGGAAGAGCTGCTCGGCGGGGAATTTGAAAAACGCGCCCGCGACCGTAACTTCGACAAAATGCAGAAGGAGATGTACGGCCAGTTTGAAAACACCTTCATGATGTATCTGCCGCGCCTGTGCGAACACTGCCTGAACCCAAGTTGCGTGGCGACCTGCCCGAGCGGCGCGATTTATAAACGTGAAGAAGACGGCATTGTCTTGATTGACCAGGACAAATGCCGGGGCTGGCGTCTGTGCATCAGCGGCTGTCCGTACAAAAAAATCTACTTTAACTGGAAGAGCGGCAAATCTGAAAAATGCATCTTCTGTTACCCGCGTATTGAATCGGGCCAGCCGACCGTCTGTTCAGAAACCTGCGTGGGCCGCATCCGTTATCTCGGCGTGTTGCTCTACGATGCCGACAAGATTGAAGAGGCGGCCAGTACCGAACATGAAACCGACCTCTATGAGCGTCAGTGCGACGTGTTTCTGAATCCTCATGACCCGGCGGTGATTGAAGAGGCGCTGAAACAGGGAATTCCGCACAACGTGATTGAGGCTGCACAGCGTTCGCCGGTCTACAAGATGGCGATGGACTGGAAGCTGGCCCTGCCGCTGCACCCGGAATACCGCACCCTGCCGATGGTCTGGTACGTCCCGCCGTTGTCGCCCATCCAGTCGTATGCCGATGCTGGCGGATTGCCGCAGACTGACAGTATCCTGCCTGCCGTCGAAAGTTTGCGGATCCCGGTGCAGTATCTCGCCAATATGCTCAGCGCGGGCGACACCGGTCCCGTGCTGCGCGCCCTGAAACGAATGATGGCGATGCGCCATTACAAACGCTCGCAAACCGTGGAAGGCGTTACGGACACCCGCGCGATTGAGGAGGTGGGATTAAGCGTTGAACAAGTTGAAGAGATGTACCGCTATCTGGCTATTGCCAACTATGAAGACCGCTTCGTGATCCCGACCAGCCACCGGGAGATGGCGCGCGACGCCTTCCCGGAGAAAAACGGCTGCGGCTTTACCTTCGGCGACGGTTGCCACGGCTCAGACACCAAATTCAACCTGTTTAACAGTAGCCGAATCGACGCCATCGATGTCACGGAAGTGCGCGATAAAGCGGAGGGCGAATAATGCAAATTCTCAAAGTGATTGGGCTGCTGATGGAATATCCCGATGAGTTTCTTTGGGAGTGTCGGGACGATGCCCTCGCGCTGGTCCACAATGAAGCGCCGATGCTGAGCGACTTCGCGGCCGATCTCCTTAATGCGCCCTTGCTCGAGAAACAGGCGCAATGGTGCGAAGTGTTTGATCGTGGCCGCGCTACCTCGTTACTGCTGTTTGAACATGTCCATGCGGAGTCCCGTGACCGGGGTCAGGCGATGGTGGATCTGCTGGCGCAATATGAAAAGGTCGGACTGCAGCTTAACTGCCGGGAATTGCCGGACCATCTTCCCCTCTATCTGGAGTACCTGAGCGTTTTGCCGGAGGCCGAGGCCAAAGAGGGATTACAGAATGTCGCCCCTATTCTGGCCCTGCTGGGCGGGCGCTTAAAACAGCGCGAAACCCCGTGGTATCACCTGTTTGACGCGTTGCTTGCTCTGGCAGGAAGCCCACTTTCAAGTGACAGTGTCACCAAGCAGGTCAGCAGTGAAACGCGCGATGACACGTCTCAGGCACTGGACGCGGTGTGGGAAGAAGAACAGGTGAAGTTTATCGAAGATAACGCCACCGCCTGTGACAGTTCACCGTTACAACATTATCAACGCCGCTTTAGCCAGGACGTGGCGCCACAGTATGTTGACGTCAGTTCGGGAGGTCCGAAATGATACAGTACCTGAACGTCTTTTTTTACGATATCTACCCTTACCTGTGCGGTACGGTATTTATCCTCGGCAGTTGGTTACGCTACGATTACGGACAGTACACCTGGCGCGCCGCCTCCAGCCAAATGCTGGACAAACGCGGCATGGTGTTATGGTCGAATCTGTTCCATATCGGCATTCTGGGGATTTTCTTCGGACACCTGTTCGGGATGTTAACCCCGCACTGGATGTACGCCTGGTTTCTGCCCATGGCGATGAAACAGCAGATGGCGATGATTGCCGGCGGCCTCTGTGGCGTGCTGACATTGGTCGGCGGTACGGGTTTGCTGGTTCGCCGCCTGACCAATCCCCGAATTCGCGCGACCTCTTCCACCGCCGATATTCTCATCCTCTGCATCCTGCTGTTTCAGTGCATCCTGGGTCTCATATCGATCCCCTTTTCCGCGCAGCACCCGGACGGCAGCGAAATGCTGAAACTGGTCGGTTGGGCGCAGTCAGTGGTGACCTTCCAGGGGGGAGCGTCTGCGCATCTGGACGGTGTGGCATTGGTCTTCCGGGCGCATCTGGTGCTGGGAATGACCATCTTCCTGATCTTTCCTTTTACCCGTCTGGTTCATGTCTGGAGCGCGCCGTTTGAATACTTCACGCGTCGCTACCAGATTGTCCGCTCGCGTCGCTAATCCTCTGTGCCGCCGGATAGCCTTCACTCTCCGGCGGCTGGCGCGTTATGATGGTTCTCCGACCTAAGGAGAACCCGAATGAAACCCCAGGTTTATCATGTTGATGCTTTCACCTCCGAACCGTTTCGCGGTAACTCGGCGGGCGTCGTGTTACATGCTGATGGACTCAGCGAGGCGCAAATGCAGCTTATCGCCCGCGAACTCCGCCACAGTGAAACGGCATTCGTCTTAAAAAGCGACGAGAGCGATGTACGCATTCGTTACTTTACGCCAACGGTTGAAGTACCGATTTGCGGCCATGCGACCATTGCGGCGCATTATGTTCGCGCCACTGTACTTGGATTGGGGAATGGCACCGTCTGGCAACGATCGCTCGCCGGACGCCACCGGGTCGATATCCTTGCGCAAGACAACGGCTATCGCATCACGCTGGAACAAGGTACGCCGGGTTTTGAGCCGCCGCTTGAGGGTGAAACGCGCGCCGCCATCATCAGCGCATTCCACCTTGGTGAAGACGATATTCTCCCTGGCCTGCCGATTCAGGTGGCGACAACGGGACATTCGAAAGTGATGATCCCGCTGAAACCCGGCGTCGATATTGACGCCCTTTCCCCTGATCTTGCAGCACTGACGGCCATCAGCCAGCAGATTGGCTGCAACGGCTTTTTTCCGTTCCAGATCCGCTCTGGCAAAAATGAAACCGATGGACGCATGTTCTCACCGGCGATCGGTATTGTTGAAGATCCGGTGACAGGCAACGCCAATGGTCCAATGGGGGCATGGCTGGTTCATCACAATGTGATGGCGCACGACGGCAAAACGCTGCGTGTTCTGGGGCATCAGGGACGTGCGCTGGGGCGCGATGGCGTCGTCGATGTGAACGTCACTATCCGCGATAATCAGCCAGTAAAAGTGACGATCTCCGGCACCGCGGTGATCTTATTTAGCACCGAATGGGCTATTGACCTGTAAGGGGTCAGTTTGGATATCGAAAATTATTGTACGTTAAGATGATTTTTTGTACTGACTGACCAGGGAGCGTTGAACGGCACTGTTGCAAAGTTTGATTCTCCCGAAAAATAGGGAATTGCAGCCACAAGTTATTGTGCCAACTCCCGTATTGGTCCACAAAATGTGCCAGGGAAATGTTCTGCGATAAAACTTTGCAACAGTGCCTGCATGATCAGGTAGCATCAAGAAAACAGCAGATTACCTGACACTGCCTTAATGCGACACAACCGCCCCGAGGGGGCGCTTGCAAGACCACGCCATCTTGCGGCCTAGGGTGCCAACACCTGTTCCTCCTCCTCCGTGATAACCTCCCCCAGCAGTTCGCGCACGTCACCCACGGTAAAGATGGTCCGGCCCTGGGCGTACTGCTCGGCCAACAGCTGGTTGCAACGGGTCAGCCGCTCGCTCGGTTTGGCCCACTGTTCGGGTGGCAATGGCGCACTCCAGGCTGCCAGCTCGGGATGGGCTGCGAAGTATCGCCCGGCGAAGCGCTGCTGCAAGCGGCTCTGGATATTGATGCGCAATATGCCAAAGCGGGTGCCGTTAAGTTCCCACCAGAGCCGGCGCAGGGGGGAGAAGGCGCTGCGGGGTATCTTCCGTTCCCGGCAGAATTCCTCAATCATGCCGTCAAAGGTGACGGAGGCCGGCTCGTCGATGGCCTCGGGGCCCTCTTCCATATAGCGGCGGAGCATCTCCCACTCGCCGGCCCCCACCTCCTTGCTGAGGGTGCCGACATTCATGCCGGACCAGAAATAACCGGGCCGCTCGTCCGAATTGATACCGAAAAACAGGCTCGCCATGGTCATGACACCGCTGACCGAAACGGCTGAGCCCTCTCCCACCATGGCGCACATATCTTCCCAGGGGAAAATCCGGACCTCGGTGCGTCTGGTGCGCTTGTCCCAGCGCGACAGCATCACCTCGCGGCGCTGGCGGTGAAAGCGAAAAGGCAACACCCGACGTAGCTGCTGCTGATGCTCCCACAACATTTTTACCGTTAGGAGTAAAGCAAAACCTGGCCCCATCCCCAACCCCAGAACGACCCCCACCAGATTCATCCAGCTAAATTCAATCACCCATTGCCCTGGCCCCACCCAGACTTCCTGATAGTTGCCAGCCCAGACGCCGGCCCAGCCCTGACCATTGCTCAAACCATCACCTGGTGGCCCCCAAAACATTCCAGCAGAGAGGAGTAAGCCAAGCACCCAAAACATATACAGGGTTTGTGTTTGAAAGAGAGACCCTCCCGCTCCCCCCAGCTCGATATAGTGGGGGTGCTTCCTGGTCAGCCAGTCGGTGCGGCGCACCGGCGGCACATTGGTCATCACCGGCAGGGGGCTGAATACGGTGCGGGCACCGAGGCGCTCCTGACGGTGCTGACCGGCAAAAAATGGCAATGCAGAGTGTTTCATGGGTCCTCGTCATCAGGTCAATCCGCCGGAGGGCATGGCTCTTCGGCGGAGACTGGCCCAATTATTTTCCTGCTTCCGGATGGGTATCAAAGGCGGACATCACCGCCGCCAGTTCCGCCTCGGTAAAACCGTGCTTCGCATCGTCAACGCCCAGTCCAAACCGCGTCTGCAACAGCGCGTACAGACTGGCCACATCGGGTAAATTGATCTGCTCTATCGCGTGACCATCCTGGTAGTGGGTAAAGTGAAAGTTGGTTAACGTCAGTTTTCCGCCGTCCGACAGATGGCGACACATCAACAGATGGTGACGGAAATGCGATTGCGGCCAGTGCGCCGACCAGAAGTTGCCCATCACATAATCGCTTTGATGCTGTATGCCGAGATCGAAACGGTACATGGATTGCCAGTGATCGTGATGGCGGAACTGCAAAATCCACTCTTCGTTCTCCTGAACCAGACGGTATTCTCCGTGAGGTGTCTGTTGTTCAAGGTCGGCCTGCAACCGGATCGGCGCGGTCAGCGTTTGCCCACCGAATCCTACGTCGGCTATCCACTGCTCACCCTCTAACTCAACCAGTAACAGGCGATGCGTGCGCGGCGGCATGCTCGCCGGATTCGCCAGCACCACTCGTCCCAGCAAACTGCGGACGGTAAATCCGATCTCACGTAACGCCCGTTCAAAAACACCATTCTGTTCGAAACAGTATCCGCCACGACGTGCAACGATCAGTTTTTCTTCCAGCGATTGATCGTCAAGCTGTATCTCGCGGGGTAGCAACACATCAAGGTTTTCAAACACGATGGCGCTGTTGTGATGTAAATGCAGCGCCCGCAGGGTATCGATGTTGACCGCCGCCGTGGCTGACCAACCCAGGCGGGAAAAATAAGCGTGTAAAAAAGGCGTCATAAGGCATTCCTGTTGATAGCATCCTGTATTTATAACGTATTTTTATTGTTGCACAGGCGATTTTGTGCGGTGAATAGCGACAACGGGGCGACAAAATCGCTAATCCCGTTAATATCAATACTATTCCCGTTACGTTTTTCATCTTTCTGAGGAACTGCCATGAGCCATTTTCGCCCTGTTGAGTTAACGCATGCTTGCCGTCTGTTAAATCATGGCCCGACGATTCTGATCACCTGTCGGGACAGTCACACTGAACGACGTAACGTGATGGCGGCGGCGTGGTCCATGCCGGTCGAATTTGAGCCACCCCGTATCGCAATTGTGGTCGACAAAAGTACCTGGTCGCGCGAACTGATTGAGCGTAGCGGCATGTTTGGCATTGTGGTTCCTGGAGTGGCCGCCACCAACTGGACCTATGCGGTCGGCAGCGTTTCAGGGCGTGTGGAAGACAAATTCAACTGCTACGGGATCCCGGTGGTGAAAGGCCCGGTGCTCGGATTGCCGATGATTGAAGAAAAATGTCTGGCCTGGATGGAATGCCGGTTGTTGCCTGCGACGTCTGCGCAAGAGAAATACGATACACTGTTTGGCGAAGTCGTCTCGGCCTCTGCTGACGAGCGAGCCTTTGTGGAAGGTCGCTGGCAATTTGACGACGACAAGCTCAATACCCTTCACCATTTAGGCGCCGGAACCTTTATCACCAGCGGGAAACGGGTCACGGCGGGATGAACGCCTCACGTTAAGGATAAAGTTGAATTCTGCTCCACGGTTATTACACCCTAATCCACACTCTCTGGGGGCGGGACTTTCCGCCCGTTTTACGTATGTATGAAGTTTATGACGCCAAATAATAGAAAACCTGCCTATACCATCTGGGCCAAACGTGAAGATATGGTTGAACGCGGAATGGCGATCAGCCTGCCGTGGTTCGCTTTTGTGAACATCAGCTTTGCGCTGATGTTCCTTTTTCGTCGCGCCCTGTTTACTGATGCGGATACCCTGTATCAGGCGAAGATAAGCCTCCTCCAGTCCATCGACAGCGCGGTGATGGGAATTGTGCTGATCAGCGTCATCCTGATTTTCTCGCCACGGCGAAAATCGTGGCTGAATCAGGGGTTGTTGGTACTGCTGAGCCTACTCTGGTCCTTGTGCATCTACTCGTTCATCGACCAGTGGCAATTACCGGTTGCCTATCCACTGTGTTCCATCTTGCTGCTCAGTGCCGTCGTGGCGCTCTATTTTCACACCCCGACTTTGCTTTCCTACGTGATACCGCTGTGGTTCACGGTGCCGGTTGCCAGTGTCGTGCTTAACCACGGTATCAATCCCCACTTTGCGGTCGTTTGGGTCATCTTCACGCTGATTATGCTCGGTGGGCGCGTCATCCTGCTTCGCTGGTTCGATGAAGCCTGGTATCAGAACCAACATAACAACGTGCTTATTTCTCGCCTTGACGCCCTCGCGCACCGAGACGCGCTGACCGGCGCGGCAAACCGACGCGCGCTGGAGGATGTGCTGCACAGCGCCACCGCCAATGACAGCGCGTTCACTCTGCTGATGCTCGATGTCGATTTTTTTAAACGCTACAACGATACCTATGGGCACCCGAAAGGCGATGCATGTCTGGCGCAGGTAGCGGAAGTGTTGATGCAGTCGGTGCGTAGCCCGGAAGATGTGGTTGCGCGCTACGGCGGCGAGGAGTTTGCGGTAGTGCTGTTTGGCGCGTCGCTGCCGGAGGCTGAGCAGGTGGCCGCCAGAATCAAAGCCGGTCTGGAGACAGCGGCAATCCCCCACTCCGCGTCAACGGTAAGTGACAACGTCACGGTAAGTCAGGGTATCGCCTGTTCAGCGAAAGATAAAACGGCTGAACAGACGATTGCAGAGGCCGACGCCGCACTGTATCGGGCAAAACAGGCCGGGCGGAATCGTTGGTCACGCTAGCCGGTTACATACTGTAGCCCGGTTTTTTGATCAGTGTCTCCATCTGGGGGGCGATCTCCGCGTCCCAGACCGCTTTCCACTCTGCGGGTTGGATTTCGTTTAGCGCCACGCTCACCGAACTCTCTTTACTTTGCAGGTGGCGGACGATCACGGCGGTAATGTCTGTGGCCAGTGCGGTCTTCTCATCGTCATTCAGTTCGCGGGGAAAACATTTAATATCGACGTGCGGCATAGCAGGCTCCTTATTGTGAATGTGCGATCAAAACTAGCATACCCACCCGCAAGCGGATTAAATAATTTCATTGTTTTTCAGCACCGTCCGCAGTTGCGGTATCTGGCATACCGCGTCGGCAATCGCGCTAATGTTCGGCGTATGTTCCTGAAACCAGTCATGTCCTGGCCCCCAACTGCGCATCACACCCAGATAGCAATCCAGCAGCGTGAGCTGTTCGCCAAAGGCGTACGGTTCGGCAATGAGCCGATCGTTTAGCCAGAGATAGAGCGACTTGCGGTATTCCAGGCACGATGTTTTCAGCTGCAATGGCGCGTCTGTGGTCCAGCGCTCAGGATAATCGGCATAGGTAAAGGTGGGATACACATTCGCCACCAGCCAGATAAGCAGACGCTGGAACTGCTGCCGCTCCGGATGATGAACAGACGGAGCAAGATCGGGACGACGATCGAGGATCATCAGCGCGATGGCTGCAGTTTCCGTCATGATGTCGCCATTTTCCAGCACCAGCGTCGGTACCTGACACAGCGGATTGCGTATTTTCAATAAATCGCGTTGCGGTCCCTCGTCATCGAAACCGGTGACATCGACAAATTTATACGGGATTTCAGCCAGGGTCAGCATGACCTCGCTGATTGCCGATCCCCAACCGGGTACACCATAAACAGTCATCATACCGCCTCCAGCGTGCGTAAAACGCTAAGTGTAGAACAGCCTGGCCAGTTGCAGGTTTCTGCCCAGGAATACGGGCTAAAACCGCTGTCATTTTCGCAATAACCCCCACTGGCTGAATCGAGGCCATCCCCTGCCTCTTCTGACTTCATGAATTCTTATGCATTGGTTTTGCGTCAAAAAAAATTAGCAGGTAGGATGCTGCGCCACCCATGTTTATCCCTACCCAGAATAACGGGAAAAGATGAGTGGCATGCAGCGAAGCAATCGTTTGAGTCGCCAGCGGTACGGCAAGCTGCGTTCCTTCGGACAGACAGGCTAACAGGTAACGTAATGAAAACAGACAACGCAAGCTCACTTGAGCAACACGCTGCGAAACGACGCTGGTTGAATACCCACGAGGAGGGGTATCACAAGGCGATGGGGAACCGCCAGGTTCAAATGATCGCCATTGGCGGCGCGATTGGCACCGGCCTTTTTTTAGGTGCTGGCGCGCGTTTACAGATGGCTGGCCCTGCGCTGGCGCTGGTGTATCTGGTGTGCGGTATTTTCTCGTTTTTTATTCTTCGTGCATTGGGCGAACTGGTGCTCCATCGCCCTACCAGCGGGAGCTTTGTGTCGTACGCCCGTGAATTTTTGGGTGAAAAAGCGGCTTTTGTCGCAGGCTGGATGTACTTCATCAACTGGGCGATGACCGGGATCGTCGATATCACCGCCGTGGCGCTGTACATGCATTACTGGGGCGCTTTCGGGGATGTACCACAGTGGGTCTTCGCCCTCGGCGCGCTGGCGATCGTCGGCACCATGAACATGATCGGCGTGAAGTGGTTTGCCGAGATGGAGTTCTGGTTCGCGCTGGTAAAAGTGCTGGCGATTGTGGTTTTTCTGGTGGTCGGTACCGTCTTTTTAGGATCAGGCCAACCGCTGGATGGCAATACTACCGGGTTTCATTTGATCACCGATAACGGTGGATTCTTCCCGCACGGTCTGCTGCCAGCACTGGTGCTGGTGCAAGGCGTGGTGTTTGCTTTTGCCTCCGTTGAGATGGTGGGGACAGCGGCCGGGGAATGCAAAGATCCGCAAACCATGGTGCCAAAAGCGATTAACAGCGTGATCTGGCGAATTGGTCTGTTCTACGTCGGATCGGTGGTACTGCTGGTGCTGTTGCTGCCGTGGAATGCTTACCAGGCAGGCCAGAGTCCGTTCGTGACCTTTTTCTCAAAACTGGGCGTACCTTATGTCGGCAGCATTATGAACATCGTGGTATTGACTGCGGCGCTCTCCAGTCTCAATTCAGGTCTGTACTGCACCGGACGTATTTTGCGCTCGATGTCGATGGGCGGTTCTGCGCCTAAATTTATGGCGAAAATGAGCCGTCAACAGGTGCCGTATGCCGGAATTCTGGCGACGCTGTTCGTCTACATTTTCGGCGTATTGCTCAATTATCTGGTTCCTGCTCAGGTCTTTGAGATCGTGCTGAACTTTGCATCGCTGGGCATTATTGCGTCGTGGGGATTCATCGTGGTCTGCCAGATGCGTCTGCGCAAGGCGATTAAAGAAGGCAAAGCGGCAGACGTCAGCTTCAAAATGCCGGGCGCGCCGTTCACCTCCTGGCTCACACTGCTGTTCCTGCTCAGCGTGCTGGTGCTGATGGCGTTTGACTATCCTAACGGAACCTGGACCATCGCTTCCCTGCCGTTGATTGCGATTTTGCTGGTTGCCGGTTGGTTTGGCGTACGTAACCGCGTTGCGGAAATTCACCGTCATGCGCCGGGCGTTTCAGAGGATGCTGCGCTCAAAGAAGCAACAGCGGATCAGCGATAATTTGTGTTGGATGCCCGGTGACGCAACGTTTACCGGGCATTTGCGAAAAGCCGGACAGCACGTTCCGGCTGAGCGAAATTAATTCGCTTCGATAAGCTCAGCAACGTCATTGCTGTTAATTTCCCGCTTATTGCCGTCCTGATCGGTGTAACTGGTCATTCCCGTCTCTTTATCCAACTTTGGTTTGCCCTGAATCACAATGGTTTTCCCCTGTTTCGTCGTCATGACGTAATCGGTGGTGCAACCCGCCAGAGTGAAAAGCATAACGCCCGCGCAAAGGCACATAAGTGGCTTCTTCATAATATTCCTGTATTTTTCAATCATCCAAACGTGACGGTAGTGTAATTCCCTGATGTTGACCAGGCTACTTGCGGGGTGTAACGAGGCATGTCGGCTTGTGGGAGGAAAGACAGGAGAGGATTTCCCTCTCCTGTTGGGGATTACAGTGCGATACGAATCACATCATCTGGCTGGGTGGCTTCCTGCTCGCGAGTCGATTTTTGTTTAACGCTCACGTAGAGGGTTTTTCCATCGGCAGAAAGCGCGAGGCTATTCGGGAAGGTCGGCGTGTCAAACGTCTTCACAACGTTGTAGCGCTTCGCGTCAATCACACTGACTTTACCGGCCTGACGATGGGTGACGTAGGCTTCGTTACGCGCCGGGTTGAACAGCACTGCCAGCGATTCAGGCGCCGCCACTTTTGCCAGCACTTTGCCGTCACGCGTATCAATCACTAACACTTCTGCCGCTTTCGAGTCGGTGATAAACGCGCGGTGCCCGGCCGTGTCCAGGCTCAGGTTAATAAAGAAGTGCTCTTTACCGTCATCCAGCAACTTCTTGCGGCTCAGAATTTTATTATCGGCGGTATCAATGGTGATGAATTCGCCATCAGCGTTGGTGGTATACAAACGCCCGGCTTTACTGTCGACAGCCAGACCGGTGCTCATCTTGCCGGTATTCTGGATGGTGGTTTTCAGTTTGATGGATTCACCGTCGACCACCCAGACAACGCTCTCTTTACCGATGCCGCTGATGTAAACCGTATTGGTTGCCTCATCCGCCACCAGTTGGCGGGGCTGCAACGGACGCACCTCTTCTGAACGCTGGCGGGGATCGAGGACCAGGCGACCTTTGACATCACCCGTTTTGGCGTCAATGGCCGTCAGCGCGCTGTTGACCGTATTGCCAAACCACAGCGTTTGGGTTGCATTGTTAACGGTTGCGCCAAACGGTTTGAGATCGTTGTGAATCGCCTGAGTGACTTCCAGCGTGACAGGGTCGAGGCGATACACGATGCCGCCTTTGTCAATTTTACGGCTCTGCGACGTGGCCAGCCACAACGCATTTTCCTGCTGGCTATAGGCCATTTCATATGCGCCCTTACCTACGGCTTTACGCAGCATTTCTTCCGCAGCCTGCGTGCTAAATGACGACGCAACAAGCAGTGAACCTAACAATAATGAACCCCGCAGGCGCGGCGAAAACAGATGACGTAAATGCATGACGACTCCCTTTGATAAATATCTGTATAACTGCTTCACACGGCTTCGACGAGCAACATCATGGTGTTGCTTTTTATGAATGCGAATAGTAATCATTATTTATCAATATGTGGAGCATTCTTTTCACCCGCCGCGTAATCTTCTTAATTTCTCCACGAAGGCACGAATGGTCACAAGGGTATTGACGTGTTGAATAGCGCAGAAAAGTAATGCATCAATAGCGGGGTTATCCCCGCTATATTCCGGAGAGGTTAATTAAGATATTGCGTTCTAATGACGGTCACATTTTTAGCAATGATCTCTTTCAGACACTGGCGGCACTCGTCTTTATCTCCTTGCGCCAGCGCGTCGAGCAACCTGTGATAATACTCCACACGGCTCTGATAACCGTCAGGCACCCCATTGCCATATAAAAAATGCAGGCTGGGGCCCATTCGTACCCACAGTTGTTCAATCATTTGATAGAGCGTTGGCATATTGGCATAACGGTAAATTTCAAATCGTAACGCGTGGTTTGCCAGAAGTCGCTCTTGTATCGTGCCGCCTTCGTGCGCCTGTTGATACTGCTCCAGCAGCGTGGTGAGCGTCTGCATATGCTCGGCAGAAATCGCCTCTGCCGCCGCCGCTACCGCCATACCTTCAAGCTCGGTGCGGACGTGGTTGATCTCTTCCCATCTCGCCAGTGAGATGTCTGGCACCATAAAGGCCTGCGCCGGAGCAACAGCCAATGCGCTGGCGGAGACCAGCCGCAGTAATGCTTCCCGAACAGGTGTAATACTGACCCCCAGATCGTGGGCAATATTTTTCGTTATCAGTCTCGCACCTGGTTTTAATACACCTATCGTCAACTGGTGTTTCAAACCGTTCTCAACCTGTGTCGTCAGGCTGATATGTGATGTTCTTTCCAAACCGGGCATTTTACATCCTTCAGTTATTCATCGAGCGACATCTCAATTAAACCCCTATATAAAGCAAGGGATTTAATTTTAAAAAAGTGAACCTGGTCAGGAATAATAAAAATAAAAACCAAAAGTGATAGTTTACCAGTGTGATATTTCGCTTGTTAACGTTCTGTGACGTATTTTGCGGTGCTTTAATTAAAGCCGCAAATGACAAATTTGCCCATTTTTTATGGCGGCATTGCACCGCCATTATTACTTTACACTTCATCCGTCAGTTGGATGACGACTTTGCCGAAGTTTTTCCCCGTTAACAGGCCAATAAACGTTTCAGGGGCATTCTCCAGACCGAGAGTGACCTGTTCACGATAGTGAATTTTCCCTTCTTTCACCCAGCGCCCCATCTCCTGCTGAAACTCGTGAATCCGGTGCCCATAGTCCTGGCTAATAATAAACCCTTGCAATCGGATCCGTTTTTTCAGAAGCGTGGCCATCAGTAACGGAAGCCGATCGGGGCCCTCGGGCAGGTGTGTGGCGTTATAGCCGCTCACCAGGCCGCAGAGCGGGATGCGTGCGGACGTATTGAGCAGCGGCAGAACCGCCTCAAACACCTTACCGCCGACGTTCTCGTAATAGATATCAATTCCCTGAGGGCAGGCTTTCTCCAGTTGCTCCGCAAAGTCTTTCGCATAATGGTCAAGGCAACTGTCGAACCCGAGAACTTCGATGGCGTGACGACATTTTTCAGCACCACCCGCAACACCGACGACCCGGCAACCTTTCAGCTTACCAATTTGCCCCACCGTCGCCCCTACTGGCCCCGTGGCGGCGGCGACAGCCAGCGTCTCTCCCTGTTTTGGTTGCCCGATATCCAGTAATCCCATATACGCTGTAAAGCCGGGCATTCCTAACACCCCCAGCGCCCATGAGGGATGCTCAGGGTTGTGACCCAGTTTCACCAGACCCTCGCCGTTGGAAAGATCATAGTCCTGCCAACCGCTGTAGCTCAGAACCCACTCTCCCGCAGGATAATTCGGATGATTTGATTCCACCACACGACTGACCGTGCCCCCGACCATCACGTCGCCAATATCAACCGGTGGCGAATAGGACGGTTCATCGCTCATGCGTCCACGCATATAGGGGTCAAGTGAAAGGTAAACGGTGCGCAGCAAAACCTCTCCTTCGCGTGGGCGCGCAACTTCATTCTCTTCGAGGCGAAAGTTGCTGGCAGTCGGTGCGCCATGTGGACGTGACGCCAATACCCAACGACGATTACGATGTGTTTGTTGACCCATAATGTTCTCCAGTATATTTGGCATGAATTCCTCAATACTAGTCTCCTGCCACTGATGACGCACTAACCTTAATTACTGCCAGGATTTAAACGCACCACCAGATAAACGCAGGCGGATGACGTTTCATTAATAAAGCGGCAGTCATTGGGCGGTCCGAGCTCAAGACAATCTCCTGCCTTCATTTCATGGCGGGTATCCCCTTCAACAAACACCAGTTCCCCCTGTTGTAACCAGATAAGCTGTCGGGCCAGCGCGTAGGACGATGCCGGCATCGGGATGTCGCTGCCGGGGGGGAGCTCAATCTGCACCAAATCGATCGGCAGGTCGCTGCGCGGCGATACATGGCGGCGCAGATAGTGCGTTTGCGGATCGTGCCCGACCGGTTGATCGGCAAAGCGCAACAGTTTGCCCTCCTGCATCTCGGCGCGGGCGATCAGCGTCGACATGCTAATGCCAAACGCGCCCGAAAGTCTGCCAAGCAGCGTTGCCGTTGGACTGCTCTCTCCCCGTTCAATTTTGTGGATCATCGCCCGTGAGACGCCCGCCCGTTCGGCAAGCTCCGTCAACGACCAGCCCCGTGACTCGCGTTCAATGCGAATTCTGACACTGATCCGTTGATTTATATTGTCTTCAATAGTATTCATATCGTAATACTATAGTGAACACACCCTGAGGTTCAACATGCCCATTCGATTTGCCAGCAAAGATGACTGTGCCGCCATCGCAGAAATCTACAACCATGCCGTTTTACACACCGCCGCTATCTGGAACGATCAAACTGTCGATGTCGACAACCGCATCGCCTGGTATGAAGCGCGTCAGTTCCTGGGCTATCCGGTGCTGGTCAGCGAAGAAAATGACACGGTCACCGGCTATGCCTCCTTTGGTGACTGGCGCAACTTTGAGGGCTTTCGCCATACCGTTGAACACTCGGTCTACGTTCACCCGGAACATCAGGGTAAAGGGTTGGGGCGAGCACTGCTCAAAAGACTGATTGATGAGGCGCGTGCGTGCGGTAAACACGTGATGGTTGCCGGGATTGAGTCGCAAAACCTCGCCTCGCTGCATCTGCATGAATCACTGGGATTTAAAACAACAGCGCAAATGCCGCAGGTCGGTACGAAATTTGGTCGCTGGCTGGATCTGACCTTTATGCAACTGCAACTGGATGATCGTATCGATCCGGACGGACACAGATGAACCAGACGCTGACCGTTGCTTTCCTGATTGCCGCAGGCATTGGCCTGGTTGTACAAAACACCCTGATGGTGCGGATTACCCAGACCTCGTCGACTATCCTTATCGCGATGCTGCTCAACTCGCTGGTGGGCATTATTCTGTTTGTCAGCATTTTAGGGTTCAAACAGGGGGCGGCGGGATTTGGCGAGCTGATGTCAAGCGTGCGCTGGTGGACGCTGCTCCCCGGCCTGTTAGGGTCGTTTTTTGTTTTCGCCAGCATCAGTGGTTATCAATATGTCGGCGCGGCGACCACCATTGCGGTACTGGTCGCCAGTCAATTGATTGGTGGCTTAGTGCTGGATATCGTGCGAAGTCACGGGGTGCCGATACGGGCGCTGGCTGGTCCCGTGTGCGGGGCGGTGTTGCTGGTGATTGGCGCCTGGCTGGTCGCCAGACGCACGTTTTAGGATGATCAGAGGATCGTGCCGCCTTTGGTGAGCTGATCGCGGCGCGCTTCCATCTCTTCTTTGTGCTGGCGTCCGTGATGCGCAATGGCGGTCCGCAAGCGTTGCTGCTGGGTATAGCGATCTTCCCGACTCAGCTCGCCATCATCGCTTAGCACCACCAGCAGTTCATTCATATGGCTGATCACGCCTTCGTTAATGGCGGCATCGACGCGTAAACTTACCTCATCCAGATGCGACATATTTTCTCCTTAACGTCTTAATTCAATTTCGCTTTTGAAAAATCGCTGCCCATCAGGCTTACGCTGTAACCGCTCACATTACTGCGCGTAGCGTAGAACGTTTTTCCGTTAGCCAGCGCTATCCAGGGCGCTTGTTGATAAAAAATGTCCTGTGCCTGACCGTACAACGCCGCGCGTTCGGCCGGATCGCTGACCAGCTTCGCCTTCTGCACAAGCGCATCATACCCCTTATCGCACCAGCGTGCGGCATTCGATCCTGTTTTGATGCTATTACACCCTAACAAGACATCGGCAAAATTATCCGGGTCACCGTTATCAGACATCCAGCCAAACAGTGCAGTATCGTGTTCGCCTTTACGCATGCCGGAAAGGTACTCGCCCCACTCAAAAGAGACAATTTTTGCCGTTACGCCCACTTTTGCCCAGTCACTCTGGATCATCTCGGCAATTCGCCGCGAGTTGGGGTTATATGGACGTTGAACCGGCATCGACCAGAGCGTCACTTCAAAGCCCTTCTCCTGCCCGGCCTGTTTCAGCAGTTCTTTCGCCTTTTGTGGATCGTAAGTGTAGTCGTTAAGGTCTTTTTTAAAGCCCATCATCTTCGGCGGAATGGGCGATTTTGCAACCGTGCCAGAACCTAAAAAGACCGCGTTTATGATAGCGTTTTTGTCCGTGGCGTAATTCAGCGCCTGGCGGACCAGAACATTATCCAACGGTTTCTTCTCTGTATTAAACGCCAGATACCCGACGTTTAGCGCATCAACGGTATGCAACGTCAGATCTTTATTCTTTTTAATCTCATCAAACTGCACCGGCGCAGGCGCGGGAATAATCTGACACTCGTTGGTTTGCAGTTTTGCCAGACGCGTCTGGACGTTAGGCGTGATCGAAAAAATCAGGTGCTTCGTCGGAACATCGCCATCCCAATAGTGAGGGTTCGCCAGATAGCGAATTTGCGCATCCTGTTTGTACTGTTGTAACACGTAAGGGCCGGTGCCAATCGGCCAGTTATCGACGTTTTCCGGCGTGCCTTTTTTCAGCATGGCATCGGCATATTCCGCCGAGAGAATAGACGCAAAATCCATCCCCCAGTCGGCGAGAAACGCCGCATTCGGCTCGCTCAACACAAACTGTACGTGGTAATCGTCAAGCTTCTTCACCTCTTTGATCAATTTGTCCAGACCGACATCATTGAAGTATTCGTAGCTCCCCTGCGAAACGTTGTGATAGGGATGGCTGGCGTCTTTCTGGCGCAAGACGGAGAAAATAACGTCGTCAGCGTTGAAATCACGGGTTGGCTTGAAGAATTTATTACTGTTGAACTTCACACCCTGCCTCAGGGTGAAGGTATAGGTTTTGCCGTCTTCAGAGATAGTCCAGTCGGTCGCCAGAGACGGGACCGGGGTATTTTTTACCGGATCAAAATTGATTAATCGGTTGTACAGCACCTGAGAACTGGCCACAAACGAGGGGCCAGAACTGGCGATTTGCGGGTTAAACGATTCGGGAGACGCTTCCGAGCAATAGATGATTGTATCCGTCGCTGCCGCCATGGCGGCGCCTGTGGGCAACATTGCGCTGAGCGCCAGTGCAAACACTGCTTTCCCTGTAGACATAGTTATAGGCCTTCTCATTTTAGTCGTAAGGTGACCATCTGAGCATAGCTGACAAAAACTGACAAATAACGAATCACTCTCAGGTTATGCAAATCTGGCGTTTTCCGCTGATAAATTCCGCAACGGGCGTGAAAGAATTTCCCTTAAGTCTTTTTGTTAACGTCAAGATTTTTCCGTCTCCTCTATGCCTGGAAAATTCGCCCCTTTTTGCCTCTCTTCCGCCGTTTGTATGTCGCAGCGACCCGTAAAGTAGATGCGTGAAGAAGTCTAAGGGACAATAACGTGGCAAAAACTCTCTTGCGTAGCGGCAATCTGGATGACTATCAGGCCGTGGGCGGCGGCGGTCAGGCCGTTTTTGATTCAGCATTGCAAATTCGTGAAACGTTGCGCCTGCGTAAACAGCAGGCCATGGCGGAATGTCTGGCGATACCGCAACTCAATGATACCGGCGAACGCGTTGACTGGTATTCCCCGGTAGAGGGAGAGGCTATCGCGTGGAAATCCGCCAGTGAAGAGTCGCGTTTACGGGCGCTGCGCGTGCTGACTGGCATGGTAGAAACGGCAGCAGCATTGAGTCGAAAAAGCCTGCAATCCGGTAAAACGTCTCTGCAACTGTTTGGATCGTTGCTGGAGAAAGCCCTTCAGTTCCCTGGCGAAAATCATGTTTTTCTGGTGAACGGTAAACCGGTTATCACCTTCTGGGGTTTCGTGAATCTCAATGAAAATACCCGTGAAGAGGTTCTGGATTGCCTGCGCACTTTTGACGCGCCACCTGCGCTTTGCGCAGAACCGGAGCCGGAAGACGAACCCGTACCCGAGGTAACCTTCGCTCAGGCGGATGAACCTCTGCTGGTGCCTGTTATCGAGCCACTCCCGGAGCCTGAGCCGATTTCAATTGCTGCGCTGAAGGTCAGTGAGCCGGAAACGCCACCGCCGTCGGTGAAACCCGTCCGCCGTCTGCCGATGTGGTGTTTGCCGCTCGCGGCGGCGGTTATTGTGGCCATCGCTGCGCCGTTGCTGTGGAAGCCATCGGTTGTCGTCACTGAATCCCCCGCCCCCGCGACGCTGGCCGCATCAGAGATAAAACCGTTACCGAAGACAATCGCCCCGCTGCCGCTGCATCAGGCGGAAGTGATCCCGGCACCTCAAACAGAGAAAAAAGCGGAACAGCCGGTGGTGATTGCCGCCATCCCGAAAGATGCGCTGGTGATGGATGCCAATCAGATGAAAGCCGGGACGACACGTTTTTTAAACGGCAACTGGCGCGTGATGATCGATGTAAAGGACCCCATCACCGGGAAAGCACCTTCTCTGCGCTATCAGATGCAAAACAACAAAGGTACCGCTCGCGTGGTGCATGGCGACAGTATCGTCTGTCGGGCCGAGGTGTTCTCGGGTCTGCATCAGACGGGCGAGCTGATGATCAAAAGCCGCGGCAATGCGCGTTGCACTGACGGTTCACGCTACCCGATGCCGGAAATTACCTGTAAAGCGGGCGCGAATGACGTCGCGGCGTGCACGGCGCGTTACGATGCTCACGCGGCGCTGCCGTTGACGTTTAAAAAGATAGGTGCCTGATTTTATGCTGGTAAATCTGTGTGATTACAAACAAAGCGTAACGCTTATCGCCAACAGCGGCGTACAGTTTCTGGATTTCGGGCTGACGCCGCAGGAATCCGCGCACCTGGGGCGATTTGTGCGAAAAACCGCCAACGGCCCTTTACTGCGGCTGGATTTCGATCTCAGCAGCGGTCGCTATACGTTACCGGTGCGAACTGGCGGGCAACCCGAAGTCGTTAAACCGGAAAGTACCCAGACGCTGCATCATTCGCTGGAAGTGCTTGACGGCGTCTGGCTGCCGCTGCCGTTTTTGCGCTTCAACCCCCCCCGCACTTTCGTGGAAGGCCCGGATAACTGGGCGCGGGTTCAGGTGCGCAAACTGGCGCAACCCGACGGGGCAGGAAACACCCATCGCGTTACCCTGGCATTAGACAGCCAGCTGGCACAGAACGTCTCTGCAACGCTTGCGCCAAACGAAAACGATCTGCTCAACGGCACACGCTTTGCGCTCGCCTGGCGCGATGACGAAGTGGCCGATTTTCTTGATCAGACCTGGGTTGACGGCTGGTTGCGGGAAGCCTTTTTCCAACATCTTACCCAGAAAGAAGATCACTCAGAGCAGGACGTTCAACTGGCGCTGCGTAACTTTGAGTATCAGGCGCACTGGCTGAATCTGCTGACGCTGCTGGGCGAACAACTTGCGATGCCGGAAGTAAAACTGGTTACTCATACGCTGAGTACGCCTGCGATCCCGGTCGATTTGATTCTGGATGTCGGCAATACGCACACCTGCGGCGTCCTGATTGAAGATCACGGCGACGCCAACGACGGACTGCGCCAGACGGCAGAATTGCAGGTGCGTTCGTTAAGCGAGCCGCAGTTCCTCAACGATCCCCTCTTCACCAGCCGCCTGGAGTTTTCCGAAGCACGCTTTGGCAAGCAGCACTTTTCCGTCGAAAGCGGCCGTGACGATGCTTTTGTCTGGCCTTCCATCGTACGGGTGGGAGACGAAGCCCGAAAACTGGCCATGCAGCGTCTGGGCACCGAAGGCAACAGCGGGATCTCCAGCCCGCGCCGCTATCTGTGGGATGAAACGCCGGTATTGCAGGACTGGCGTTTTAGCCAGATGAACAGCAAAACCCAGCGCGAGCCGCTCGCCACCGCGTTTCCGTTAATGAACCTGATGAATGACGACGGAGAGCCGCTGTTCAGCCTGCCGCAGGATGACCGATTGCCGGTATTCTCCCCGCAATATAGCCGCAGCACGCTGATGACCCACATGCTGTGTGAAATTCTGGCACAGGCGCTGGGGCAAATTAACAGCGTCGCGACCCGTCTGCGGCTAGGCTTTCCAACCTCTCCCCGTCAGCTACGTTCGCTGATTTTGACGTTGCCCTCTGCGATGCCGAAACAAGAGCGCGAGATTTTCCGCCAGCGCATGTTCGAAGCCGTCGCGCTGGTGTGGAAGGCGATGGGGTGGCATCCACAAGACGAAGACTTCGCCACCCGCAAACAGCAGGAAAAGAGCGTTATCCCGGTGCCCACGATCCAGATGGAATGGGATGAAGCCAGCTGTGGGCAGCTTGTCTGGCTGTACAACGAAGCGATTTCACACTACGCAGGTCGTACCGAATCCTTCTTTAATGCGCTCTCCCGCCCGGATCGCCTGCCAGAACCTGGTGAAGTGAAAGGTCGGGCGCTGCGCGTTGCCTCTATCGACATTGGCGGCGGCACCACCGATATGGCGGTTGTTCATTATCAGCTTGATGACGGTGTCGGCGCCAACGTCAAAATCACACCTCACTTATTGTTCCGTGAAGGGTTTAAAGTCGCCGGAGACGACCTGCTGCTGGATGTCATTCAACGTTGCGTCCTGCCTGCGTTGCAAACCCGTTTGCAGCAGGCCGGGGTGAGCGATGCCGCCGCCCTGCTGGCGACCTTGTTTGGCGACTCGGGGCGGATAGATACACAGGCGATTTTGCGCCAACAAACCGCGTTACAGCTGTTTATGCCGCTGGGCCATGCGGTGCTTAGCGCCTGGGAACAGAGTGATGTTAACGATCCGCTGGCGGGATTACATGCCTCGTTTGGCGAACTGCTGCCTCAGCGTCCTACGCGCAACGTGATGAACTATATCCAGCAGGCTTTCGATCATGCGTTGCCGCCTGGCGCTCCAGCATTTGATCTGCTGAGTGTACCGCTACAGGTGCAGTTCAGCACGCTACAGGAGGCGCTGCTGGCGGGTCAGTTCACACTGACCTCCCCGCTTCATGCCGTCTGTGAAGCCATTTCGCACTATTGTTGCGACGTGTTGCTGGTCACCGGACGTCCTGCCTGCTTACCGGGCGTACAGGCGCTGATCCGCCATCTGCAGCCGGTTCCGGTCAATCGAATCGTCTGGATGGACAACTACCGCGTGCATGAATGGTATCCGTTCAGCCAGCAAGGCCGTATTGGCAATCCGAAATCGACCGCTGCCGTGGGGGCGATGCTGTGCAGTCTGGCGCTGGACTTACGCCTGCCGCGCTTTAACTTCAAAGCGGCGGATATTGGCGCTTACTCTACGGTGCGCTATCTCGGGGTGCTGGATAACACGGTGAACACGCTGCGCGATGAGAATGTCTGGTATCACAACGTCGATCTCGACAAACCCGGCATGAAGCTGGACGCCCGTCTGCACTTCCCGTTACGCGGCAACGTTACCCTCGGTTTTCGCCAGTTGGCGAACAGCCGCTGGCCGGCAACGCCGTTGTACACCCTGAGCATCAATTCCGCCGAACTGGCGAAAACCATTGCCGGTGACGGCGTCTTAAACGTGCGGCTACAACTGCGTGGCACCAATAAAGAAAGCGGGCCGGAATCCTTTGTGCTGAGCGATGCCTGGCTACAGGATGGCACGCCTGTCGCCGCCAATGCCCTGACCCTCAAATTAAATACGCTGGCTGACCGCCGACACAGCGGCAGCCACTACTGGATCGACAGCGGGAGTGTGTACCTGAAATGAGTAAGCCGTTAAACACCACACAGGCCATCATTGACTGGGTTAATCACACTCGTCAGCAGACAACACGCCTTGATGATGAAGCCGATGCGCTGCTGGCGCGGCTCACCCAGGCTGGCATGAAAGAGTTGGCCCTTCACCAGGCGCAGGCCGCCAGAGGCAGCGTGGGGTTGTACGGGCATTCACAATCCGCGAAAGCACATCTGCTCAGCGCGCTCTGCAGAGGCGGCAACGGCAAATTGAATGTCGTTACGCCAGATCGTAGTTTTGACTATTTTTCACATATTAATCCGGGGCATGCGCCAACGAATATGGCGCTGCGTTTTACCCGGGACAACGTCGCAACCGACAGCGACTGGCCGCTGCATTTGCGGCTTATTAGCGAAGCGGATCTGGTGCAGATTTTTATCGCCCAGGCCTGCGCGCAGCCCGCCCATCGACCGGTTGAACGGTCGATCATCGAATCACGATTAGAAAAGTGGCAGGCGCTGCGCCAGCGTCAGCCTGTTCCGGGGGTGACGCCTGAAGACGTCGCGGCCATTGCCCATTTCTGGCGAACGTGTGTGCCCTCAGGGCAGCAGCAGATTGACGATGCGCTCTGGCACCAGTTTGCCACCCTTCTGCCCGCTGTCGATCTCACCACCCGGGCAAACGCGTGGGCGTTACTGTGGGGAGAGCAACCGGAACTGACCCGCCAATGGTTGGATCTGGCGCATACGTTGCAGCAAACCGGTCATGCTAAAGAAGTGGCGGCACCACTGAGTTTACTGGTCGACAATTTTGGTTTGCCGGCGGAAAGCTTTCTCACCCAGGGAGCGCAGAGTAGCGGAGAGACACAAAGCGATGTGGTGGTCCATCCGGTGGTGGAGGGGCAACTGCAGAATGCGACCAGCCTGTCGCTGGACGCCCTGGCGTTGTTAACCCGTGAAGTGGTTCTGACCGTTGAAGATACGGTGCTGGATAACGTTGATCTGTTGGATATTCCCCTGTCGCCTGACGTGGCGATTTCCCCGTTATGGCGGGCGAAACTGGACTGGATGCTGGAGAGTTATCGCCAGCGCTTGCAACCCGACGTTTTAGTCATCTGTAACGCTCTCTCATCCCGTTCGCAAACCCCGACTGTCGCTCGCAAACTATCCGGCTGGGTGTATGACACTCAACCGTTGCGCGACGCCGCCATGCCAGGGGTGGTGTGGGCGATTACCCCGCAGGATGCCCGCTTTGCGACGCAACAAAATCTGGATGAAGCCGTTCAGCAGTTAATGGGCAAACCCGGTTTACATTGGGGAACACTGCAGGCGCTGGATAAACACAGCTTACAACGCCTGGTGGAGTGGCTCTCGCAGGCGACATCACCGGTTCAGCGTCAGGCGCGGCTGACCTCATTGATTGGGCAGCATCATCAACAGCTCCGTGACCTGCTGCTTCCGGACGCGGATGAGCCGATGGCCGCCGAGATCGTCATCCGCCAGTTGCAGGCGCAGGCAGCCCGTCATGGCGAACTGCTCGACGGGCTGTTGCCGCCGATTCACCGTTTTGAGTCGTTGCTGCAGACTCAACAACCGCGTGAAGAGCAGGTGAGCGGATTGTTCAGTGAAGAGATCGACCTGTTCGCCGACATGCGCGATGCGCCCCGTCCGGCGGAAAACAAAGAGACCGGCGACCTGGCGCATCGAATGTGGGTTAACCATGTGCGTCAGTGGTGTCGTAATGAGGAAAATGCGCGTCGATTAGGTCTGGCGCCGGAAACGCTCCGACATACCGTGGATATTCTGGTCATCGCAAGCTATCGGCTCGCTCTGCCACAGCATTTACAGCAGATTATGCAGCGTGAAGCGGTTTGTGGCGCGCAGTTGCACGCCGGGATCGGCAACTTTGTCGCCTGGCTCGGCTATGCGGAGGTTGCAGAAGCTGCGCGTCCTGCCAGCCGAATCCGCAAAGGCACCGCTATTTTTAGCGCAACGGAGCAACCGCCGATGTCCCGCTTAACGCAACTGGACGAACAGCCCGTCCATGCCGCCAGTCGCTATGTCTATGACTGGCTGGTTGCGCTTTACACTCGCGCCAATGAAAACAAAGGATACCGGCATCCGCTGGATGTCACAGACGCAGACAAAAAGCGGTTGCGCGAACTCTTGCCACAGGTCTGATAACGAGGCCCAGGCCTCTTATCTGGCCGTGCCGTTTTGCATCAGAACAGTGAAAACATCAACGCGACAGGAAAACTCATCGGCCAGGTGGCGCCGACTAAAACGGCGCTCAGCAAGCGGATCCGTTTTTTATCGTGGGAGAGAAACCAGGTCGTCAAACAGGAGATTGACGCCATTACTGCGTAAAAAATTAACATCTTTTGGTAGACAGACATGTCAGGCATCCAGGCCAGAATTAAAAAACGCGCACAATATGCTCCCTTTTTTGATCTGCATCAAGTTTTATTGCCTTGAAACACGGATTTAACAGAAGCCCAACACAACTCTGTGATGTCCAGAATAAGTACTATTGCGAATAGTTTGAAGCCGTACTATACACATAAGGGCAATATAAAAAGGTGGCAAAAATGAATGTTTCCAGTAAAACCGTAGTGCTGATAAATGTCTTTGCTGCTGTGGGGCTTTTTGGTCTTATCTCTTTGAGATTTGGCTGGTTTTCTTGAATCAATACCGTGCTTGCAATGTAGAATGGCAGAGAGAATTTCTCCTCTCTGCCATCGATTTACGACCTTCCTGTAGATGAGACGTCCGGTTAATGCTTAACCATAACGTGGCGGACAACGGTGTAATCTTCTAATCCATACAGTGACATATCCTTACCGTACCCCGACAGTTTTTGCCCACCGTGCGGCATTTCACTCACTAACATGAAATGGGTATTCACCCAGGTACACCCATACTGCAGTCTGGCGCTCAGACGATGCGCGCGCCCAACGTCCCGCGTCCACACCGATGACGCCAGCCCGTACTGTGTATCGTTCGCCCACGCCAGCACCTGATCTTCATCGTCAAAGACGGTGACGCTCACCACAGGACCGAACACTTCGCGCTGCACAATGGCATCTTCCTGTTTCGCGCCGGCCAGCAGTGTCGGCGCAAAATAGTATCCCGCCCCCGCCACTTTATTACCGCCAGTGATGACCTTGATATGGCCAAGCGCTTTCGCCTCTTCCACCGCTTTGCTTACCCGCTCAAGATGGGCCAGCGAACTTAACGGTCCCAACTCGGTGGTTTCATCTTCCGGCGCGCCGGTCTTCAGGCTGGCGACGGCCGCACCGAGTTTCGCAACAAGCGCGTCGTAGACCCCTTTCTGGGCATAAATCCGGCAGGCTGCGGTACAGTCTTGTCCGGCATTGTAGAATCCAAAGGTGCGTACGCCCTCGACTACGGCATCCAGGTCTGCATCGTCGAAGACAATCACCGGGGCTTTACCGCCCAACTCCATATGGGTGCGTTTAATCGACGGCGCAGTATGGCTGATAATGTGTTCGCCTGTGGCGATGGAGCCAGTCAGGGAAACCATGCGCACTTTTTCATGCCCCGTCAGCGGATCACCCACCGTTTTCCCGCGGCCGAACAGCACGTTAATCACACCTGCGGGGAAAATGTCTTTTGCAAATTCTGCCAGTTTCAGCGCCGTGAGCGGCGTGATTTCAGAGGGTTTAATTACCACACAGTTTCCCGCCGCCAGCGCAGGCGCCAGTTTCCAGGCCGCCATCATCAGCGGGTAGTTCCACGGGGCGATGGAGGCGACAACGCCGACCGGATCACGGCGGATCATTGAGGTGTGCCCTTCCAGATATTCCCCCGCCGCCAGACCGTTCAGGCAACGCGCTGCGCCCGCAAAAAAGCGGAATACATCGACAATCGCCGGGATCTCATCGTTCAGTACGCAGTGCAGCGGTTTGCCGCAGTTTTGCGACTCCAGCGCCGCAAAGACCCCGGCGTTGGCTTCGATCGTATCGGCCAGTTTAAGCAGCAGATCGGCGCGGGACTTGGGCGTGGTTTGCCCCCATTCGACAAATGCGCGATCGGCCGCCCGCACTGCGGCATCGACCTGCGCGGGTGAGGCTTCCGCAATCTCCAGAATCACCTCGCCCGTCGCGGGGTTGTAAACGGGTTGCTTTTCACCTTCACCGCTGACCAGCTCACCGTTAATCAGTAATTGATGTTGCATAGCATTTTCCCATATTGTCGTTTATTTACCGTTTTCGGCGAGCGAGTCGCCTTCACGTGTTAGCCACCAGGCACCTAAAATCGGAATCGTTGTCACCAGCATCACCAGCAATGCCACAACGTTCGTCACCGGGACATCGCGCGGTCGTCCCAGTTGATTGAGCAACCACAGCGGCAGCGTCCGTTCATGCCCGGCAGTAAATGTGGTAACGATGATCTCATCGAAGGAGAGCGCAAACGCCAGCATGCCGCCTGCCAGCAGCGCAGACCCTAAATTGGGCAGCACCACGTAGCGGAAGGTTTGCCAGCCATTTGCGCCAAGGTCCATTGACGCTTCCACCAGGCTCCAGGAGGTGCGTCGGAAACGGGCGACCACGTTGTTGAACACCACCACCACACAAAACGTCGCATGCCCCACCACGATGGTGAAAAAGCCCGGCTCCAGATTGATGGTCTTAAATGCGGTCAGTAAGGCCAGACCGGTGATAATCCCCGGCAACGCAATCGGCAGCAGCAACAGCAGCGAAATGGCATTCTTGCCAAAGAAGTCGCGTCGCCACAGCGCGGCCGCCGCCAGAGTTCCCAGCACCAGCGCGATCCCGGTGGTCAACGCGGCGATCTTCAGTGACAACGTCACAGATTCCAGAATATCGCTGCGCTGCGCCGCGACGCTAAACCAACGAAGCGTCAGCCCCTGAGGCGGAAAACTAAACGCCGCATCTTCGGTGTTAAACGCATAGGTGGCGATAATCAGTATCGGGAAATGAAGAAAAATCACCCCGCCCCATGCGGCCAGTTTGAGGAGAAAAGGTGCGCGTTCAGAGTGCATCGAACGCTCCCAGGCGTTTCACGAACGCCAGATACAGTGCGATCAAGACCATCGGCACCAGAGTGAAGGCCGCCGCCATCGGCATATTGCCGATCGCCCCTTGTTGCGAATAGACCATGTTGCCGATGAAATAGCCGGGCGGCCCCACCAGTTGCGGCACGATAAAATCGCCCAGGGTCAGCGAAAAGGTAAAGATAGACCCTGCCGCGACGCCTGGAATGGCCAGCGGTAGCACCACGTAGCGAAAGGTTTGTCCTGGGCGCGCGCCCAGATCGGCTGACGCCTGGAGCAATGAAGGCGGCAAGCGTTCCAGCGCGGCCTGAACGGGGAGGATCATGAACGGCAGCCAGATATAGACAAACACCAGAAAACGCCCCAAACCGGAGGTTGACAGCGTGTTACCGCCGACGCCGGGTAGCGTCAGAAACGACATCAGCAAAGGTTCCAGCCCCATATGGGTCAGAAACCACTGCGCCACGCCGTCTTTTGCCAACAGCAATGTCCAGGCGTAGGCTTTGACAATATAACTGGCCCACATCGGCAGCATGACCGCGATGTAGAAAAAGGCTTTCATCTTGCCGCGGGTGTAACGCGCCATAAACCAGGCCATCGGGAACGCCAGAATCGCGCTGGCGATCGTCACCGCCACCGCCATCGTCAGCGTTCGCAAAATGATGTCGTAGTTGGCGGGATTAAACAGCGCCTGCAGGTTGGCCAGCGTCAGGTCAGGCGTCACCGACATGGTAAAATCGTCAAAGGTATAGAACCCTTGCCACAGCAATGTCAGCAATGATCCAAAATAGACGATGCCAAACCACATCAGCGGTCCCAACAGCAGCAGAAACAGCCCCAGCCCAGGGTTGCGCCAGAAAAATCCGGAGATTTTACTCAGGCGTTTTGATGGAGGGGGCGAATGTAATACGCTCATTGCCATTTACCTCTCCTCAATCAACGGCACCATGACGTTGCGTGACCATGAGGCCATCACGTTTTGTCCCGGTGACAACGTCGGGGACAGAATTTCCCCCGTCAGGTTGGCCTGACTGACCAGCAGCTTTTCGCCCCCGCTCAGTTTTAGCTCAAACCGGGTCGCCGCCCCCTGATACTGCACCGCCTGAATCACCCCTGCCGTCTGCACTTCACCCGGGACATTGAGCCGAATATGTTCCGGGCGCAGCGAGTACGTTCCGGCAAGGCCGCAGACACGGGAGGACATCGCCGTATCAAACACGTTTGATGTGCCGACAAACCCCGCCACAAAGGGTGTACGCGGTCGCATATAGAGCTCATGGGGAGAGTCAACCTGCTCGATACGGCCATTGTTGAACACCGCCACGCGATCCGACATCGACAGCGCCTCACCCTGGTCGTGGGTGACGAAGATGAAGGTAATGCCGAGCGACTGCTGCAGCTTTTTCAACTCCAGCTGCATCTGCTCGCGTAATTTGAGGTCAAGCGCACCCAGCGGTTCATCCAGCAGGAGCACCCGCGGTTCATTGACCAGCGCCCGGGCAATCGCCACACGCTGGCGCTGACCGCCGGAAAGCTGCGAAGGTTTACGTCCGTGAACAAAACCAAGGGCGACTTTTTCCAGCGCCTCCTGGGCCTGTGCATAACGCTGTTTTTTAGCAACGCCTTTGACCATCAGACCATACGCGACGTTGTCGAGAATCGACATATGCGGGAACAGCGCGTAATCCTGGAAGACGGTGTTGACGTCCCGCTCCCAGGGCGGTAATTCGCTGGCTTGCTGACCAAAAATTTTAATTTCACCGCCGGAGAGCTGCTCAAAACCTGCAATCAAGCGTAAGCAGGTCGTTTTGCCGGAGCCGGAAGGCCCCAGCATGGAAAAAAACTCACCGTCATTAATCGCAATACTGACGCCATCCACCGCCCGTACGTCACCGTACAGGCGTGAGACGTTCTCAAACTCCACTGCGTACGTCATAAATCACCCCAGAGGAATTAGCGACCGCCCATAATGGCAATGTAGTCCTGCGTCCAACGGCTGTAAGGCACAAATTTTCCGCCTTCCGCGATCGGTGTTTTCCAGAAAGCGATTTTGTCGAAGAAGTTGTAGCCGTTGGTTTCACACCCTTTTTCACCCAGCAGCGGGCTGGCTTTACAGCCATTGGGCACCACTGGCAAAGAGCCAAACCAGGCGGCGACATCACCCTGCACTTTCGGCGTTAGCGACCAGTTCATCCACTTATACGCGCACACCGGGTGTTTGGCTTCGCTGTGCAACATGGTGGTATCAGCCCAGCCGGTCACCCCCTCTTTTGGAAAGACCGTGGCGATAGGCTGGCCTTCGGCTTTCAGCGCATTCGCCTGATAAGGCCAGGCGCCCGAGGCGACCACGCCTTCATTTTTGAAATCACTCATTTGCACGGTGGTATCGTGCCAGTAGCGATGGATCAAACCGTGCTGGGTACGCAGCACTTCGAGTACGGCCTGGTACTGTCTCTCATTCAGCTGGTACGGGTCGGTGATGCCCAACTTCGGTTGGGTGGCTTTCAGATATAACGCGGCATCCGCAAGATAGATGGGGCCATCGTAAGCCTGGACGCGTCCCTGGTTTGTTTTACCATCCGGGAGATCCTGCTTAACAAACACCACGCCCCAGCTGTCCGGTGGCGTTGGGAATGTTTTGGTGTTGTACATCAACAGGTTCGGCCCCCACTGATACGGCGTGCCGTAAACCTTGCCGTCGACGTTAAACCACTCGCCTTTCACGACGCGCGGGTCGACCTCTTTCCAGTTGGGGATCAACGCCGTGTTAATCGGTTGCACGCGTTTGCCCATAATCAGTCGCAGCGACGCATCGCCCGAGGCGGTCACCAGATCGTAGCCCCCTTTTGCCATCAGGCTCACCATCTCATCTGACGTTGCGGCAGTTTTCACATTGACCGCACAGCCCGTCTCTTTTTCAAACTGGGTGACCCAATCGTACTGCTTATCGGTTTGACCCCGTTCGATGTAACCAGGCCAGGCGATAATATCCAGACGACCTTCCGGTTTTTCTAATGAGGTGGGCGGTTCGGCGGCGTGTGCGGTCATCAATGTCATACCGAGCGCACACAGGCTGCTGCGGGCAAATTTCTTGCTCATAACGTCTTACTCCTGTCGCAAAATATTGAGCGGCAGCCTTGCCGTAAATATATGTCCTTTCCTAAAAATAGTCGGCGCCTTTGAAGCGCACCTGTCGGGGCAAGGAAATTTAATCAGGTTGTGAGCTGACACGCATTACGCCGCAGATAGCAGCAACAATGCTAAATCTTCTGGAGTATAGACAAGGAGTTAGGGCGCAGCGGAAAAATACAGCGGGCTATTCAAATTTCCTATGACGGGCAATACGTTAATAGCGATGGGGTTAACAATCGGTCATGAATAACTATTTTGAAAATGACTCTGCGCTATTCAAATTAAAACAATAGCGCCAGAGAATTTATTTCAGCATGCCGCGAATCAGATTTCCAAGTTGTTTCACCGCCTGCTCTTCTCTTTCTCCCCAGGGCCAGGCGGTATTAAAACGAAAGAAACGCGTCCAGGTGTCAGAAGTAGAAAACATTTTTCCCGGGGCGATACTGATGTGATGAGCCAGCGCTTGTGCGCTCAACGCCCCGGCATCCAGCGAGTCAGGCAACTCCAGCCAGAGAAAATAGCCACTGTCGTTATGGTGTATTTTGACCTCTGCGGGAAGATGACGGAGCAGCGTTTGCCAGGCCTGTTGCTTACGCTCGGCAAGCTGGCGACGTAAACGGCGCAAATGGGCGTCATAACGGCGGGTCGCGAGATAATCCACCAACGCCAGCTGCATCGGCGAACTGGTAGAAAGCGTGCTCATCAGTTGTAGCCGCTGGATTTGTCGGGCGTGCTGACCTGCCGCAACCCAGCCGATGCGAAATCCGGGCACCAGACATTTCGAAAACGACGAGCAATGTAACACCCTGTCGCTGCGATCCCAGGCTTTGGCGGGCAAGGGTTTTTCACGACCAAAATAGAGTTCGCTGTAGACATCATCTTCTATCAGCATCACGTTGTACGTTTCCAGCAGTGCGACCAGTCGCGCCTTTTTCTCGGGGCTGAGCGTGAAGCCGAGCGGGTTTTGGCTGTTGGTCATCAACCAGCACGCTTTCACCGGATACTCCTGTAACGCCTGTTCCAGCGCCGCTAAATCAATGCCCTCTTTGACATCGGTCGCCACCGACAGCGCTTTCAGGCGTAGCCGTTCTAACGCCTGCAACGCGCCGTAGAAACAGGGATTTTCAACAATCACCCAGTCGCCGGGTTCGGTCACGGCCTGCAGACTGAGGTTTAACGCCTCCAGCGCCCCGGCCGTGATCACGATTTCATCCGGAGAGACGGTAATGCCTTGCTGGGCATAACGGCGCGCAATCGCATGGCGCAACTCGGCATTCCCCGGCGGCAGGTTTTCAATGACGCTCATCGCCGTGGCGGTCTTGCTGACCTGGGCCAGGGAACGGTTAAGCTGCTGTAAGGGGAATAGTCGCGGGTCGGGAAACGCCGAGGCAAACGGCATGACGGAGGCGTCCCGGCTGGCCTGTAATATCTCAAAAATATAGGTATTGATGTCCACCGCTTCATCACGCATGACCTGCGCAGGCGGCACCACCGGCTGGCGCACCGGACGCGGCGCCACATAGTAGCCCGATTGCGGGCGGGCAATGATGCGCCCCTGACTTTCCAGCAACTGATACGCGTGACCGACCGTCATAAAGCTCATGCCGCTACTGGCAACCTGCTCTCGCAACGACGGCAAACGGTCGCCGGGCTGCCACACGCCGGAGGCGATTTGATCGCGAATCTGTTCGGCCAGTCGCTGATATTTCTTCATTTCTCTTCCTGAACGCGTACAGGGATAAACGCAGTGTATATCAGTTTACATAATTGCCTGGTTTTTGATAACTGTTATGAACAATTTAGCTCAAAACCTCATACCCGCTTGCCAGTCACACGAGCGTCAGTTTCAGTTCTTTCCCCAGCGCTTTGGCTGCAGCCTGAACGGTATCGATTTTCGTCGAATGGCGTAAATCAAAGAGCCGGGTAATTTCTTGTTTTGGCTTACCAATTCGCGTTGCCAACTCCTGCTGCGTGATGCTTGATTCCAAAAATGCGTTGAGTAACAAAATCTTGGAGGTCACGCTTAGCGGGACGTCTACGTAAGCGTCCGCATCGCAAAGCACCGAAGGCTGCGGTATCGGTTCATTGTCTTCAAAATAAAATTCTAACGCGGTCATCAGCGCATCAAAGGCCGCCTCTAAAGACTCCTGACGCGTATCACCCTGTGTTAATGCCTCCGGAATGTCCGGGAACGACACGACATAACCGCCTTCTGGTGCAGGCGTTAAATTGACGGGATAGCGCATAATGATTTGAGACTCTCGCATGTGGTCAACCTCTTATCCGTGATGATCAACGCAAACCCAGTTGCTTTAATATGGCTTTACGCAACGGTTCTTTTATCTCATCGCCGGGATGTCTGGGCATGACGCTGCGTTTCCCGTGATATCTCAGTTTCAAATGGTTCGCACCATTTGTCACTTCAACGCCCTGAGATTCAAGCCAGCGCCTTAATTCGCTTTGCTTCACTGCGCCCCCAACGGTGTATTATAACCACAAAGTAAACGTTTATGTTTACCTGTCTCTCTTTTTAGCATCTATACCACGCTTTTCTTCATCCTGTATCCCCGACATTTAAAAACGGGAACGCGGATTCCAGAATCGCGTTCATCCGCCACAACTCATAACAGCGTGCAACTGTTATGGTTAAATAAGCGGGTTCTGTTTCTGCCACTGAACATGCCAGGCGCTTAAAATTGCGCTGAATCAATTTTCTCTGTGGAGTTAGGCATGTTCGGTCTTGATGCGTTTCACCTGGCGCGGATCCAGTTCGCGTTTACGGTTTCTTTCCACATTATTTTTCCCGCGATCACCATTGGGCTCGCCAGTTACCTGGCGGTGCTGGAAGGCCTTTGGCTGAAAACGAAAAACCCCACCTGGCGTTCGCTGTACCATTTCTGGTCAAAAATTTTCGCCGTTAACTTTGGTATGGGGGTTGTCTCCGGGCTGGTGATGGCCTACCAGTTTGGCACCAACTGGAGCGGTTTTTCCGAGTTCGCGGGCAGTATTACCGGCCCGTTGCTCACCTATGAAGTGCTAACCGCCTTCTTCCTGGAGGCGGGATTCCTCGGCGTGATGCTGTTTGGCTGGCACAAAGTCGGCCCAGGCCTGCACTTTTTCTCTACCTGCATGGTGGCGCTGGGCACCATTATTTCTACCTTCTGGATCCTCGCTTCAAACAGCTGGATGCAGACGCCGCAAGGGTATGAAATCGTCAACGGCCAGGTCGTGCCGGTCGACTGGTTTGCCGTCATTTTCAATCCTTCTTTCCCCTATCGCCTGTTGCATATGTCGGTGGCGGCATTCCTGAGCAGCGCGTTGTTCGTGGCCGCTTCTGCAGCCTGGCACCTGTTGCGCGGTAATAACACGCCGGCCATACGTGCAATGTTTTCGATGGCGCTGTGGATGACCTTAATCGTCGCACCAATCCAGGCATTGATCGGCGATATGCACGGGCTGAACACCCTGAAGCATCAACCGGCGAAAATCGCCGCCATCGAAGGTCACTGGGAGAATCCTCCCGGCGAGCCCACGCCACTTCTTCTGTTTGGCTGGCCGGATATGGAGCAGGAACGTACCCGCTACGGACTGGCGATTCCCGCGCTGGGTAGCCTGATCCTCACGCACAGTCTGGATAAACAGGTCCCCGCGCTGAAAGAGTTTCCAAAACAGGATCGTCCGAATTCAACCATGGTGTTCTGGTCGTTCCGCATTATGGCCGGGCTGGGCATGTTGATGATTCTGTTGGGCGCCCTCGCGCTATGGCTGCGTTACAGAGAACGGCTGTACAGCTCGCGACCGTTCCTGCGCTTTGCGTTATGGATGGGGCCCTCCGGATTAATCGCCATTCTGGCCGGATGGGTAACGACTGAAGTCGGTCGCCAGCCCTGGGTGGTTTATGGTCTGCAACGCACCGCCGATGCCGTCTCCGCTCACGGCGATCTGCACATGAGCATCAGTTTGCTGGGTTTCTTCGTGGTCTACAGTTCCGTGTTTGGCGTCGGCTACAGCTACATGATCCGCCTTATCCGCAAAGGACCACAGGACGATGATCCAACCCTTCCGCCAACCGGTACGCCTGCACGGCCGCTTTCTGCTGCTGTCCTCGATTCTCAACAAGAGGCACATCGCTAATGGGTATTGATTTATCAGTAATTTGGTTTGTTATCATCGTGTTCGCCACGCTGATGTATATCGTGATGGACGGCTTCGATTTGGGGATCGGCATCCTGTTTCCCGCCACCCGGGATGCCGACGATCGTGATGTGATGGTGAATAGCGTCGCCCCGGTCTGGGACGGTAATGAAACCTGGCTGGTGCTGGGCGGCGCGGGATTATTCGGCGCCTTTCCGCTGGCCTATGCGGTGATTGTCGACGCACTGACCATCCCGCTCACGCTGATGCTGATTGGATTAATCTTTCGCGGCGTCGCCTTTGAGTTTCGTTTCAAGGCCACGCCTGCGCACCGACCGTTCTGGGACAACGCCTTTCTGGGCGGATCGATACTCGCAACGTTTTCGCAGGGGGTTGTCGTCGGCGCGGTGATCAACGGATTTTCCGTCACAGGACGCAGTTACAGCGGAGGGCCATTCGACTGGCTGACGCCCTTCACGCTGTTTTGCGGTGCCGGACTGGTCGTGGCCTACGCGTTACTGGGCGCCACCTGGCTGGTCATGAAGAGCGAAAATCCCTTGCAGGATAAAATGCGGGCGGCGGCGAAAAAATGGCTGATGGCGTTATTGCTGGTTATTGCCATCATCAGTCTCTGGACGCCGCTGGCGCACAGTGACATTGCCGTCCGTTGGTTTAGCCTGCCGAATCTGTGGTTCCTGCTACCCGTGCCGGTGCTTGTTGGGCTTTGCAGCCTGTGGCTGTGGCGATCGCTGAACCAGCCTGAAAGCCATGCGCTGCCGTTTGTCCTGACATTAGGGCTGATTTTCCTCGGTTTCAGTGGTCTGGGGATCAGTATTTGGCCACACATTATTCCGCCGTCTATCACCCTATGGCAGGCGGCAGCGCCCGCACAAAGTCAGGGCTTTATGTTGGTTGGCGCGCTGCTGATTATCCCTGTCATCCTGGTTTACACCTTCTGGAGCTATTACGTATTTCGTGGAAAAGTTCAACATGGCGAGGGGTATCATTGATGGAACACTCAGTCTGGAAACGCTTGATGTGGCTGGTTATCTTGTGGGGAGGCAGCGTGTTGGCGCTGGCCGCCGTGGGCATGTTCTTTCGCGTATTGATGGCGGCAGCTGGGTTTAAAGCGCACTAGTCCATCCGCCGGGGGCCGCCCGCTCCCGGCACTTGCCCTTCTTCAGCACACGCTGACAAAGTCTTTTCGCAAATTTGAATTTTTGAATAATAACCCGACGAAACCGTGGGCATGATAGCCGCAAAAGGTAATCAGACGGTGGCATGATGTTTACGAAAGCGTTATCAGTGATGTTACTGACCTGCGCGCTGTTTTCGGGTCAGTTGATGGCGGGACACAAAGGGCACACATTTTTGTGGGTAAAGAACGTGGATCATCAGCTTCGCCATGAAGCGGACAGCGATGAACTTCGTACGGTGGCGGAAGAGTCTGCAGAAGGCTTGCGCGAGCACCACTACTGGCAAAAATCACGCAAGCCTGAAACCCATTTTCGCTAAAACTTAATCTTTACGCTTCGGCAGCGTTTTCATGAGATCTTCCGGGCTGACCGACGCCACCACACTCCCCGGCATCGGCATTTTCAGAATATGATTTTTGATCTTGCCGATGACATGCATTTCACACGGACGACAATCAAACTTCAGCGTCAACACTTCATCGCCGTGGACCAGTTGCATTGGCGTGGCCTTCCAGCTCTTGATATTGCCTTTCGCCTGTTTCGGGCACAGGTTAAACGCAAAACGCAGACAGTGCTTGGTGATCATCACCGGTACGTCGCCTTTTTCTTCATGCGCTTCATAGGCCGAATCAATCAGTTGCACACCATAACGGTGGTAAAACTCACGCGCCTTGCGGTTATAGACATTCGCCAGGAAACTGAGATGGCTTTCCGGATAGACCGGCGTAGGCTCTGCCACCGGTTTACGGTGACCGCGCTGATAGCGGGCAAGACGCGCGGCGTCGAGCATCTCGGTGGCTTCCCGCCGGAACTGGTTAAGCACGCTGTTCGGCACAAACAACGCGCCGGGCAGCGTTACCTCAACGTTGCGGGCGTAGTACATCGTCTGCCCCAGTTTGGCTAAACCGTCTTTTAAGTTGCTCAGCGCTTTTTCAGCATTGTTGGCTTCGTCGAACTGACCGTCCAGACTGTGCGTGATGCTGACGCCCTCTTCGCTGGTCAGCGTCAGGATCAGCTGTTCCTGCCAGCCGCCCAGTTCAATATCAACCGCCACGCGGCGCTCGCTGGAAGTTTTCGTTAAGGCCTGTTGCCAGTTGTGGTCCAGGTTGCGATTGAGCGGGTGATGCGGGCGCACCTTGTGCAGATCCGCGGGCATCTCATTTGGCCAGACGCGATAACGATTCTGCCCCGTTTTTTCAACGGTATTGGCGCGAAAACCGACCACGTCACGCTTAATCAGCACATTTAATCCGTCGCCGTTGGCCAGCGGTTCCGTGACGTCCACATCCAGATGATCTTTCGCCACTTTAAGAACTTCACCGACCGGAAGACCAATAAATTTCGGTGAATCAAAAGCGCCAATGTCGCCTTTACGGTCATTCACAAAGTAATCTGTGCTGCCGCGGTGGAACGTTTTGTCCGTCGAGGGAATAAAGAAATGTTCAGTACGTCCCGCTGACGCCCGCGCCAGGTCGCTACGATCGTCAATAATCGCATCCAGCATCTGCCGGTAATGGGCGGTGATGTTCTTCACGTAGCTCATGTCTTTGTAGCGTCCTTCAATCTTGAAGGAACGCACACCGGCGTCAATCAACGCCCCCAGATTGGCCGTCTGGTCGTTATCTTTCATCGATAGCAGGTGTTTTTCATAGGAGACCACCCGTCCCTGATCGTCTTTGAGCGTATACGGCAGTCGGCAGGCCTGGGAACAATCGCCACGGTTAGCGCTACGTCCGGTCTGCGCATGAGAGATATAACACTGCCCGGAGTATGCAACGCAGAGCGCGCCGTGGACGAAGAACTCAATGGTGGCGTCGGTCGCCTGGTGGATCGCCTGAATTTGGCTCAGACTCAGCTCGCGCGCCAGCACAATCTGGGTAAAACCAACATCAGCAAGAAACTTCGCTTTCTCAACGCTGCGAATATCACACTGGGTACTGGCATGCAGTTCAATGGGCGGGATATCCAGTTCCAGAATCCCCATATCCTGCACAATCAGCGCGTCCACGCCGGTCTGATACAGATCGGTAATCAACCGCTGCGCGGGTTCCAGCTCATCATCATGCAAAATGGTATTAAGCGTCACAAAGATCTTCGCCCCATAGCGGTGAGCGAATGGCACCAGTTCAGCAATATCTTTCAGGCTGTTACTGGCGTTATGACGAGCGCCAAAGCCGGGTCCGCCGATATAGACGGCATCAGCGCCATGCAAAATCGCTTCCCGAGCAATGGCGGTGTCGCGGGCCGGGCTTAACAGTTCGAGGTGATGAGGTTGCTGGCGCATACAGTTAATACCATCCGATAACAGCGAAATGGCGGCTATTGTAGTCAGAAGCACCGATTTACGGAATACTTTTCCCGATTAACTCCGTGGGTAATGAATGAGTGAATGAAAGTGCGCGGTTTGCCCACTGCTGTTGCGATACGCATGGGCGGCGTCCCCGGCAAAGCGCACGCCTTCTCCGGCCTGTAGCGTTTTCCATTCACCGTTAATACACATATCCAGTTGACCCGAAATGACCACCACATGCTCGATAACGCCGCGTTCATGCGGGGTTGATTCACTGAGCGCGCCCGGAGCCAACAGAATAGAAAAATGGTCAAAACAGAGCTCTGGGTCCCAGGGAAACAGCGGCGTGACCACCATCGCCTGCTGTTGTGGATCAAATGCAGGCGGCGTCCCGGATTCCGGCGGTGAAATAAAGGTTGAAAACGGCACGTTCAGTCCGGTCGCTATCTTCCATAACGTCGCCACCGTCGGGCTGGACTCATTGCGTTCTATTTGCCCGAGCATGGCTTTTGAGACCCCCGTCGCCTCGGCCAGACGCGACAGACTCCATTCACGCTGCTGACGCAGCGTTTTCAGGGTAGTGGCCAGATAGTGGGTCAGATTGTCCATATTTCTCCTCCCGCAAAGACTCAGCTTATCACTTGTACGCTATAACGCACAAATGCTACAGTGGGCGACCGCTATAACGCACAAAAGGGTCCCCATGCGTTCATTTTCTCTTCCTCTGCCAACGGTGCTGTCTGGATTTGTCGCCGTTCTGGTGGGCTACGCGAGTTCCGCAGCCATTATCTGGCAAGCGGCTATTGCCGCCGGAGCAACCACCGGGCAAATCGCCGGGTGGATGACGGCGCTTGGCATCGCCATGGGCGTCAGCACCCTCGCACTGACGTTGTGGTATCGCGCACCGGTGCTGACAGCATGGTCGACCCCTGGCGCGGCGTTGCTGGTCACCGGACTGCAGGGATTAACGCTTCAGGAAGCGGTCGGCGTTTTCATTGTCGCCAATCTGCTGATTGTCCTGTGCGGGGTTACCGGGCTGTTTGCAAGGCTAATGCAGATAATTCCACACTCTCTCGCTGCGGCCATGCTGGCGGGGATCCTGCTGCGTTTTGGTTTGCAGGCCTTTGCCCGTTTTGACGGTGAGTTTGTGTTGTGTGCCGGTATGTTATTCGCCTGGCTTATGATGAAAATCATCGCGCCGCGCTACGCCATTATCGCCGCGATGGTGGTGGGAATGGTGATTGCGCTGCTAAAAGGTGACATTGTCACGCAAAGTATTCAGTTTTCACCGGTACTCCCTGCCTTTATCGCCCCGCAGTTTTCCTTTGCGCACTCGCTTAGTGTAGCATTACCGCTGTTTCTGGTGACGATGGCGTCGCAAAATGCCCCCGGCATCGCCACCATGAAAGCCTCGGGTTATGCGTTGCCGGTTTCACCATTGATCGTTTTCACCGGGCTTCTGGCTCTGCTCTTCTCCCCCTTTGGTGTCTATTCCATTTGCATTGCTGCCATTACGGCGGCGATTTGCCAAAGCCCTGAGGCGCACCCGGACGCCAAACGTCGCTGGATGGCGGCAGCGTCGGCGGGGGTATTTTATCTGCTGGCGGGTGTGTTTGGCGGTTCCGTGACCAGCCTGATGGCCGCCCTACCCGCCACCTGGATTCAGATGCTGGCGGGACTTGCTCTGTTAGGCACCATTGGCGGAAGTCTGCATCAAGCGCTGGTTGATGCCACAGAACGCGACGCGGCTATCGTCACATTTTTAGTGACAGCAAGCGGACTGACGTTGCTGGGGATCGGTGCCGCATTTTGGGGACTCATTGCCGGAGGGATTTGCTATGGCGCGTTACGTCTGATACATCGGAGAGTATAAAAAATTGCGCCATCCGAAGATGGCGCAGCAATCTTATTTCTGGATCGGTTTATTGACATCAAACATGGTGGCATCGGTCGCCATGTCGTCAACAACTTGCTTCAACGTTTCGAACGCCATCGGCGTGCTTTCGTTGTTCAGATCTTTACCTTCACCCTTACGGACCACTTTCATCACCGGCTTATTGGTTGCCGCGTCAATCAGCTCGCCTTCAAAGTAGAGGCTGGTATCCATGTCGCGGTGGCCCGTTGCCATCTGTGTCCCTGCAATAACTAACGCTACAGGAACCACTTCATAGAATTGCAGTCCTTCTTTGCTGGTATCCACACCGGTAATTGCACCGCGGAAGATCAGGCTACGCGGACCAGGGGTCGCGACCAGCGGTTTACGCTGCCCAATAGCGGTTTTCATTTTGGTGTTGGTGTAGTTCAGCAGTTTATCGAGAACTTGCTGTCCAACCTGAGTGCTAGGTTTAGGAACCGGGTAATAGGTAACCGGGTTATAAACGATGCTATCGTATTTAGACGCATTGTAATTGGGATCGACCCAACGTAAAACCGGATGCCCCGTAGCAGATTTTGTTTCCTGAAGACCAGAATAGTCTTTTAAAAAACCCGAGTATTTATCTGGCTGAGTGACTTTAGACGCACAGCCTGATAACGCCAGTAAACCAGTAAGCACTGCAACTTTTATTAAAGTTTGAGCACACATGAAACGATCCCTTAGTTTTGAAGATATGCATCTGAAATAATAGCAAAGAGAAAATAAATACGATGTACCAAAAATGGTATCGTCCGCACAAATTTGATCTCTGCATCCGATAAAACCCTTATCGAATGCAGAATGGATGATAATCATCGTAAATCAATCAGATTTAGCCGTTTTTTCGCGCCAGCATTGTCGCAAAACGTAATTTAATTCGGTTACCGTTAGCATCCGTACGATGTAATTCCCCAACATCTTCATTGTATTTCAGCAGTTCCCAGCCTTCATAATAACGACATAATTCGCCTTCTTTAAAAGCAAATGGGAAACCCACGGTACACGGGAAGTCTTCCGTATCCATTGCCGCCACGATCAGGTTATACCCTCCCGGTTTTGTACAACGCTGCATATTGGCAATCAAACCGGGAATGGTGTTGGCTTCAAGGAACATCAACACCACGGTAGAAAGAATAAAATCATACTCGCCATCAAAGCTTAGCGTGTTGAGATCAACAATTTTTTCATGCAAATTGTCCAGCCCTTCCGCCGCTTTAATTCGTTCCACGTTGGCGATACTCATCGGGTTTTTATCCCACGCCGCCACATCGAAACCGTTAGCCGCCAGATAAAGGCTATTGCGGCCGTTGCCACACCCCAGATCCAGTGTTTTTCCTGGTTTTACAACCTTAACCGCCTCTAACACTTCAGAATGGGTGCGGGTGAGGTCGTATTTTTCCGTAAAGTAATTTTCGTCGCGAAGAGTCATTTTTTATCCTCAGATTTCTGTAATGTTGCACGTTCAGCGCGAATCAGCAGCCTTCCCTGCATCAGCAATGCAACCGTACGTACCAGCAATAACGCAATAATTAAATTGGTGAAAATAAACAGTGGGATCGACAAGGTATGGAAAAAACCTGTCGGCGCGCCGTGCCCCAGATGCAATCCGGTGGTGGCCAGCGCAGAAACGCCGAACGAGAAGCTCCAGAACGAGGCATTAAACGGTTGTGACAGATACCAGGGCATCAGTCGCAACATAAAAAGCAGTTGCAACAGACCGTAGCCAAACAGCATCTTCGCCAGAATGTCGCCTTCTCCGCCGTTGACGCTCAGCCAGGCGCTACAGGCCACCAGCGCGGGCGCAAGCTGAATGCCAAGGGAGGTGCGTAACATCGTCGGAAGCTCTCCGGCGCTGCGCAGACGCTGCAAAATGACCGGCTCCAGGCTAAGCCACGAGAACACGCCAGCACCTAAAAAGACCAGTCCGGCATCATTAAAGCCGAGCGCCCCACAGGCCATCGCACTGATAAAGTTGTTCGCCACCGTTGGCAAATATAAACCCGGCGTTGTGGCCTCTTCAGGGTGCGAGCCCCGCCACAGCCCGGCCGTTTGCCACGCGGCGTAGGTCAACTGAATGACGACCCCGATGCTGAATAACACCACGGATAACGGGCGACACCAGGGAACAAAGCCAATGGCCACCAGCATGGTGGTCGCGGGAAACAGGCTCACAAAGCTGCTCATCACCGGATGGCGCACTTCGGCCAGCACACTGTGGGGAAAACGCACCAGGCGACTGAGAAACGCAAGCGTCAGCAATCCCCAGATGATCATCGCCAGTATCACCAGTCCATCGCCAATCCAGTGGCTTACAGGCCAGATATGGCTTGCATAGCGCCACGCGAAGCCCATACCGATGATGCCCAGAACCATGCCAAAATATCCCGCCGGAAGATTAAGCACCCGGTCGCTCTGCTTTTTCTTACTCATTTTGTTTAATTTATAAAGTATATTTGAAATGCATTTTATGGAATTTCAGCGGGTTTATCCAGAGCCGAAATCTTTGCTACGGTTATCTTAAGCGACTGAGTGGAAATAACCCATGACCAAATACCGTCTTAGTGAAGAACAGCGATCGTTTAGTTTTCAGGAGAATGGCAGTAAAAAAAGCATACCCCTGCGCCAGATAATCGCTCTGAAAGACTTTAACGACGTCAAAGCCGGCACGCCCGGCGGTTGGGTGGACGCGGATTCTGTTCTCGCGCAGGAAGGCCACTGTTGGATCTACGATGAAAACAGTGTGGCCTTTGCCGGCGCACGGATTTCAGGGAATGCCCGAATTACCCAATATTGTGTGATCAATGATGACGCGCAGGTCGGTGGCAATAGCTGGATTGATCGGGCGGAAATCAGCCATGGCGCCCGAATAAGTGACAACGTCACCGTGCAGCATTCCGTGGTTCGCGGTATTTGTCACCTCTTTGGCGATGCCCGCGTGTTGCATCAGTCTGAAATTATCGCCGCGATTGGGTTAACCCACGCTAACGACCTGATGCTGCAAATCTATGATCGCGCCACGGTGAGCCGATCGCGGGTGGTGCACCAGGCACAAATCTATGGCGACGCGATCATCAATGAAGCGTTTATAGAGCACCGGGCTGAAGTGTTTGATTTTGCCCTGATCGAAGGTAACGCCGAAAACAATGTCTGGATTTGCGATTGCGCGAAAGTGTACGGCCACGCCCGCATCATCGCCGGGAGCCAGGAGGATGCCATTCCCACCCTACGCTACAGTTCGCAGGTGGCTGAACACGCCACCGTGGAAGGCAATTGTGTGTTGAAACATCATGTGCTGGTAGGCGGACGCGCCCATCTCAGCGGCGGGCCCATTCTGCTCGATGATCATGTCTTAATTGAGGGCGACACCCGTGTCATCGGCGAAGTATTGATAGAGCACCGCGTTGAGATCACCGACCGGGCGACGGTGGAAGCCTTTGACGGCGACATGATCCACCTGCGCGGGCCGAAGACCATTAACGGGGAGCAGCATATTACGCGTACCCCCCTGGCGGGTTTACTGTGAAACGGTATCGATAATACGGGCGTACATATTGACGTCGTGATAATCACCGTTGAGAAATTCAGCCTGTTTCATGCAACCTTCCAGCGTGAATCCATTTTGGATAGCCACGCGGTTACTTTTTGCATTATCGACCCGGCATTTGATGACAAACCGCCGGATCTCGCCGCGCTGCGCATAACAATCGATAATGCCCTGTAGCGCACGCGAAAGGATCCCCTGCCCCTGATGGTCTTCATCAAGCCAGTAACCGATATAGGCTGTTTTGTTCAGGGGTTCGATTAAATTAAACGAAATGACGCCCACGACATCGGAATGCTTAAAAATAAGGTACATTTTGGCGTATCCACGCTCGTGCAACATCTTGTTGCCCTGCACGTTTTTGCGCGTGTCATCTTCAGAATTCACGAATTGCGGCCAGTTCAACGACGCTTGCAGCCACACTTTATTTTTGAGGACCAACTGGTGCAGAGCCGTAACGTGACTTTCGTCTACCGCCCGCAGTTGTAAGGTGTCGTCGAGAGTGATGATGTCGGACATTTCAGGCCATTCCCTTATAAAAAATCAAGATGGCCAGAATAGTATCAGATGAAGGGCCTCACCGCGGGTGAAGCCCTTGAGAACATGCGTTATTCAACGCTTTCTTTTTGCAACATTTTAAGCAGATCGTCCTTCAACAGGAGTTTCTGTTTCTTCAGGCGAACAATATCCAAATTGTATCCCCGGCCATCTGAACCTTCCAGCCGGGCAATCTCGTGATCAAGTTTATTGTGTTTTTCAAACAAGGACAGAAAGCGAGGATTCTCGGTTTTCAGTCGGGAAATGAGATCTCTGTACTCTGGAAACATACGCTCTCCCTGTGAGTGGCAAAAATGTGTATAGCAAATACACACAGCCAGCTTACGCATTTGGCGCAGAGAATAATGCGAACGGGATCGTGTTTAAATCGTGTACAGGTATCAATGGCAGGAAAGGTGAAAACGGCTCCTCCACGCGGGAAGAGCCGTGCTAAACATTATTCGCGCATGATGCGATCGTCAACATACCGGCGTTTGTCCGGCGCTGGCGGGAAGTAGTGATACAGCCAGGTTTCGCTGATGGCGTCGCCCTGACAGCGCAGGAACAGGCGCATATCCACCGGGTCGGTAGAGTCTGAGGTTGGATACCAGTCAAACTGAATGCGATAGCCGTCGAAAGGCTCAACATAGAGAATTTCGATCTGTTTCGCTTCACCGCTGGAGAGCGTAATCACCGGCTCAATGCCCTTCGGCGCTGCCGCTTTCAGATCGCCGCCCACGAAATCAATGGCAAAACGACGCGACCATTTTTCCGGGTAATGTTCGCCCGGCGCCCAACCTTCCGGGAACCCGCCCATACCGGTACGGGTTGCCATGACACGCGCCAACGGCGAGCGTACCGGCGGTTGCGCACTCCAGTACAGACGGTATTTGAACTCCAGTTCATCACCGGCTTTTATCGCTTTCTCCGGTTGCCAGAAGCAGACCACGTTGTCCAGCGTTTCGCCGGTGGTCGGGATCTCCATCAGGCCAATCGTTCCCTTGCCCCATTGATTGCGCGGCTCTACCCACAGGCTTGGACGTTTGTTATACCAGCCCATAATGTCCTGATAGTGGGTAAAATCACGATCAAGCTGCAACAGACCAAACCCTCTTGGGTTGTTGTCGGTGTAGGCGTTGAACTGCAGCTTTTGCGGGTTATTCAGCGGACGGCAGATCCATTCACCGTTGCCGCGCCACATGGCCAGGCGATCGGAATCGTGGATTTGTGGGTGAATAGTGTCGCACATGCGGCGTTCGTTATTGCCGCAGCTGAACATACTGGTCATTGGCGCAATGCCCAGTTGCTGAATGTCTTTACGTGCATAGATGTGATTTTCCACATCCATGATCACCTGCGTCTTCTCGCAATGGATCACAAACTTATAGGCACCCGTGACGCTGGGGCTGTCTAGCAGCGCGTACACCGTAAACGTGGTGTCGCCCGGCTTCGCCGTTTCAAACCAGAACGCCGTGAAATCAGGAAACTCTTCTTTCTTATCCGCGTAGGTATCGACCGCCAGACCGCGCGCAGACAAACCATACTGGTAGGTGTCATCAACGGCGCGGAAATAGCTGGCGCCGAGGAACGACACAATATCGCGACGCGCCAGTTCCGGTGCCTTAAACGCGCGGAAACCGGCAAAACCGAGGTCGGTCTGCCCTTCCAGCTGTTTAGTGTCGACGCCCGCATCGTTGTATTTAAACAGTTCAGGACGGAAGTGGATCTCACGCGCCTGATGCGTCCCCGCATCCACGGAGAACATCCGCACGCGACGGCGGAACCCCATCCCGACATGGAAGAACTGCACATCGAGCTCGCGCCCTTCTACGTTATTCCACAGCGAGTGTTCGGCATCATACTGGATGCTGTTGTACGCTTGCGGCGTCAGATTCGCCAGCGTGTTCGGCAGTGCGCGCGGCGCGCCGCCCCACGGTTTCTCGGCCAGGTCGTGCGCCATGGATTGCAGAACAGAGAAGTCAAAACGGACGGTTTGACCATCAGCAATGTCGGATTCGGCCGCAAAGGCGGCGCGAGAAAAGAGAGATGCAATACCACTGGTACCGCACACGGCGGCCATTGCCATTGAACCTTTAATAAATCGTCTACGATCCATACCTGAAAGTAAGTCCTTCTGGTCGTGTGAATGGTCCCGCGCTGGTACGTAACAGCGGCAAGAGAGTGCACGTTTCTGAGCGCTCACTCTAGACAAATTCGATTAATAATCCAATTGTTGCCCGCCGATAATCTGTACAAAAATGAAAATATTTTCTGTCGATCGGAACAGACTGATTCCAATGTAAAGTTAGCACAGGAGTATTACCGGGTTGAAACATCTTCACGGAGGTTAATCCAGGCTGACATGATGTTTCATCACCCGTTTAAGCAGTGACATCCGCGCCCGCATAAAACGGTTTTCAACTTTAAAACCGGCAAATTTGTTCAGACCAATCCGCAACAGACGATCGCGTCCCTGAATTGAGGCGGGCCAGCGTACCGGGCCGTGCAAAACATCACAGGAGCGGCTGGCATGATGGGCAAAGCTCACCCAGTAATCCGCAATGTGCGAGGCAAACGCCCGATCGTTGCCATTGGCGTAATAGCGCGACGGTTCCGCCAGCATCAGCGTATCAAAAACATAAGGCACCTCATTGCCGTGCCAGGCCCCCTTCGCATAGGTGGCATGCTCACTTTCAGCAACATAATCGAACCAGTACCTCCAGCAGGGCTCGCCGACCCGCTGCTGCGCCTGCATGACCACATATCCCAGCGTGGTGAACGCCATATCCCGGCACACCTGACGTCCCAGCTCTTCATCCCCTTTAACGCCGGGATACAACAGTTTGATAAGCCCCAGGCCCAGTCGACGCTCTCGGCGTAACTTTTCGATTTGCCCGGCGAGATCTACGCCAAACACCGGCATCACGCTGGCTTCATCGCTGTTTGAGCCAATCAGTACCGGCATCGGGTGCTGTTTACCCGCGAAAAAGACGTCGAGCATCGGTTCCGGGAGAACCGCATCGCCAAAAATGGGCGTCGGCGCAATTTTCAATGGCGCGCCGAGCGACCAGAACAGGTGCGCCGGAATGGCCCGTAGCTGTTCAGCAGTGGCGTTTTGCAGACCAAAATGCGCCGCCACGGCAACGCCGTTTTCGAGCGCAATCTCGCGCGGCGTATCGGGCAACGTATACCCGCTCTGAATCATCGCCCGCTGGAAAAGCCCTTTGGCACGCGGCGAGGCCATTAATGAGAGGACGCTGCGCGCACCGGCGGATTCACCAAACAAGGTGACATTTTGCGCATCGCCCCCGAACGCAGCAATGTTCTCCTGCACCCAACGCAGCGCCGCAATCTGGTCTAATAAGGCAAAATTGTTGAGGCATTCGCCCTCTTCGCCTTCCAGCGCCGGATGCGCAAAAAAGCCGAGATGACCGAGGCGATAGTTGAGCGTGACGATCACCACGTCTCTTTTTGCCAGCGCTTCTCCGTCGTAAGGCGGCAGACACCCAGAGCCGATGGTGTAACCCCCACCGTGTAGCCAGACCATGACGGGCAATGGCTGGGAACGCGTCGCCGGGGACCAGATATTCAAATAGAGACAATCTTCCGAAAAACGCCCCGGATCACCGCCGCCAAGGGCTTTGCAATACTCGATATCCTGCCAGCTCGCGCAGGAGAAGGCGTTCGCCTGGCGGACGCCCTGCCACGCGGGTGCTGGTTGCGGCGCACGCCAGCGCAGCTCGCCTGTCGGCGGCGCAGCATAGGGGATCCCACGCCAAAGGTGGATGTCGCCTTGCGCGACACCCATAATTTTCCCCTGCAGTGTTTCAGCCAGGGGGATGGAAGGGATTTTCATAACAACATCCTGACACGACTTCTTTTACATCCCAACAGGATACCGTGTTCAGAGCAGGCCGCAACGCCGCTTGCTGCGTTCTTCCGCCTGCTGGTACAACGCAAACTCATCATGGACCGGACAACCCAATGCCTGCTCAAAGGCGTCACGGCTGGCATTGCCATGGCTTCGCGCCTGCGTTTCATTACCGAGATTTGACTGAAAAATCCCCGCCGCGCTCACTGGCAGAAAATCTTCGTAGGTAATAGGTTGCGCCACCACCCACCCGCGCTCAATCAGCGGTTGCGGATCATCCCCCGCGTGGATCGCCTGACGATGTGCTTCGCCCGATGGCGTCAGGCGATAGCGAAACCAGGCCAGCCCCTGCTGGCGCAGGAGAAATTCGCTGTCGGGAAAGGATTTGAACACCTCCTGTAGATGAAGCTGGTGCGTGAGATTATCTTTACCGGTCCCGGCCTTTTGCAACAGCGTGTCATACAGTTCACGGCCTTTCGGGGTCAGCGCCACACCGCGCTGTTCGATTTCACCAAACCTCGCCGAGTGGGTTCCCTGCATTTCGCCAGCAAACAGCACAGGTTCTTCCAGCGCTTTAAAACTGGTCTGGCGCAGCAGGATAGGCACCTCGCGGCGCGGCGGGCCTTCAATCAAAATTTTGGGTTCGATTCCGCACTCCGGCATCATGGATTGCACCCTGTCGATGTCCAGCGTACGCGGCGTCAGGTGATTAATATGGCAGCCGGGGAAACACACCACGTCAGCAATCAGGCGGTGTTCGTTATGCAGCGCATGGTATGTCGCCTCATCAACGGTGGCATGTCGATGCCAGCGAAAAGTCTCCAGCGCTTCCTGAACAAACTCTCGCGCCTGTGCAGGGGTAAAACTGCCCTGCGCGTCAAATTCATCCAAAAGTGCATGACAACGCGGTGTAAAAATATCGCGTTTCGCCAGGATTTCCGCCGCCTGTTTTCTGAGGTCTTCGTTCTCGATGAGTTCGAGTCGCAACAGCGAGGTAAAGACGCGGAACGGATTGCGGGAGAGCGACGCATCATCAATCGGGCGAAAGGCGGTGGAATGCACCGGGACGCCCGCCTGGGAGAGATCGTAATAACTGACAGGATACATCCCCATAATGGCGAACATCCTGCGCAGCGTGGAAAGTTCCTGTGCAGTACCCACCCGAATCGCGCCGTGGCGCTCCACGTTCAGCCGTGCCAGTTCATCGGCGTTGGCCAGTTTTTCATGCAGCGTCGGGTTATTTTCCAGTACCGAGAGATTCACGTCAGCGACAAGTTCCAGCAATGTCCCGTATTGCGGCACTTCCTGCTGGTACATTGCTGACATTGCCTGCGAAAAGTGTTCCCGAATCTCATCTGCCGTGATGGTGTTCGCCATAATGTCATGCCTCCAGTGAATATTACCTGGAGTGTAGAAAACGCTATTCACTCTGGTGGGAAGAATTTACGAAGTGTGATCTCGCCTGAATTCATCCCCTCCCTCGTTTATGCCAGCCCTTCATAGCGGTTACGTGTATCAGGACGAAAAACGCACCACCAGGCAGTACAAAATATAAGCAAAACAAAACAGTTGTAACTTAAATGCTTTAAATGTTAATAATAATTTGCTTACAGGTTATCAAAAACAAATAACTTTACTTGTCACCAACACTGCTTTGTTTTTAACATCTATTATGGAAAAAAATGGTTTGTTCAGTCAGCGCATTCGTTTGCGCCACCTTCATACTTTCGTAGCCGTCGCCCAACAGGGAACACTGGGGCGCGCGGCTGAAACCCTTAACCTGAGTCAACCGGCCCTCTCCAAAACCCTTAACGAGCTGGAGCAATTGACCGGAACCCGTCTTTTTGAGCGTGGACGCCTCGGCGCGCAACTCACGCTACCTGGCGAGCAGTTTCTTACCCATGCAGTGAAAGTGCTTGATGCACTAAACACCGCAGGACAGGCGCTGAACCGCAAGGAAGGCCATAACCATGATGTGGTGCGCATTGGCGCCCTACCCACCGCCGCACTGGGGATCCTCCCCGCCGTAATTGGACAATTTCATCAGCAACAAAAAGAGACGACCCTGCAAGTGGCGACCATGAACAATCCCATGCTGCTGGCAGGTCTGAAATCGGGAGAAATCGATCTGGGGATTGGCCGAATGTCCGACCCGGAATTGATGAGCGGACTCAATTATGAGCTGTTGTTTCTCGAATCCCTGAAACTGGTTGTGCGCCCCAATCACCCGTTGTTGCAGGAGACGGTGACGCTGAGTCGCGTCACGGACTGGCCGGTCGTTGTCTCCCCCAAGGGAACCGTCCCCCGGCAGAACGCAGAAGCCTTACTGCAAAGCCAGGGCTGCAAAATGCCTTCCGGCTGTATCGAAACGCTTTCAGCGTCCCTCTCGCGTCAGCTTACCGTCGATTATGACTACGTTTGGTTTGTGCCTTCCGGCGCCGTCAGGGATGATTTACGTCAGGCGACGCTGGTGTCGCTGCCGATTCCGTCTCAGGGAGCCGGTGAACCTATCGGGATCCTCACTCGGGTCGATACAACCCTTTCCAGTGCAGCACAAACGTTGATTTCAACGATTCGCAAATCCATGCCGCTCTGACGCCTCGCGTTGTAATCCCGTTTTAGACACCCGGCTGGACATTCACCGAAAGTAAGGCCGGGTAACCCCGGCCTGTTGCTCAGAACGTTTCCCAATTATCGCTATGGGTTGTGGCGGCTCGCGGTGAAAACGCATCCGGAACACTTTTCACCCGGCTTCTGCCCTGTAAACGAAACGTCCCTACGGCGTCGGTTAATCGGGCGGCCTGCGCTTCCAGAGAGGCGGCCGCAGCAGACGCCTCTTCAACCAGCGACGCGTTTTGCTGCGTCACTTTATCCATCTCTGAAATGGCCTGGCTTACCTGCACAATACCGCGACTTTGTTCATCAGAGGCTGCTGCGATGTTCAGCATAATATCGGTAACGCGTTTAACCGCTTCAACTATCTCCGTCATTGTGTCGCCCGCGGCCACCACTTCACCCGACCCTTGATCGATTAATCTGACGGATTCGCCGATCAGTCCTTCAATCTCTTTCGCCGCTTGCGCACTGCGACTGGCAAGGGTGCGAACTTCACTGGCGACAACGGCAAATCCGCGCCCCTGTTCGCCCGCGCGTGCGGCTTCCACGGCGGCATTCAACGCCAGGATATTGGTCTGGAACGCAATGCTATTAATCACCGCCGTGATTTCGGAAATCTTCTTCGAACTGGAGGAGATATTGCCCATCGTTTTCACCACGCCAGAAACCATCTGACCGCCCCGGCTGGCTTTGTCGGACGCGTCTTCCGCCAGTTTGCTGGCGTGATGTGCGTTATCCGCATTTTGTTTCACCGTCGCGGTTAACTGTTCCATGCTGGCGGCAGTCTGTTCGATCGCCGCCGCCTGCTGTTCTGTGCGGGAAGAGAGATCGGTATTGCCCGCCGAAATTTCACTGGTGCCGCGATAGATCTCTTCCGTGCCCTGACGAACCGTGCCGACGGTCTGGACCAGCGCGTGCTGCATTTTTTGCAGATGACGGCTCAGTCGACCAATTTCACTGCCTCCGGTGGGTTCATCCTGGAGGGTCAAATCGCCAGAGGCGATCTGTTCAATTCGTCGGGCGGTACGTTGCAATGGCTGAATCACGGTGCGGCGTAGTACGATAAACGTCATCAGGGTCAATACCAGCGCCAGCGCAAATGCGCCAATCATAAACATCAGCCCCAGTTGGCTACGCTGGTGCGCCTGACCACTCAGCTGGTTTGCGCGTTCCGTTCGCAACTCTACCGCGTTCAGCAACGTGGCGTTATACATGCTGTCCAGCTGCCGCGCCTGTTCATTTTCATGGTTGATAATGGCTTCAAACATGCCGTTTTTGGCGTATTTAACCATCGGCTGCAAACCGTCAACATAGGCGTTAAAGCGGGTGCGTAACGCATCGTCCAGCGCTTCATCCGCAGGCGTTTTCACGGCGCGCGCCATCCAGGCGTTAAACCCATCCTGCGCCAGTTTGATGCGTTTTTCGGCCTCGGCGATATTCGCTTTCATGTCCGCCATTTCGGCAATACGGCTGGCGGCGCCAGCATGGATCAGACTGATACGTGCGGTACGCAGGTGGTCAGAACTATTGGATAGCCCCATACGCACCTCTATTTCATCCGTCACATCGCGTTGGTCGCGATCGGCCTGCAACAGAAAATAGCCTGCCAGCCCCGAACTGAGCGCGAACAAAAGCAGGATGCCACCAAGAATGGAGGAAAACAGCGGAACCAGCCGGATATGATGCAAAAAGCCCAGCTTATGCGGTGCTTGCATCGATGATGTGTTGTCCATGACCGTCGACTCTCTTGTAGGTGAATGCGCAAAAAACGCCCGTAAGAGGATCATCGGCATTTCCCGACAATGGCTTACCCTGAAAAGCGCCATACTCGTCACATTTCAGAACAATTCATTCCGGAAAATTCAGGAAAGTGCCAGCGGAGGATACCGCTGGCGGAATACTTAGCTATCGCCGAAATGGATAACGGTGCGGATAGATTTGCCCTGATGCATGAGATCGAACGCCTCATTGATCTGTTCCAGCGGCAAGCGGTGGGTAATAAACGGATCCAGTTGAATTTTCCCGCTCATGGCCTCTTCCACCATCCCCGGAAGCTGTGAACGCCCTTTGACGCCGCCAAAGGCCGAACCACGCCAGACACGCCCGGTCACCAGCTGGAATGGACGGGTTTTGATCTCCTGACCCGCCCCCGCCACGCCGATAATAATGCTCTCGCCCCATCCCTTGTGGCAGCACTCAAGCGCGGCGCGCATCACATTGACGTTACCGATGCACTCGAAGCTAAAATCGACGCCACCGTCGGTCAGTTCAACAATCACATCCTGAACCGGCTTGTCATGATCGTTCGGGTTGATAAAGTCAGTCGCGCCCATTTCAGCGGCGAGTTTGAATTTTTCTGGATTGGTATCGATAGCCAGAATGCGTCCGGCTTTCGCCTGTACCGCTCCCTGAATAACCGCCAGACCAATACCACCCAAACCGAATACGGCAACGGTATCGCCCTCTTTCACTTTTGCCGTGTTATGCACCGCGCCGATACCGGTCGTTACGCCGCAGCCCAGCAGACACACTTTATCCAGCGGCGCCTGCGGGTTCACTTTCGCCAGAGAGATCTCTGCGCAAACCGTATACTCACTGAAGGTACTGGTGCCCATGTAGTGATAAATGGGTTCACCGTTGTAGGAAAAACGGGTGGTGCCGTCCGGCATCAGACCTTTCCCCTGGGTGGCGCGAACCGCCTGGCACAGGTTGGTTTTACCCGACTTACAGAACTTACACTCGCCACATTCTGCCGTGTACAGCGGAATGACGTGGTCGCCAGGCTTCAGACTGGTCACTCCTTCGCCAACCTCAACGACGATCCCGCCGCCTTCGTGTCCCAGCACTGCTGGGAACCCCCCTTCCGGGTCATCGCCAGAGAGCGTAAACGCATCAGTATGGCAAACCCCGGTATGGGTGATTTTCACCAGCACTTCCCCCTTCTTTGGCGGTGCGACGTCAATCTCAACAATTTTTAGCGGCTGGCCGGGGCCAAATGCAACTGCAGCACGTGATTTCATTTGTCTCTTCCCTTTATAGTCAGGTGATGTATTTATTTTAGATAAGCACGAAGAAGGTGGCCGATTTCAGCCATGCGCACCGCGCGCTGGTCCGGTGTGGTTTCCCCACTGACCAGCTCATCTTTCAGGTGAATCTCGACCATCTCGCCCATCAGGCCGTTAGAGGCTCCACGCACCGCCGCAATTTGTTGCAGGATAGCCAGGCAAGGCTCGCCGGACTCCAGCGCCCGTTCCAGCGCATCAACCTGCCCGCGAATGCGACGAACGCGAGTCAGAATACGTTTTTTATCTTCAGGGGAATGCGGCATATGCCCTCCATACTATAGGGGGGTATAGTAACAATGTTTGATAGCGGCTGTAAAACGATGATGTCGTGAATGGATAATTCATGTGAATGATACAACGGGGGATGTGCACAAAACCCCGAACCGTCAGGTGTTCTGGTTTCGGGGTTTCTTTCACGCAGGCAGCGTATCGCCTGGCGGTGGTTTAATGATGCCGGTATTCTCCGGCACTGTGTTGAGGACCAATGCGTCCTGCTTCAATCAATATCTCTTCGATAAGCTCTTCAAGGCACTCTTTTCCGTGTTTGTCGCAAACCAGATGCACTTGTCTGCAGATCTCATCCCCCTTCATACCATCACACAGCGCCGATTTCAGCATGAGCGTCGCCCAGCGTCGGGCTTCAGAGTGAGTCAGCATAATCCCTCCCGATATCTATATCCTTTTAAGCGTAGTTCGCAGAACGGGCTTTATCCATGTTCACTTTAAGGATAAAGAGGTGCAGAGATCCCGTGTGGGCGCACCTGCCAGCGGGATAACAAACCGGTTTATATTTGTCATACAAATGAATATAATAGTCGCTTCCGATGTAGACCCGTTGTTTTCACCTGCGTACGGGTCTGGTTAGACGCAGGTGCTTTCTCTCCCCCATTCAAAGAAAAACCCCGCAGATGCGGGGCGATGTGTGACGTCAGGAACGTTTTCGCGGCATCATGCGCAACAGCGTATTATCTTTCCAGAAATAGTGATGCATCAGCGCGGCGGCGGCATGCAGAGCAATCACAAAGTAGCCCAGATTTGCCAGCGTGACGTGCCAGGATTTCAGCGTATCCGCCAGGTCAAAATTGGCTTCGGCGGCATGTGGCATCACAATTCCAAATGCCATCCAGGGATTTCCCCGGTTGTAAATCATCAGCAGGCCAATAACCGGCAGAACAATAAACAGCAGGTAGATAACCAGATGCCCAAGATGGGCAAAACCGGTCATCATCGGCTTCGGTTTTGGCACGATCGGCGGCGCGGGATACTTAAGCCGGACTAACAGACGCGTCACCATCAATACCAGAATCGAGATACCGCATGAAACGTGGACCACATTGAACCACGGACGATAGCTGCGCGGTGCAAACCCGCGTAATTCCATGGCGCAGTAGGCGCCTATCACCAGTAAAAAAACCAGCCAGTGAATACCAATTTGCAGGCCAGAATACTTATTGCCCATAACAATTCCTGAATAAAAACAATAAAGCGCCAACATAGCGGGCTTTTGTTAAAAATTCATTAACTTTTGTTCTCCCGTTTTCAATCGGTTACGGTAAGTCGCAACAATGGTCATTGCCCGCAACGGCGGAGTGGACTAAGCCTGGTAAGGAAAAAATGTGGCGTATTGCCCTACCCTGACAGGAGAAAATCATGAGTAAAATTGGCATTAACGGTTTTGGTCGTATCGGTCGCCTGGTGTTGCGACGTCTGCTGGAAGTGAAGAGCAATGTGGATGTGGTGGCGATTAACGATCTCACCTCCCCCAAAATACTCGCCTATCTGTTAAAGCATGACTCTAACTACGGACCGTTCCCCTGGAGCGTTGATTTCACTGAGGATGCGCTGATTGTTGATGGCAGGAAAATTGCCGTTTACGCAGAAAAAGAGGCGAAAAATATCCCCTGGAAAACCACCGGTGCGGAATTCATCATCGAATGCACAGGCTTCTATACCTCCGCAGAAAAAGCCCGCGCGCATCTCGATGCCGGTGCGAAAAAAGTGCTGATCTCAGCACCGGCGGGCGAGATGAAAACCATTGTCTTTAACGTCAATGATGACACGCTGAATGCCAGCGACCAGATTGTCTCTGTCGCCTCCTGTACCACTAACTGCCTCGCACCGATGGCCAAAGCGCTGCATGACAACTTCGGTATTCAGGTCGGCACCATGACCACCATTCACGCCTATACCGGTACGCAGTCACTGGTCGATGGTCCGCGAGGCAAAGATCTGCGCGCATCGCGGGCGGCGGCGGAAAATATCATCCCTCATACCACTGGAGCCGCAAAAGCGATTGGCCTGGTGATACCGGAATTGAGCGGAAAACTAAAAGGTCATGCTCAGCGAGTTCCGGTAAAAACAGGTTCAGTGACGGAACTGGTCTCGATTTTGGGTAAAAAAGTGACCGCGGAAGAGGTTAACAACGCGCTGAAAAAGGCGACGGAGAATAATGAATCCTTTGGCTACACCGATGAAGAAATCGTCTCTTCTGACGTCATCGGCTCTCACTTTGGTTCGGTGTTTGACGCCACGCAAACAGAGATTACTGAAGTCGGCGATTTGCAACTGGTGAAAACGGTCGCCTGGTACGATAACGAGTACGGATTCGTCACCCAACTGATTCGTACCCTGGAGAAATTCGTCAAACTTTAAACGATGAGGGTGTGGCCGGGTCGCGTTCACGCTCACCCGGCCAGCCCGGTACTGCTCGCCTGTCAGGACTGCAAATAGACGACCTGCGTTTGCAGATACTCATTCAGCCCGTGTTTACCGTCGGCGCCGCCAATCCCTGATTTTCGCCACCCCGCATGAAAACCCTGCATCGCTTCAAAGTTTTCGCGGTTGATGTAGGTTTCACCAAACTTCAGCCCTTTGATAGCCTGCATAGCAACGCTCAGATTCTGGGTATAAATAGAAGATGTGAGGCCATACTCGCTGTCATTTGCCATCTGTAACGCCTCTTCCAGCGTGTCAAACGCCACGACAGGCAGTACCGGTCCGAATGTTTCTTCGTGCATGATCGCCATCTCCTGACGGACATCCAGCAGCAGGGTTGGCGGATAATAGTAGCCTTTCCCCTCAACCGCTTTGCCGCCCAGCACCACTCTGGCCCCTTCCTGTACCGCTTTCGCCACTTTTTGCTCTACCCGAGCCAGCGCTGCGGCATTAATCAGTGGTCCCATGGCTATATCATCCCGCTGTGCCGGATCGCCAAACTGTACCGCTTTCATCGCCTCACCCAGTCGATTAACAAAGCGATCGTAGATCCCTTTTTGCACATAGACGCGCTCCGCGCAGTTACATACCTGCCCGGTGTTGATCACCCGTGAATCAACAATCGCTTTCACGGCCAGTTCCAAATCCGCATCGTCCATCACAATCGCAGGCGCTTTGCCACCCAGCTCAAGGCATACTTTGGTGATGTTTTTCGCCGCCGCCGTCATGATTTTCTCACCCGCCGCCACGCTGCCGGTCATACTCACCATCGCCACTTTCGGGTTGCCCGCCAGCTCCTGCCCCACGGTTTCACCACGCCCTAACACCAGGTTAAAGACCCCGGCTGGCAAACCAATCTCATGCACAATTTGCGCAAAGGCGATGGCATTGTTGGGCGTGAACTCACTGGGTTTAATTACGATTGTATTCCCGGTCAGCAGCGCCGGTGCCAGCTTACGGGCAATCAAAAAGAACGGGAAATTCCACGGAAGGATCCCGGTGGTCACACCCAGCGCGCGTTTGAACAGCAGAATATTTTCACCCGGACGGTCGCTTTGCAAAATTTCGCCTTCGTAGCGGCGCGCCCACTCCGCCATGTAGTCGATGTAATCGGCCGTAAAGGCAACTTCCACCTGCGCCAGTTGCTGAATTTTTCCGCCTTCTTCCACGATCAAGGCGCTGATTTCTTCTGCACGCTCGCGGATACCCGCCGCAATTTTTCGCAGCCATCCCGCCCGTTGTATGGCGGGCAATGCCTCCCAGCCAGGCTGGGCGCGTACCGCCGCATCAATGGCCTGACGCGCCTCTTCTGCGCTGCCATCAGGAATGCGTGAAATCAGTTCTTCCGTTGCAGGATTAACCACATCAATCCATGACGTTCCCTGCCAGCTCACAAACTGGCCATTGATATACATCGGGTGTTGTACGGGTGCTGACATGCGCTGCTCCTGTAATTGATTTGTTTTTAACAAGTAAAATCATTGTTAATTAATATCAATCGTGAAGCAGATACTGCCGTCAGGTTAGCAACTTTGTGAAGCAGTTCATAAAAGAGGCCCCGAAAGGGGCGCAGGAAGGACAACGAAGACGAAAAATCATGCCCGTTTGAGCGTAGATCGTCACAAACGGGCAAAAATGATCGGTTAACGCAGGGAACGGCTATCGATTGCCTCATTCAGAACATCATCGTTTTGCAAGATCTGCCAGGCCGCTTCAACCTCATCGGGAATGTCGATGTGGACAATATAATCACGTCCGCGCGGTCCGTAACCGGCCTCATCATCACGCACACGCGGGAGTTCTCCCGCAATTAATGACAGGTAACGATCGACGGGCCACACCCCTTGCGCCGCATTCGTAAAATCAACCCCTTCTTCCTGATGACGCAGCTCCGGCGTAAAACCCGGGAAACTGAGCCAACGCGGGGCGTCCGGGTCATCCTTCGTCACACGCCGGAAGGTCGCCAGCGTACGTCGCTGCATGGTAGGGTCCTGAACCACAATCGCCGTGTTAATGGTCACCGGCGCCTGACGGAGTAATGCGCAGCTAAACCGGGCGTTCTCTCCGCAGTTTGTTGACTGGTCTTCCACCCAAATGGATTCGCCGGGTATTTGCCAAAACTGATTGGCGATGTCGGCCAGAATCGCGGCTTCCGCCCGCCCGGTGGTACGTATCGTGTTATAGCGCGGGTGCTCTGCGATCGCCGAATAGAGGAACGTCGTCGAATGGCCAATCCCGCCGCTTATCAGCAATGGAATACGCTGCTCTTTCGCGATTTTGCAAGCCGCATCGATGGTCGGGATGACGGCATTTCCCGCCAGTACGACGCAGTCAGCCTGAAAGGGTTCCTCTGCTGAGAAATCGTTTTGCGCCAGCCATTGGCCAACGGTGTTCACTGCCTGTAACGTCACTTCGGACAGTGGCGGAAATTGACGCATGTTCATGATTCCTCCTCATTGTTCACTGCAGGGTACCGAACTCACTTCGCGAAAATAGCGGATCACTCTGAAAGACGGCGTGTTGAATTTCAGCACTTTTTTATCATCTCGGTGAAATAACACGAAATAACTAAAAAAGTCGCGGTTGCACCTGGAGATTATCCTGTCACTTTCGCTTCCGATAAAGCATTTACTTGTTATTACAATGAATCGCAGTGAATAACGCTGCAAAAATGTTACCTGTTTAGCCCTTTTACTGGTCTTGTTACTTGTTAAACATTACAAACAATTCTAGTTTGATTAACAATTTAACAACTTTTGTAACGCAGCAGGTTGCACCCACACCGTTTCGGGTATCACCTGACTCACACTCTCTGTGGCGAGGTTCCCAGTAATGACAACGCATGAAAGCAGCACGGCTATTTTGAAGAAAAACAAAAAAGTACTCATCGCCAGTCTGACCGGCAGCGCGATAGAGTGGTTTGATTATTTTTTATATGGCACCGCCGCCGCCCTGGTGTTTAACAAAATCTTCTTCCCGATGGTTGATCCGGTCATTGGGCTGATTCTCTCTTATCTTTCTTTCTCGCTCACCTTTTTCATTCGTCCCATCGGCGGGGTGTTGTTTGCCCACATTGGCGATCGTATCGGGCGTAAGAAAACGCTGGTGCTGACCCTGTCGCTGATGGGGGGCGCAACCGTGATGATTGGCCTGCTGCCGACCTATGAAATGATCGGTATCTGGGCACCGATTTTATTGATTCTGATGCGTGTCATTCAGGGGATGGGCATCGGCGGCGAATGGGGCGGCGCCCTGTTACTGGCGTATGAATATGCGCCCGAAAAACGAAAAGGCTTTTTTGGCAGCATCCCGCAGGCAGGCGTCACCATCGGTATGCTGATGGCCACCTTTATTGTTTCGCTGATGACGTTGTTCAGTGAAGAAGACTTCCTCTCCTGGGGCTGGCGCATCCCGTTCCTGTTAAGTTCTGTACTGGTGCTGTTAGGACTGTGGATCCGCAAAGATATCGATGAAACGCCGGAGTTTAAGAAAGTAAAACAGTCCGGCCAGGTAGCCAAAGCGCCGCTGCGCGATACACTGACGCATCACTGGCGTGAAGTACTGATCGCAGCCGGGTTGAAAGTGGTTGAAACTGCACCTTTCTATATTTTCTCGACCTTTGTCGTCAGCTACGCCACCACCACCCTGACCTACCAAAAATCCCAGGTGTTGGAAGCGGTCACGCTGGGCGCGCTTGTTGCCACGGTGATGATCCCGCTCATGGGGTTGCTTTCCGATAAGGTGGGACGCCAAAAAATGTACGCCATCAGCGTGTTTGCGCTGGGGCTGTTTATTGTTCCGTGGTTCCTGTTACTCAATACTGGCACCACCTGGGGAATTGTGGTCGCCACGGTCATCATGTTTGGCATCTTGTGGGCGCCAGTGACCGCCGTTCTGGGCACGCTGTGCTCTGAAATCTTTAGCGCTAACGTGCGTTACACTGGCATCACCCTCGGTTACCAGATTGGCGCTGCGCTGGCGGGCGGAACCGCCCCGCTGATCGCCACCGGCCTGTTGGCAAAATACGATGGTGATTGGGTGCCTGTCGCCATCTATCTGATGACCACCGTCGCCATTTCACTGACGGCAATTTTCTTCGCCAGTCGACGCCGTCGCACAGCCGTCATTGACGCGCAAACATCGACCCTGTAATCAGCAAAACGGCCAGCAAATGCTGGCCGTAATGTTCACTCGCTGACATGTAAAACGCTAGCCGCTAATCTGCTCCATCGCTTGCAAGATACGCTTATCCGAGATGGGATACGGTGTTCCCAGCTGCTGGGCAAAGTAGCTGACGCGCAGTTCTTCAATCATCCAGCGGATCGCTTTGACATCCTCATCATCACGACGCGCTGGCGGCAGTTTGTTGAACCACTGCTGCCAGGCTTGCTGTACGCTTTCGACTTTCAACATCTGCGCCCGGTCGCGGTGCGGATCGGTAGCCAGTTTCTCCAGCCGTTTTTCAATCGCCTGCAGATAACGCAGCGTGTCACCGAGGCGTTTAAAGCCGTTGCCAGTGACGAAACCGCGATACACCAGCCCGCCCATTTGTGCTTTAACATCGGAAAGCCCCAGCGCCATGGTCATATCTACCCGCCCTTTCAGGCGTTTGTTGATATTGAAAACGGCAGTCAGGATCTGTTCGACCTGTTTTGCAATGTCGACAACCGTCTCATTCAACTCGGCGCGAACTTTCTCATGCAGCGCCGCAAAGCCCTCTTCCGTCCACACCGGCCCGCCGTTAGCGTCAATCAGCTTATCTACGCCGCAGGAGATACAGTCGTCGATCAGATCCAGTACCTTACCGTACGGGTTAAAGTAGAGGCCAAGTTTGGCTTTGTTCGGCAGCTTCTCGTGCAGATACTTGATCGGCGACGGAATATTCAGCAGCAACAGGCGGCGCAACCCGCTCCACATCGCTTGCTGTTGTTCCAGTGGGTTGTCGAACAATCGGATGGAGACACTGTCGCGCTCATCCACCAGCGCGGGCCAGGCTTTCACTTTGTAGTTGCCGCGTTTCTGTTCATAGCTTTCCGGTAGCTGACCAAAACTCCAGATGTGCAGACCGCTCTGTTCGATACCGTCATCGGCAACGGCGGAGAGCGTTTCCTGCACTTTGCTCTTCAGCGCATCTTTCAAATCCTGCAAAGAGCGCCCTTCCTGGAGCTTCTTGTTTTTGTCATCCACCACCCGGAAGGTGATTTTCAGGTGATCGGGCACCTGATCCCACTGCCAGGCTTCACGGTCAACCGTTACGCCGGTCATCCGGCGCAGTTCACGCTCCAGCGAATCCAGCAGCGGCAACTCGAGCGGCGTCACGCGGCCTAAAAACGCTTCGGCATAGTTTGGCGCGGGGACAAAGTTACGTCGTACCGGTTTTGGCAACGATTTAATCAATGCGATAACCAGTTCACGGCGCAGACCGGGGATTTGCCATTCAAAGCCGCTCTCGTCCACCTGATTTAACAGCGGCAGCGGAATATGGACGGTGACACCGTCAGCGTCCGCGCCGGGTTCAAACTGATAGCTCAACCGCAGCTTAAGATTGCCCTGATGCCAGAAGTTCGGGTAATCCAGCTTGCTGATGTTTTCAGCACCCTCTTTGATCAGCATGCTCTTTTCAAAGTTGAGCAGATCCGGGGTTTCGCGACTGACTTTCTTCCACCAGTTGTCAAAATGGCGCGCGGAAATCACGTCATGGCTGATGCGCTGGTCGTAGAATTCAAGCAGCGTCTCGTCATCCACCAGAATGTCGCGGCGGCGCGATTTGTGCTCCAGCTCTTCCACTTCGGCGCGCAGTTTGAGGTTATCACGGAAGAACGCGTGGCGCGTCTGCCAGTCGCCTTCCACCAGCGCATGGCGGATAAACAGCTCACGGCAGAGCACGGGATCGATCTGGCTGTAGTTGACCTTACGCGCAGCGACAATCGGCAGGCCGTAAACGGTGACTTTTTCCGTCGCCATCACAGCGCCCTGCGCCCGTTCCCAGTGCGGTTCGCTATACGAGCGTTTGATCAAATGCTGGGCAACCGGCTCCACCCACTCGGGATCGATCCGCGCGGCAATGCGTCCCCACAGACGGCTGGTTTCCACCAGCTCGGCAACCATCGTCCACTTCGGCGGTTTTTTAAACAAACCAGAACCGGGGAAGATAGAGAAGCGTGCGTTACGCGCGCCGGTAAACTCCTGCTTATCGGCATCCTTCATGCCGATATGGGAAAGTAAACCGGTGAGCAGCGCGACATGAATCTCACGATACTCTGCGGGTTCACTGTTCACCGGAATGCCAAGCTCTTTCACCACCTGACGCAACTGAGTGTAGATATCCTGCCACTCGCGTACGCGCAGATAGTTAAGGAAGTCGACTTTGCACTGGCGGCGGAACTGATTCGATGACAGCGCTTTCTGTTGCTCGCCGAGGTAATTCCACAGATTCACAAACGCGAGGAAATCGGACTCTTTATCGTGGAAACGCTGATGCTTCTCATCCGATGCCTGCTTTTTGTCCATCGGGCGCTCGCGCGGATCCTGAATAGACAGCGCGGAGGTGATGATCATCGCCTCGCGCACGCAGCCATGTTTTTGCGCTTCCAGTACCATCCTCGCCAGACGCGGGTCCACCGGCAACTGCGATAACTGACGACCGAGCGGCGTCAGTTTGTATGCGGTCTGCTGTTCATCGGTGGTAATCGCGCCCAGCTCTTCCAGCAGGCGTACGCCATCCTGGATGTTGCGTTTATCTGGCGCTTCAACAAACGGGAACGCGGCAATATCGCCCAGCCCAAGCGCCGTCATTTGCAGAATGACGGACGCCAGGTTGGTACGCAGAATTTCTGGATCGGTAAATTCCGGGCGCGACAGGAAATCGTCTTCCGAATAGAGGCGGATACAGATCCCTTCCGACACGCGTCCACAGCGACCTTTACGCTGGTTAGCGGAGGCCTGCGACACCGGTTCAATCGGCAAACGCTGGACTTTGGTACGGAAACTGTAGCGACTGATACGCGCGGTCCCTGGGTCGATGACGTACTTGATGCCCGGCACCGTCAGCGAGGTTTCCGCTACGTTGGTCGCCAGCACAATGCGACGCCCGCTGTGCGACTGGAAGACGCGGTTCTGTTCGCTATTAGAAAGCCGCGCATACAGCGGCAGCACTTCGGTATGGCGCAGATTGAGTTTATTGAGCGCATCGGCGGTGTCGCGAATTTCACGCTCGCCACTCATAAAGATCAGAATATCGCCGGGGCTCTCGCGTCCCAGTTCATCCACCGCGTCGAAAATCGCCTGCAGCTGATCGCGCTCGGTATCGTCCGCGTCTTCGACAATCGGGCGATAGCGCACGTCAACCGGATAGGTTCGGCCAGACACTTCGATAATCGGCGCATTATTAAAGTGGCGAGAAAAACGCTCCGGATCGATGGTCGCGGAGGTGATGATAATTTTCAAATCCGGGCGACGCGGCAACAGCTCTTTCAGATAGCCGAGCAGAAAATCAATGTTCAGACTGCGTTCGTGCGCTTCATCAATGATGATGGTGTCATACTGCATCAGCAGTCTGTCCTGCTGGATTTCAGCCAGCAGGATACCGTCGGTCATCAGCTTGACCATCGTGTTGTCGCTGACATGGTCGCTAAAACGAACTTTATAGCCGATACAGCCGCCCGGCTCCGTTTGCAGTTCCTCAGCAATACGGTTGGCGACGGTACGCGCCGCCAGACGACGCGGCTGCGTATGACCAATCAATCCTTTAATGCCGCGCCCCAGTTCCATACAGATTTTGGGTAACTGCGTGGTTTTCCCGGAGCCGGTTTCCCCCGCCACAATCACCACCTGATGGTCACGAACGGCGTTCAGGATGTCCTGTTTTTTCTGACTCACCGGCAGGTTATCCGGGTAAGTGATATCAGGACGCGCCGCTTCACGCAGCAGGACTTTACCTGCCGCCTGTTCAATCTCCTTCGCCATCTCCTGGTAGATGGCTTGTTGTGCATCAGGATTTTTAACCTTCTTCACACCGTGCAGGCGACGAGCAAAGCGCTGTCGGTCACGCAACATCAGCGATTCCAGCTGTTGTTGCAGGCTGTGAAAAGTCAATTTTTGTTGTTCTGTCATAACGTTAGAGGGCAGTGCTCTGCCTGATCAAATCTCATTTCGATGTTAGGTATAGATTACCACATCGGCGCTAACCGTGTGTTGTTCAATAATTTCGAACATAGGCTTCGATATATTGCGCTATCACTGCGGCAGGATTGTGAATAAAGTGTCAACAAGCAACGGGGCATCCCCCCTTCAAACACATACAAGGAAACACCCATGAGCAAGGTATTAGTCCTCAAATCCAGTATTCTGGCAGGGTACTCTCAGTCTGGTCAGTTGTCTGATTATTTTGTTGAACAATGGCGTGAAAAACACTCCGCAGACGAAATCACCGTTCGTGACCTGGCGGCTAACCCAATTCCGGTACTGGATGGTGAACTGGTTGGCGCACTGCGTCCGAGCGATGCTGCGCTGACGCCGCGTCAACAGGAAGCGCTGGCGCTCTCTGATGAGCTGATTGCAGAACTGAAAGCCCATGATGTGATTGTCATCGCTGCGCCCATGTACAACTTCAACATCCCGACGCAGTTGAAAAACTACTTCGACCTGATTGCGCGTGCTGGCGTGACGTTCCGCTACACCGAGAAAGGTCCGGAAGGTCTGGTTACCGGTAAACGTGCGGTAATTCTCTCCAGCCGTGGCGGTATTCACAAAGATACCCCGACTGACCTGATCGCGCCGTACCTGAAAGTCTTCCTCGGCTTTATCGGTATTACCGACGTGAACTTTGTGTTTGCCGAAGGCATTGCCTACGGTCCGGATGTCGCGACCAAAGCGCAATCCGATGCCAAAGCGGCCATCGACAGCGTCGTTGCAGCTTAAAAATTAACCCTCTCACCGCCAGGTGAGAGGGTTTTGTCTTTCTTTTATATCCAAAAATCCCCCCATCGTATTTTGTATTACTTATTCCCTTACCTTCACCACAAAACCATAATGTTAATGTGTCTTTTATTTATTCACTTGGTGAATGCTTATTCTTTTTTATCTCCCCAGCCATTTTTAATTACCGCGTAACAGTTTAGAAAACCCAATTCGTATCATGAAAAAGTATGATGGTTGTAAAACCATGACCTTTCATAGTTATGAACATTACGCAATTGTAACGTCACTGAAATACTCCTTAATATTTATAAACAACGCTAGTGTATTTTTATCTTACAAATGAAGTTATTTGCGTTATTTCATAGATTTCAATGCATTAGAAGGTTTTTCATTGGCGTTTTTATTATTGTCCTGGGTTGATAATAAACTTAGCGGACAAAGTAAATTTAAATATCAGTGAAAATGGGAGGTCCAGAGGTATTGTCATTTACCATTAGAAAAGAACTCAGGTGCGTAATTATTAATCAGATAATTTTTTAAGTCGGACTCAGTACATTTCTTCTGCCTTTATTTGGCTAGATGCGAATGAGAATGCTTACATAAGCAATGAGGCAATTATCTATGGCTACACAATACGATTTCACAGTAACGTTGCATGACCTGGCGTTTATTCTTCAACAAATCAAGATATCAGAAGCGGCAACCAATCCGGATGGTAGCGTGAATGGCGATCTGCTTCGCGAGCTCGTCTCCAGTCCCCTGTTGCCTTACGGGATTCGTACCGTGGATGGTTCATGGAACAACCTTCTGCCCGGCCAGGAGCTGTACGGCTCTGCCGACCAGACCATGCCCAGAATGGTCGCGCTGGATTTGAAAGATATGGAAGCACTGGCAAAGTACCTCACCTTAAACCCAGGGCAGATGGTGAGGGATGCCGACCCGCGTATTATCAGTAATCTGATTTCCGACCAAACCGCCTCTAACCCAGCGGCCCAGGAAGCCCATGACGGACTGACTGACGTTCCCGGCGGAGGTGCCACTTCCGACAACGGCAGTTTATCGATTCCGAACCTCTCGCCTGACATCGGTTTATCACCGGCGTTTAATGGCTGGATGACCTTTTTCGGGCAGTTCTTCGACCACGGCCTGGATCTGATCCCGAAAGAAGGCAATGGCATTGTCTTTATTCCGCTGATGCCGGATGACCCTTTATGGGTTGATCCTGAACTCACCGGCGGCGTCGACAATAACTTCATGATCCTCACCCGCGCGAAAGTCGATGCTAATCATGAAACCATCAACACCACTACGCCGTGGATTGATCAGAACCAGACCTACACCTCCCACCCTTCTCATCAAATCTTTATCCGCGAATATGTGCTGGATGCAGACGGTAAGCCGGTGCCCACCGGTCACCTGTTGGAAGGCAGCAACGGCGGGCTGGCGACCTGGGCTGATATCAAACATCAGGCAGAAACCTTGCTGGGCATCAAGCTGACCAATCAGGACGTTTTCAACGTGCCGCTGCTGGCGACCGACCGCTATGGCAACCTGATTTTAAGCGAGGATGGCAAAGTCCAAATCGTGACCAAACATGGACTGGTTGAAGCCAATGGCGAGGCGTTACCTGCCGATACGTTGAGAACCGGGCATGCCTTCCTCGATGATATTGCCCACACGGCGGTGCCGAAGGCCAACCTGGTAGCCGATGGCGATAGCGAAGTGGGTAATGCACCGGGGGCTGGAACCTATGACGATGAACTGCTCGACAGACACTTCATTACCGGTGACGGTCGCGGCAACGAAAACATCGGTCTGACTGCCGTACACTCCGTGTTCCACAGCGAACATAACCGGCTGGTCGATCAGTACAAGACCACCATCCTCGAAACTAACGACATTGAACTGATCAACCAATGGCTGATTAAGCCGATTACCGAACTGCCTGAGGATCTCAACACCCTGCAATGGAACGGGGAATACCTCTTCCAGGCGGGACGTTTCGCGACGGAAATGCAATATCAGCACCTGGTGTTTGAAGAGTTCGCCCGTGCCGTGCAACCAGCGGTCGATCCGTTCGTCTTCTCCAACACGGCGGACATCAACCCGGCTATTTTTGCTGAATTTGCCCACGTGGTTTACCGCTTTGGTCACTCGATGCTGACCGAAACCGTCGCCCGTACCGATGCCGACATGAAAGACGATGACATCGGGCTGATTGAGGCTTTCCTTAACCCGATCGCGTTCCATGAACTTAACGGTCAAACTATCTCCAGCGATCAGGCGGTCGGCGCCATTGTTCGCGGGATGACCCGTCAGGTCGGCAACGAAATTGATGAGTTCATTACCGAGGCGCTGCGCAATAACCTGGTCGGGCTACCGCTGGATTTGGGCGCACTCAACATCGCACGCGGGCGCGACACGTTAATGCCCACCCTCAATCAGGCGCGTGAGCAATTCTACGAGTTAACCGGCAACAGCGAGCTGCGCCCCTATACCAGTTGGGCCGATTTTGGCTCCTTCCTGAAAAACCCGGCATCGATCATCAACTTTATGGCGGCCTACGGCCAACATGAGCTGATCAAAGCCGCCGACACGCTGGAAGGAAAACGCGCGGCGGTAAACCTCCTCCTGTTTGGTTCGGATGACGCCCCGGCGCCTGCCGATGCGCTCGATTTCTTTATGGGAACCGGTGCCTGGGCCAACAAAGAAACCGGCCTCAATATGGTCGATTTCTGGATTGGCGGGCTGGCGGAACGCAAAAATGAGTTCGGTGGCATGCTCGGCTCCACCTTTAACTTTGTCTTTGAAACGCAGATGGAGATGTTGCAGGACGGTGACCGGTTCTACTATCTGAGCCGCGTTCAGGGTCTCAACATGCTGAACGAACTGGAGGCAAACTCCTTCTCTGCCCTGGTGATGCGTAACAGTGACCTGGGCGATCCAGGCTCGTCTCACCTGCCTGCCCACCTGTTCCAGACACCTGATTACACCTTCGAAGTCAACCAGTCCTTGCAGACGCATGCCGATCCGAAATGGGGCAATGCGCTGAAAGACCTCCTCTTCCCACTGGTGGTTCGCCGTGCGGCGGGGGCGGATGTCGACAATGACGGCGCGGCTGATGGCGCCTATTTGAAATATTCGGGTGATGGTCATGTGGTGCTCGGCGGTTCGGCGGGCAACGACACGTTAATTGGCGGCAAAGGGATCGACAGCCTGTGGGGTGATGCCGGTGACGACCGTCTCGACGGTGGCGATGAAGCCGACGTTGTGCACGGCGGTGATGGCAACGACATCATTACAGACACCGGAACCCCCATCGGCGGGGCTGACTTCCTGCATGGTGATGCGGGACACGACGTCATTTTCTCCGGTAACGGCAACGACCTGATCTTCGGCGGCAGCGGCAGTGATTTCATGGTGATCGGCGAAGATGCTCAGGAAGTCTTTTCCGGACGCGATAATGACTTCGCGCTGGGGGGATCTGGCGGTGACACCCTGATGGGTAACGAAGGCGACGACTGGTTAGAAGGCGGTGACGGCTTCGATACCCTGGCCGGCGATAACTCCGAACTGTTCTTTAACAGTACCATCATTGGTCATGACGTGTTGAACGGTCAGGGTAACGACACCGACTACGATGGCGAAGCCGGTGACGACATTATGGTTCAGGGCGCGGGCATTCAGCGCAACAACGGCATGTCTGGTTTTGACTGGGCCATCCACAAAGGTGACCCAAACGCCGCCAACTCGGATCTGGGCATCCCGATTTTCGTCAACCAGCAAGAGTTTATCCTGCGCGATCGCTTTGACCTGGTGGAAGGCCTTTCGGGCTGGAAATTTAACGATGTGCTGGTAGGCACAGAGCAACCTATCGGAACCGCGCCGGTTCAGGGCACGCCGCTTTCCAACAACCTGACCCAGGAGGGCGCAGACAGAATCACCGGACTCCAGTCGATTCTGGGTGTTCCACGCGCAGCATCGGGCAATGCCGTCTTGTTTAATCCGGACAACGGTGGCGACATTTTGCTCGGCGGCGGCGGCAGCGACCGCATCACCGGTAAGGCCGGCAACGACATCATCGACGGTGATGCGTGGCTGAACGTGCGTATCGCGGTCTCCGGGATGCAAGGGTTAACCAGCGCCGACAGCATGAATGAGCTCAAATCCTACATGCAGGCTGGCACGCTCAAACCGAACCAGCTGTCGATTGTGCGGGAAATCCTCCGCGACGGTAATGGCACAGAAACCGACGTTGCCGTTTACCGGGATCTCAGCAGCAACTATCAATTCCAGCGTAATGCCGACGGCAGTCTTACCGTCAATCATGCCACTCCGGCGGCAGGACTGGCGTTCAATGACGGCGTAGACCGCCTGCTCAACATTGAAAAACTGGAGTTTGGTAACGGCGATCAGCTCTGGGTGACGGCGCAAAGAGCCACCGGCAATCTGGCCATTAGCGACGGAACACCGGAAGTGGGCGATTTGTTGCAGGTCAATCTGTCTAATCTGCTCGACGGGAATGGTATTGCCGCAGATACACCAATCACCATGACCTGGCAGGCGCTGGTCAACGGTCAATGGCGCGATCAGGCGACAGGTACGCAGTTCAGGGTTCCGGGGAATATTCTGGGCGCGCCGCTGCGGGTTGTTGCCAGCTTTACCGACCGCATGGGCGATGCTGAAACACTGGTGTCGTCGCAAACCAGTGCCGTGATGGTACGCGACCAGCCCACCACCGGCTCGCCGGTCATTAGCGATCTGACGCCAACGGAAAGCGTCACGCTGACCGCCCTCGTCTCCGGCATTGCGGATGCAGACGGTTTAACCGGGAATAACTTCACCTACCAATGGAGAGTGAACCAGCCAAACGGCACTTTCACCAATATCGCCGGGGCGACGCAAGCGACCTACACCCCGCCAGCAAACATGATTGGGCGTACATTGCTGGTCGTGGTAACGGTCACCGATGATGAGGGGAACCCGTCCGTCGTCCTGACCTCCGCCGCCACTCAACCGATTGGCGATATGATCGTCGGCACGAATGCGTCAAACACCCATTCTGGAACAGCGTGGAGTGACGTCATCCTTGCGCAAGGCGGCAATGACACCCTGCTCGGTCAGGCGGGTGACGATCTGCTGAACGGCGGAGCCGGTGATGATGACATTGAAGGCGGCAGTGGTCGGGATACGCTGATTGGCGAGGCCGGCAACGATCAACTGGATGGTGGACTGGATGCCGACTCCATGGACGGTGGCGCCGGGAATGACCTCTATATCGTTGATAACGCAGGTGACGTGGTGATCGAGGGGGCGAATGCGGGTACCGATACTGTCGAGACCAATCTCGCCACTTATGTCCTGACGGACAACGTCGAAATCCTGGAATACACCGGTACAGGGAATTTCACCGGCACTGGTAACGCGCTGGCGAACACCATCACCGGGGGTAATGGCAATGACAACTTATCCGGGATGGGCGGGAATGACCAGTTGCTGGGTGGTGTTGGCAACGACATTCTCGACGGTGGCGACGGCAACGACAACCTGCAAGGGGCAAACGGAGTCGACACCCTGCGGGGTGGCGCAGGCAACGATGTGCTCTCTGGCGGTCTCGGCAATGACGTGCTGACGGGCGGTACAGGTAACGACACCATGGACGGCGGTACCGGTGACGACCGCTTCATCTTCTCAAGCGGGTTCGGACAGGACAGCATTTCTGGTTTCGACAGTAATGCTATCGGCGGACAGGATCTGATTAATATCTCTGGAATGGGAGTGACTACCGCAAACTTTACCTCTACGGTTTTGATTTCGGGAAATAATAACCAAACGATCATCACCATCGGCGGCGATGTTATTACATTAACGGGGGTTGGAGCCAATACCGTTAACTCTACTGACTTTATTATTTAAACGTCTGGAATAAGAAAAGCCGAACTGTTGAACATTTGATTAACGAGTAAGGAGCCTATTATGCCGCGCCAGCAAAAGCCAACTGAGCTACAAAATGCGTTGAAAGGATGTAAGCCTGCATTTCTGATGTTACTGTTTTTTAGCAGTACGATTAATATGCTAATGCTGGCGCCGGCAATTTATATGTTACAAGTCTACGATCGCGTGTTGGTCAGTAAGAACACCACCACATTGTTAATGCTGACATTACTGATAATCGGTCTGTATACGGTTATCTCAATGATTGAATATGCCCGCACCAGCGTGATGACGCGATTTGGCAACCGACTGGATGTGAAATTAAATCAATTAGTTTTTAATGCCGCGTTTAAACGCCGGGTTTCCACCCGTGAAAATAACCCGGCGCAGGCGCTGGCCGACCTGGCGCAAATCCGCCAGTTTCTGGCAGGCAACAGTTTATTTGCCCTGTTAGATATTCCGTGGACACCCTTCTATTTACTGATTGCGTTTATTGTCCACCCGCTGCTGGGATATCTTTCCATTATCGGGATACTGATCTTATTTACCCTGACGCTGGTGTCAGAACTGTCAACCAAAAAACCGATTCAGCAGGCGCACGCATTAACCATCAACAATACCAGTAAACTGAATAAGCAATTGCAAAACTCCGACACCATTGAAGCGATGGGAATGCTGGCAACGCTGAAAAAACACTGGCTGGAACAGCACAGTAAAGTGCTGGTTCTGCAAACACAAATTGCGGACAAAACCGCCACATTAAGCAGTCTGAGCCGCTTTGTTCGCATCTTACTGCAATCTGTTTCGCTGGGTGCGGGTGCCTTACTGGTGATCGACGGGAAAATCACCCCCGGCCTGATGATTGCCGCCTCCATTATCCTCGGCAGGGTGTTGAATCCGGTCGAACAGGTCATCGGTAGCTGGAAACAGTTTGTGCAGTTTCGCAACGCCTGGCATCAGACCACCACGCTGTTACGGGAATTTCCGGAACAGAAAGATGTGCTGACGCTTCCGCGTCCAAAAGGCAATATCAGCGTAGAAGGCGTCTTCGCGGCACCTCCAGGCCAAAAAACGCCAACGCTGCGAAATATCACGTTTCAACTCGAACAGGGAGAAATCCTGGGGATAATCGGCCCCTCTGCCTCCGGAAAAACCTCGCTGGCAAAACTGCTGGTCGGCGTCTGGAGTCCGCTTTCCGGTAAGGTCCGTATCGATGGCGCAGATATCTGCCAGTGGGACAAAGCCTTGCTTGGTCCGTCTCTCGGCTACCTGCCGCAGGATGTTGAATTGTTTGACGGTAGCATCGCGCAGAATATCGCACGCTTTACCCCCAATAACAGCGAACTGATCGTGGCGGCAGCGCAACTTGCAGGGGTACACGACATGATTTTACGTCTGCCACAGGGATACGATACCCCGCTCGGTGCCGAGGGATATCAATTGTCGGGCGGCCAGCGTCAGCGTATCGGGCTGGCGCGGGCGGTCTATGACAACCCGGCATTCATCGTGCTGGACGAACCCAACGCTAACCTTGACGACGCCGGTGAACAGGCCCTGATCAAGGCCATCAATACGCTACGCACGCAGGGACAAACGGTGATCATTATCTCGCACCGACCGACGCTGCTGGGCGTCGTCAATAAAGTGTTATTGCTCAACGAAGGGGCGATTCAGGAATTCGGTCCGCGCGACCAGGTGTTTGCCAATTTGCGTCAGGCAAATATTTTAAAATCGGTTCCCAACGCATCAACCACCCCACCACCTGCCCAGAATAATGAACCACAACGAGAGGCTTTATCATGAAAAAGCAGACAGAGAATACGACAGAGCCAAAGACGGAGAGTGTCGATACAAATATATGGCCGCCTTTAATCAGAGGTATCGCTGTGATTATTCTGGGGGTCGGTGGTTTTATATTATGGGCGGTAGGTGCGCCACTGGACGCTGGTGTGGTCGCTGACGGTACGGTTACCGTCTCCAGTAATCGAAAAACGATTCAACATTTAAGCGGCGGACGCGTGACCGATATTCTGATTAAGGAAGGCAATCGGGTTAAGAAAGATCAAATCCTTGTTCGCCTGGATAAAATGCAGCTTGATATGCGTTACAGCGCATTGATTGCACAATATATCTCGGCAAAAACCCATGAGGACAGATTACTGGCAGAAAGAGACGGCCGCGATACCATCGTCTATAGCGAGGAATTGATAAGCCAATTTTCCAGTAATAAGCGCCTTGTCGAAGTCCGTCAATTACAAGAAAAGCTGTTTGAAACCCGCAGAAAAAATATTCAGGATGAATTATCCATGATTCAGGAAACCCTGGACGGTCTGACCGGGCAAACCGAAAATTTAACCAAGATAAAAGGGTTTCGCGAGCATCAATTTACGCTGATTAGCAGAGAACTGGGCGCCATTCGCGCACTGAGCGAAAAAAACTACTATCCCAAGGCCCAGTTACTGGTGCTTGAGCGGGAGGCCGCCGAAATATCCAGTAATGTCTCAGAAGATATTCTTAATATTGCCAAACTCAAGTCTCAGCAAAATGAAATGAAGATTAAGGCGTATCAGGTACAGCACCAGTTTCTCCAGGAAGTGGAATCGGAGCTGACCCTCAAACAAAAAGAGGTCGCCATGCTGGAAGATGAGTTAGCGTCGACCCGACACGAGCTGAATAACACGGAGATCCGCTCGCCGATTGACGGGATCGTTCTGGACGTAAAAGTCAGTACCGTCGGCGGGATCATTCAACCGGGTGAGCACTTGATGGATATAGTCGCCGCAGAGCAACCGCTGCAAATCGACGCCAAAATTCCGGTACATGCCATTGATAAAATGACGCCGGGACTGACCGTCGATGTGCTTTTCCCGGCGCTCAACCATGCATTATTGCCTTCGGTGCCGGCGCAGGTGTTAACCATTTCGGCCGACCGTCTTATCGATAAAGTGACTCAGCAGCCCTATTATCTCGCTGAAGTCCGGGTCTCCCCGGAAGGGGTGCATCTGTTGGGAAATTACAAAATTAAAGCGGGGATGCCCGCCAGCGTCACGATAAAAACCGGTGAGCGCACCTTTCTGAGCTACCTGTTTAAACCATTGCTTGCCCGTCTGGAGCTGGCGTTCAAAGAGTATTAATTCTGGTAGGTGTGGTTAGTCATGATGGTCGGTTAAGAAATTAGGGAGAATCTGTCACTCTGGCGAAGGGTTCCGTTCACCTTATGTTCTTAGCTACTCTGGTATTTCATGTCCCGTGAACGGGTTAAGGGGGCTATCGCCGCCCCCTTAACAATCCCGGCTCCCGGCAGGAAAATTACCGCTTCGCGGTCCCCTCCGTTTATTCCTCCAGGCGACCGGGTCGGGCGTGAAGTGGTCTACTTAATTTGGACACAGCCAGAGGTTCTTTGTCTTTCCATCTCGGTGGGTGTCAACCCACCGTTGT
>NZ_JBWKPZ010000004.1:0-251008 GCF_059418505.1 Citrobacter sp. GW821-FHT07H02 | reverse complement strand
TTTTTCTCTTCAACCGAACCGGCTGTTTGTGTGAAGTGATTCACATCCGCCGTGTCGATGGAGGCGCATTATAGGGAGTTATTTCGGGCTGACAAGTCAAAAATAGAAAAAAAACGCCAACCGTTCACCTTTTCACCATAATGCCTATTTTTGCTGCTTTTTGATGGCCTGAGGCAGATCTGCAAGGCTATTTATCACCCAATCAGCTGCATTTTCCGCTTCAGGGGTGACAGGTTTACCTGTACGCACCAAAACTTTTGTTCCTACATTAGCTGCTGCCGCTGCCTGCATGTCTTCTACTTTATCGCCGACCATATAAGAAGCAGCCATATCGATGTGCAGGAAATCGCGAGCGGAGATAAACATACCGGGATGCGGTTTACGGCAATCGCAGACCTGACGGAACTCTTCCACACTCCCCTGCGGGTGATGCGGACAATAATAGATACCGTCCAGTTCAACATCCCGGTCGGCCAGAGACCAGTCCATCCATTCAGTCAACGTTTCAAACTGCGCTTCGGTAAACTTACCGCGTGCAATACCCGACTGGTTGGTGACAACCACAAGCGCATAACCCATCTTCTTAAGTTCACGCATTGCGTCGATAACGCCATCGATAAACTCAAACTCGTCTATTTCATGTACGTAGCCATGATCCACATTGATTGTGCCATCGCGGTCGAGAAAAATTGCAGGTACTGATTTTGCCACCGGTTTACTCCTGAATAAGGTATATGTCGCTAGTATCGCATGTTTCCGTAAGCAAGAAAGTGCTCATCGTCGAAAGCCGGATTGATTTAGACGTCTGGATGCCTTAACATCCATCTTGTTGACGGCGTCGACCGTATCAGGCAGACGAAAATGCCACGGCTAACTTAATTACGATAATAAATAATCAATGATTAAACTTTCGAATATCACCAAAGTGTTCCAACAGGGGACTCGCACCATTCAGGCTCTGAATAATGTCAGCCTGCATGTCCCTGCCGGGCAAATTTATGGCGTTATTGGCGCCTCCGGTGCCGGTAAAAGTACATTAATTCGCTGTGTAAACCTGCTTGAACGTCCAACCGAAGGCAGCGTGCAGGTTGGCGGTCAGGAACTGACTACGTTGTCAGAATCTGAGCTGACTAAATCCCGCCGCCAGATAGGCATGATTTTCCAGCATTTTAACCTGTTATCTTCACGTACCGTATTTGGTAACGTCGCTTTGCCGCTGGAACTGGACAACACGCCTAAAGACGAGATTAAACGTCGCGTGTCAGAGTTGTTAGATTTGGTTGGCCTCAGTGATAAACATGACAGCTACCCGGCCAATCTCTCGGGCGGTCAAAAGCAACGTGTCGCGATTGCCCGCGCACTGGCCAGCAATCCGAAAGTCTTGCTGTGCGATGAAGCCACCAGCGCACTGGATCCGGCGACGACGCGCTCCATTCTGGAGTTATTGAAAGACATTAACCGTCGTCTCGGTCTGACCATTCTTCTTATTACGCATGAAATGGACGTGGTTAAGCGTATCTGTGACTGCGTAGCGGTGATCAGTGACGGCGAGCTAATTGAACAGGACACGGTAAGCGAAGTGTTTTCACACCCGAAAACCCCGCTGGCACAGAAATTTATTCAGTCCACCCTGCATCTGGATATTCCGGAAGATTATCTGGAACGTTTAAAACCCGAGCCGCACGCAGACAGCGTCCCAATGCTGCGTATGGAATTTACCGGACAATCGGTTGATGCCCCTCTGCTCTCAGAGACGGCGCGTCGCTTCAACGTGAATAACAACATTATTAGTGCGCAGATGGATTACGCAGGCGGTGTGAAGTTCGGCATCATGCTGACGGAAATGCACGGTACGCCAGAAGAAACGCAAGCCGCCATTGCCTGGCTGCAGCAACACCATGTAAAAGTAGAGGTACTGGGTTATGTCTGAGCCGATGATATGGTTGCTGGTGCGTGGCGTCTGGGAAACGCTGGCAATGACTTTTGTGTCCGGCTTTTTTGGTTTTGTCATTGGACTGCCAGTGGGCGTGCTGCTGTATGTCACACGTCCAGGGCAAATTATTGAGAACGCAAAGCTTTACCGTACGCTTTCTGCGTTGGTCAATATTTTCCGTTCTATCCCTTTCATTATCTTATTAGTGTGGATGATTCCATTCACGAGAATGATTGTTGGCACGTCAATCGGTCTACAGGCGGCCATCGTACCGCTGACGGTTGGCGCCGCGCCGTTCATCGCACGTATGGTAGAAAACGCCCTGCTGGAAATCCCTGCCGGGCTTATCGAAGCTTCCCGGGCGATGGGGGCCACACCGCTGCAGATCGTGCGTAAAGTGCTCCTGCCAGAAGCATTGCCTGGTCTGGTGAACGCAGCAACCATTACGCTCATTACGCTGGTCGGCTACTCAGCGATGGGCGGTGCCGTCGGCGCTGGCGGGTTGGGCCAAATTGGCTATCAGTATGGTTACATCGGATACAATGCGACCGTGATGAATACGGTGCTGGTATTACTCGTCGTTCTGGTTTATTTAATTCAGTTATCCGGCGATCGCATCGTTCGGGCAGTGACGCACAAGTAACATTAAACACAACACAAATAACTCATTAAGGAAATAAGCATGGCGTTCAAATTCAAAACCTTTGCGGCAGTTGGAGCCTTGATCGGTTCTCTGGCACTTGTGGGTTGCGGCCAGGATGAAAAAGATCCGAACCACATCAAAGTGGGTGTGATTGTTGGCGCGGAACAACAAGTTGCTGAAGTGGCCCAGAAAGTGGCAAAAGAAAAATACGGTCTGGATGTTGAGCTGGTCACGTTCAACGACTACGTTCTGCCAAACGAAGCGCTGAGCAAAGGCGATATCGATGCTAACGCGTTCCAGCACAAACCTTATCTGGATCAGCAGATCAAGGATCGTGGCTACAAACTGGTGGCAGTAGGCAACACGTTCGTTTACCCGATTGCAGGCTACTCCAAAAAAATCAAATCGCTGGATGAGCTGCAGGACGGTTCACAGGTCGCTATCCCAAATGACCCGACTAACCTTGGTCGTTCCCTGCTGCTGCTGCAAAAAGTGGGCTTGATCAAGCTGAAAGAGGGTGTTGGCCTGCTGCCGACGGCGCTGGACGTTACCGAAAACCCGAAAAACCTGAAACTGGTTGAGCTGGAAGCGCCACAGCTGCCGCGTTCTCTGGACGATGCACAGATTGCACTGGCAGTGATCAATACGACCTATGCAAGTCAGATTAACCTGACCCCAGCAAAAGACGGTATCTTTGTTGAAGACAAGGACTCCCCGTACGTTAACCTGGTCGTCACTCGTGAAGATAACAAAGATGCTGAAAACGTGAAGAAATTCGTTCAGGCTTACCAGTCTGACGAAGTCTACGAAGCAGCAAATAAAGTCTTCAATGGCGGCGCGGTTAAAGGCTGGTAATTTTTAGGCTGTTTGCACAATCTGTAATATTATTCAGGACGGGCGAAAGCCCGTCTTGTCATTTATGCAGGCAACTGATTCAATATCTGACGATTAGATCATTCATTGAGGAAATATTATGCGTGCTTTACCGATCTGTTTAGTAGCACTCATGCTGAGCGGCTGTTCTATGTTAAGCAGATCCCCTGTTGAACCCGTTCAAAGCACCGCAACCCCGCCTAAAGCGGAGCCGGAAAAACCAAAAGCACCGCGCGCGACACCGGTCAGAATTATTACCAATGCTGAAGATTTAGTGGGTAAACCGTTCCGCGATCTTGGCGAAGTCAGCGGAGAATCCTGCCAGGCATCAAATCAGGACTCCCCTCCGAGCATTCCAACCGCACGCAAACGCATGCAGATTAACGCATCTAAAATGAAAGCTAATGCGGTACTGCAGCACAGCTGCGAAGTCACCAGCGGTACGCCAGGTTGCTACCGTCAGGCGGTTTGTATTGGTTCGGCCCTGAACATTTCGTCTAAATGAGCCATTTTCAGTTCGAGCAAATAGGCGTTATCCGCTCTCCTTATAAAGAAAAGTTCGCTGTTCCGCGCCAGCCGGGTCTGGTGAAAAGCGCCAACGGCGAACTGCATTTGCTCGCACCCTATAACCAGGCCGATGCTGTTCGCGGCCTGGAAGCATTTAGTCATTTGTGGGTGATTTTTGTCTTTCACCAGACAATGGAAGGCGGATGGCGCCCCACAGTGCGGCCACCTCGCCTGGGCGGCAACGCCAGAATGGGCGTTTTCGCCACGCGCTCCACTTTTCGTCCGAATCCCATCGGGATGTCGCTGGTCGAGCTAAAAGGAATTCATTGCCAGAAAGACAACGTCATCCTGAGATTAGGCAGTCTGGACCTGGTAGACGGGACGCCGGTCATCGACATCAAGCCCTACCTGCCGTTTGCTGAGGCGCTGCCGGATGCCACAGCCAGCTATGCGCAACATGCGCCCATAGCCGAAATGAAGGTCAGCTTTACTGCCGAGATTGAGCAGCAACTTCTGTCACACGAAAAGCGTTATCCGCAATTAAAAGCGTTTATTCGTGAAGTGCTGGCGCAGGATCCGCGCCCTGCCTATCGTAAGGGTGAAGAGACGGGCAAAACTTACGCCGTGTGGCTACACGATTTCAACGTGCGCTGGCGCGTCACTGAAGAGGGTTTTGAAGTCTTTGCACTGGAACCACGGTAATTTCGCGGCCTTCTCTTTTGACATCCCTTTCTCGCTGGTAAACTAGCCCCTAAATAATTCGAGTTGCAGGAAGTTAGCGACGCAGTGAATCCCCTGGAGCGTACACCAGTACGTGACTGGGGTGAACGAGGAAAGCCAACGCACATGCAACTTGAAGTATGACGGGTAAATCACTTTTTTTGTGTCAGGCTCGCGTTGAGCCTGTTCGATCGTTCAACTGGAACCGTAACAACATGCGTACTAGCCAATACCTGCTCTCCACTCTGAAGGAGACACCTGCCGACGCCGAGGTTATCAGCCACCAGCTGATGCTGCGCGCCGGGATGATCCGCAAGCTGGCCTCCGGGTTATACACCTGGCTGCCGACCGGCGTGCGCGTCCTGAAAAAAGTCGAAAATATCGTGCGTGAAGAGATGAACAACGCCGGTGCCATCGAGGTGTTAATGCCAGTGGTTCAGCCATCTGAACTGTGGCAAGAGAGTGGTCGTTGGGAACAGTATGGCCCGGAACTGCTGCGTATTGCAGACCGTGGCGATCGTCCGTTCGTACTCGGCCCGACTCACGAAGAAGTGATCACCGACCTGATTCGTAACGAACTGAGTTCTTACAAACAGCTGCCGCTGAACTTCTACCAGATCCAGACCAAATTCCGTGACGAAGTTCGCCCACGTTTCGGTGTGATGCGTTCCCGTGAATTCCTGATGAAAGATGCTTACTCTTTCCATACGTCTCAGGAATCCCTGCAGGAAACCTACGACGCCATGTACGCGGCTTACAGCAAAATCTTCAGCCGTATGGGCCTGGATTTCCGTGCTGTGCAGGCTGATACCGGTTCTATCGGCGGTAGCGCATCCCATGAATTCCAGGTGCTGGCGCAGAGCGGCGAAGATGATGTGATCTTCTCTGACTCTTCTGACTACGCAGCAAACATCGAGTTCGCTGAAGCCGTCGCGCCGAAAGAGCCACGCGCTGCTGCGACTCAGGAGATGACGCTGGTTGATACGCCGAACGCGAAAACCATCGCCGAACTGGTTGAACAGTTCAATCTGCCGATCGAAAAAACCGTGAAAACCCTGCTGGTAAAAGCAGTGGAAGGAAGCGCTTACCCACTGGTTGCGCTGCTGGTTCGTGGCGACCACGAGCTGAACGAAGTAAAAGCAGAAAAACTTCCGCAGGTTGCCAGCCCGCTGACCTTCGCGACCGAAGAAGAAATTCGCGCCGTGGTGAAAGCAGGTCCGGGTTCTCTCGGTCCGGTGAACATGCCGATTCCGATGGTTATTGACCGTACCGTGGCTGCGATGAGCGACTTCGGCGCGGGTGCGAACATCGACGGTAAACACTACTTCGGCATCAACTGGGATCGCGACGTTGCGACCCCGGAAGTCGCGGACATCCGTAACGTTGTCGCTGGCGATCCAAGCCCGGACGGTAAAGGCACGCTGCTGATTAAACGCGGTATCGAAGTCGGTCACATCTTCCAGTTGGGTACTAAGTACTCTGAAGCAATGAAAGCGGCCGTACAGGGCGAAGATGGCCGTAACCAGATCCTGACCATGGGTTGCTACGGTATCGGGGTCACTCGCGTTGTGGCGGCGGCGATTGAGCAGAATTACGACGATCGCGGCATCGTATGGCCTGACGCCATCGCCCCGTTCCAGGTTGCGATTCTGCCGATGAACATGCACAAATCCTACCGTGTGCAGGAGCTGGCCGAGAAGCTGTACGCAGAGCTGCGTGCGCAGGGTATCGAAGTGCTGATGGACGATCGTAAAGAGCGTCCGGGCGTGATGTTTGCCGACATGGAGCTGATTGGTATTCCGCACACCATCGTGCTGGGCGACCGTAACCTCGACAACGACGATATCGAATATAAATATCGTCGTAACGGCGAGAAGCAGCTGATCAAAACCGGTGACATTCTTAACTATCTGGTGAAAGCCATTAAAGGTTAAGCCATAAAAAAACCCCGCAAGTGCGGGGTTTTTTCTATCGTTATTAGCAAGGGGTCACGCGTTATTTACTGCCGCAATCCTGACCAGGAATAAATTTTATCGCTTTATCCGCCATCAGTGTTTTTACCTTCTCACCCGTATCCGGATTGGCTTCCAGCGTAAAGTGACCTTCAACCGTCAGCAGAACGGGTTTGCCCGTTTCCCCACGCGCCGATAAATAGTCTCGTTCCAGTTGGGCATTATTCGCTACCGGCATCCGTTTTCCGGTTGCACAATCGGTAAAGGTCGCCGCGTCTGCCATATAGAAATACATGCCGCGCATTGGCATTGGCGTTACCGGCAGACTGGCAGACACAGACTCAAGCGTGTAGTTGAACTGCGACTCAATCGGATTACCTTCACGATCGAGCATCTCCAGGGCATCGCCTTTCGCGCGATAGTAAGACTTCTCGCCTTTACTGTCCGTCAGCACCAGCTTATCAGCGGTACGTGCCCATGTGCCGTATGAAGCAAATGATGAAGGCTCTTTGCGCACGCCCTGATAGCGTTCGTTCATCACCCATGTTCCGTCTTTTTCAAGAAACAGGGACGTTTCAATACCTTCGCAATCCGCGCAGGGCAATACACCGCGCCAGCTTTGCTGCATTGGTTTTAATTCTGCTGCCTGTGCGGGCTGTAACGCCTCCACGTCGTGACGATTATTACACCCCATTAATGAAAAGAGTGTACAGGCTGCCACGACGGACAAAATCGCTGTTTTCACCATGAATTCCTTATAAAAATTTTCAATCTCGCTCGTCAATCCTGAGAATGGCGAACTTTACCGCGTAGCGCTTTCACTGAAGACTTTTGCGCCTTCGACGACAACCGACGCTCCTTTGCAGCGCGCCCAGGTCGCGTCGCCAGACGGCTTTTCTGAACTGCGGTTAATTCTTTTATGACCGCCACTAACCGGGCAATTGCGGCTTCCCGGTTTAGCTCCTGGCTGCGGTATTCCTGCGCCTTGATAATAATGACACCCTCCTGACTAATCAGATGGTGACTGGCGCTTAACAAGCGTTCCTTATAATACTCTGGCAGCCCGGAGGCCCGAATGTCAAAACGCAAATGGATAGCCGTCGACGTCTTATTAACGTGCTGCCCACCCGCTCCCTGAGCACGAATCGCCGTGATCTCCAGCTCATTGTCGGGAATAGAGACGTTTCGGGAGATAACGATCATGAAGCCTGTTGCCACGCAGTCAGATGAATTTCCAGATTATTCTGAGCATCCGACAGCCAGATAGCGCCATCTTGTATGGTCGCCTGCAATGTCATGGTACGACCGGCAAAATCGCTCAGTTGCGCCAGCTGTTCATCATCCAGATACCACACGGACAAGTTAGAGAACTGCGCGCACTTACTCTGGTTTTGTTGCCACCAGATTTGTGCAGCGCGGCTATTGTAGGTAAACAGCGCGACCTCTGCGGCCTGAGTACAGGCTTTCTTAACACGGCGCTCATCGGGGAGTCCAAGCTCAATCCACAGATCAACACCGAGGTGATCGTTACGCAGCCACGCTTCAGGCTCATCTTCCGCACTCAGGCCGCGCGTAAACTGTAGCCGTTCGTCGGCATATTTAATCCACGCCAACAAGCGCAGCATCATGCGCTCCTGCGTTTCAGAGGGGTGACGCGCCAGCGTTAATGTCGCATCAAGGAACTGGTTGCGATCCAGGTCCGCCACATTGACAACAGCTTTATAAATTGTCGCTTTAAGCGCCATGAGAGAGCTCCTTTCGAATCAGGCGCACATTGTAACGAAATCGGCGCCAAAAGGCTGTTAACGGATGCCTTATGTCTCCTCTATCAAGACGCTGATATTGCTTGAATGAGTATGGTATAGTCACCTTGCTAAACAGAGTTTATCTTCGTAGGCTTAGACTTGCATCCACGGTTAAGTCAGAATGCTGACAGGAGGGCATGTGGAAAAATATTGTGAGTTAATACGCAAGCGGTACGCGGAAATCGCCAGCGGAGACTTAGGGTATATCCCGGATGCGCTGGGTTGCGTATTGAAAGTGCTTAATGAAGTGGCGGAAGACAGCGCCATTTCAGAGTCGGTCAGGGAAAAGGCGGCCTATGCTGCCGCGAACTTACTGGTGAGCGATTATGTCCATGAATGAAACATATCAACCCATCAATTGCGATGACTACGACAATCTCGAGCTCGCCTGCCAGCATCATTTAATACTGACGCTGACGCTGAAAGATGGCGAGGTTATGCAGGCAAAAGCCAACGATCTGGTCTCTCGTAAAAACGTGGAATACCTGATTGCAGATGTCTCAGGCGAAACGCGTGAGCTACGTCTCGACAAAATTTCCAGTTTCAGCCATCCACAAATTGGAACCGTGGTGGTCAGCGAATCCTGAATATGTGTTGCCGGATGGCGGTGCAAGCACCTTATCCGGCCTACTCTCCATGCGATATGTAGGCCTGATAAGCGCAGCGTCATCAGGCATTTCAGATGCTCTTATCCCACACCAATTTCACACCCGATTCATCCTCTGCAAGCCCCTCACGCGTCACAAATACTCCAGCAGCCGCAATCAGCGTTTCGCCGTAAAACAGCATCGGCGTTGTATCCCGTCGCCAGGAAGGAACGCCCAGCTCCTGCCAGATTTTCTTCAACTTGCGTCCACCATTGCGCCCCACAATGTGCAGTAGGCCCGGAGCTTTGAAGCGCACAGTAACAGCTTCGTCGACGCGCGGTGCACGGAGATCGCCGCCAGGGAGCAACGCTATTCTCCCCAGCCCGGTGGGTAATTCCAGCGGTGTTTGCCACGACAACCAGCTCAGCACCGTATCGCTTTGCCCTGCAACGGATTTAACCCACCATAGTTGTGACTGGTAACGACGGATTTCATACTCGCCAAAACGCAAGCACGGGGACGCATCCTCGCGCGCCAGCGCCGCTTCCTGCCAGATTCGTTCCAGCCCGTCACGCGAGGGCATCGGCGCATTCTGCGCCGCCAGCCAACGACGTAATATTGCAGCACGACGGGCATCGCTCATCACCATGAGCGGTTCCAGCTGTAGCGAGCCTTGCGGTGTGGTGCAGTCAGCGACCTCGTTAGCTAGCAACTCATCCAGCAGGTTCTCCTGCTCAGCGCACAATGCCGCGCTACGGGCTGTCGCCCCGGCAAAGTGCGGCCAGCGTTGTTGCAGGAGCGGAATGATGCGCAGCCGTAAAAAATTACGATCGTAGGCATCATCCTGATTGCTCTCATCTTCAATCCAGCGTAACTCATGCGCTCTTGCCCACTGTTCAAGCGCGCTACGCGTTTCCATCAGCAGCGGGCGAATAAGAGACGAACCGGCAAACGGCGAACGCTCCCCCATCGACGACAGACCCGCCGGACCGCTGCCGCGCTTAAGCGCCAGCAGAAAGGTTTCGCACTGGTCGTCGAGGTGTTGGGCGGTGACCAGCACTTCACCTGGCTGCAAAGTTCGGGCAAAAGCGTCATACCGCGCGCGGCGAGCCTGCGCCTCAATCCCCAGCCCCTTATCCTCAAGCTGGACGCGTTCGACCACCAGCGGTACCTGCCATTGCTGACAAACCGCTTCACAGTGCGCCACCCAGCTGTCTGCATGGGGACTGAGTCCATGATGAACATGAATCGCGCGCAGAGTGAGGCCTGGGCTCTGTTGCCGCCACTGCACCAGTTGATGCAGAAGCACAGTGGAATCCAGACCACCGCTAAAAGCCACCAGAATCTGGCGGCAGGTCAGGAGTGAAGTGTTCAGGGTGAGTATCGTCATGATGCTTACTTACTGTGGCGTTGCCCGGCACGTTACCGGGCAGAAGCCGTAATGACAAGTCCTACTGCTCGTACAACTCAAGCGGCAACCCGTCAGGATCATTAAAAAAGGTGAAACGTTTGTGGGTAAACGGATCAATACGCACTGGCTCGCATTTCACGCCGTTTTCTTCCAGATGCGCAATAGCCTTTTCCACATCATCCACGCTAAAGGCAAGATGACGCAAGCCACAGGCTTCTGGTCGACTGGGGCGCGCTGGCGGGAAGGGAAACGAAAACAGCTCAATGACATACTGCCCGTTTAACGCCAGGTCACCTTTCCAGGAGTCACGCTCCTCTCTGTACGCTTCGCTCATCAGCGTAAATCCCAGCACATCGCAATAAAATGCCTTACTGGCGGTGTAGTTTGTCGCGATGATCGCAATATGGTGAACCTGTTTTAATCCCAGCATAGCGTCTCCTTTAGGCATGTTATCAGCACGTTACCCGTCAAACACCGGCGAAAGCAAGCGGTTAGACCGTTTTTAGGACTCTCACACGGTATACCCCATCGTCATCCTGCTTCGCACCATGAATGTCCGTTTCAAACCCGGGATAGTGATGACCGATAGAACACAGCATTAACAGAAAATCGAGCACTGCACGACTCTCTTCAGTGATCATTTCCCCCGGCATCAGCAGCGGTACTCCCGGTGGATAAGGCAACACCATATTGGCCGAAATACGCCCCACCAGTTGATCAATCGCGATGGTTTCGACTTCACCTTTGATTTGCCGCTGCCAGGCTTCGTGAGGTGTCATTTTCATTTCAGGCAATGTATCGAACGCCCGCAGCATCAGGCCAGAAAGATCGTGCTGACGAATCAGGGTATGGATCCCCTGAGCCAGATCCTGAATCCGCATATTTCGATAAAAATCGGGATCTTCCGCGTACAGATCCGGCAGCATATTTTTAACGCGAAGATTAAGGTCGTAGGAGCGTTTGAACTCCGTCAGACCGCGCAGCAATCCCATCGCCCGCGTTTTATCAATACCGATACTAAACAGGAACAACAGGTTGTACGGTCCTGTTTTCTCAACAACCACACCGCGTTCATCAAGGAATTTCGCCACCAGCGCCGCCGGTATCCCTTCCTCGCTCATCGTACCCTGCTCATCCATCCCCGGCGTCAGGATCGTGACTTTGACCGGGTCGAGAAACATGTGATCGCTATCGGCATCGGAAAATCCATGCCACGCATCCCCTGGCGCGACGGGCCAGCACTGCGCGTCATCGACATCTTCTGGCTGCCAGATATCAAAGAACCAGCTATCCGACTCTTCCCGTAGTCGCTGCACCTCTTTGCGGAAATGGAGCGCGCGTTCTACCGAACGGTTGATTAACCGCTTACCCGGATTTCCACGCAGCATTGCCGCCGCCGTCTCGATGGATGCCACAATGGGATAGCTGGGTGACGTAGAGGTGTGCATCATAAATGCTTCGTTAAAAGTGTCCTCATCGTACTCACCTTTAATATGGATGAGGGATGCCTGGGATAAGGCCGCTAGCATCTTGTGCGTAGATTGCGTTTCGAAAATCACTTTCCCTGGCACCCGCTCACCGCTCATTCCGCTTTTCCCCTGATAGATCGGATGAAAATGGGTGTACGGTACCCAGGCAGAGTCAAAATGAATCGAAGGCACCTCCAGCGTTTGCTTGATCCAGTTAGTGTTATAGAGCAAGCCGTCGTAGGTCGAGTTGGTAATGACCGCATGTACCGGCCACTGCGCCCGTGCCGTTTCTGCCACTTTGCGTTCAATGTTCGCATGGGAAAATTCGCGTCGGGGGATCCCGCCGAGAATACCGAGCGCATTTCGCGTGGGTTTCAACCATATGGGAACCACATCGCTCATCATCAGCAAGTGGGCGAGGGATTTATGACAGTTGCGATCGATAAGCAGCGTACTGCCTGCCGGAGCCGCATACATCCCGACAATTTTATTCGATGTCGAGGTTCCGTTTGTCACCATGTAGCTCTGTTCTGCGCCAAATGTGCGGGCAATGTATTCTTCGGCTTCCAGATGCGGCCCCGTATGGTCCAGCAAAGATCCTAACTCGGTAACAGAGATAGAGACGTCGGCTTTCAGCGTATTACCGCCGAAAAAATCATAGAACAGGCAACCTACAGGACTCTTTTGGTATGCGGTCCCCGCCATATGGCCTGGCGTACAAAAGGTATACTTCCCCTCTTTCACATAGGTAAACAACGCCCGGGTAAACGGCGGTGTGATGTTTTCCAGGTATTCGTTAGTGTACTGGCGAATGCGCGTTGCGATATCGTCGGACTGACCCAGCGCGTACTCAAAAAACCACAGCGCCATCCGCATATCCTGCGCACTCACATCCATGGTCGAGTGCGTATTAATAAACGCGTAAAGGGGAAGATATTCGTTCAGTTGATTTATATCGCTACACAGTTCGAGGCTGTACTCATCCCAGTCAAAAATCACGCCGCAGATCCGCGGGTTGTGTTCGATAAACTTGAGCAGGTCAACGCTATTTTGTGGCCAGATTATCTGGAATCCCTGTGATTGCAGGGAGTGTTCAAGTTCCTTGATGGGCTCGTCTTTATAAAAAACCCCGTGCGGTCCCATTATGGCAATGATATTCATGCGTTCCTCCTGGAAAATCCTTAGCTAATCATAGCCTGGTCAAACCGCAGGTAAAAAAAAGGGCCACAAAAAGTGGCCCTTTTCAGAAAAGTAGAGAGTTACGCGTAGCCGTAGCTCATCAGGCGCTGATAACGACGGTTTTTCAAATCGTCTTTGCTTAACACATCAAGATCGGCCAAATCAGACAACAATTGCGCTTTCAAAGAAGCCGCCATGGTTTCCGGGTTGCGATGCGCGCCGCCCAGCGGTTCTGGAATGATCGAATCAATCAGCTTCAGCTCTTTCAGACGCGGAGCGATGATGCCCATGGCTTCTGCGGCCAGCGGCGCTTTGTCTGCGCTCTTCCAGAGGATAGAGGCACAACCTTCCGGAGAGATAACGGAATAAGTGCTGTACTGCAGCATGTTAACCTTGTCACCCACGCCAATCGCCAGTGCGCCGCCGGAACCACCTTCACCGATAACGGTGCAGATAACCGGGACGCTCAGACGTGACATTTCACGCAGGTTGCGTGCAATGGCTTCGGACTGACCGCGCTCTTCCGCACCGACGCCTGGATAGGCGCCCGGGGTGTCGATAAAGGTAATGATCGGCATGTTGAAACGCTCGGCCATTTCCATCAGACGCAGCGCTTTACGATAGCCTTCTGGCGCTGGCATACCGAAGTTACGACGGATTTTTTCTTTAGTCTCACGGCCTTTCTGGTGACCAATGATCATCACCGGACGACCTTCCAGACGTGCGATACCGCCGACGATAGCTTTATCATCTGCATAAGCGCGATCGCCCGCCAGTTCGTCAAATTCATCAAACGCCAGGCGGACATAATCCAGGGTATATGGACGTTGTGGATGGCGTGCCAGTTGGGCCACCTGCCATGCACCAAGATCGGCGAAGATTTTGCGCGTCAGTTCTACGCTTTTTTCGCGCAGACGATGGACTTCTTCATCGATGTTAATATCCAGTTTCTCATCCTGACGGCTCACCGCAGTCAGAGAATCGATTTTAGCTTCCAGCTCTGCAATCGGCTGTTCAAAATCAAGGAAATTCAGACTCATAGTATTCCTGTATTAGTCAAACTCCAGTTCCACCTGCTCCGAACCAATGAGGCCACGGAGATCGTTAAGTAAACGATCGCTCGGAGAGACACGCCACGATGCGCCAAAGCGCAACCGCGCACGTGCATCCGCCCTCTGATAGTAGAGATGTACTGGAATTGTCCCCGAGCGGTGGGGTTCCAGAGACTGACGGAGTCGGTTTAAAAGCTGGTCATCAATTTGCCTGTCCGTCAGCGAGATAGCAAGCCCGCGAGCATATTTTTCCCGGGCTTCGTCAATATCCATCACTTCGCGGGCGGTCATTTTAAGCCCCCCGCTGAAGTCATCAAAGCTGACCTGTCCGCTGACGATAAGTATGCGGTCTTTTTCCAGCAATTGCTGGTATTTATCCAGGGCATCGGTAAACAACATGACTTCCAGACGCCCGGAACGGTCATCCAGGGTACAGATGCCGATACGATTGCCGCGCTTGGTGACCATAACCCTTGCGGCAATGACGAGCCCCGCAGCCGTGGTGATTTTACCACGTTCTGTCGGATGCATGTCTTTCAGCCTGTAGCCTCCGACATAGCGCTCAATTTCTTTTAAATACTGGTTGATGGGGTGTCCCGTCAGGTACAAACCTAACGTTTCTCGCTCCCCATCTAACACCACCTGCTCAGGCCATGGCTGGCAGCTGGCGTAGGATTGCTCAACTTGTTCCGGTTCTTCCGCCAGAACGCCAAACATATCCGCCTGGCCGATGGCTTCTGCTTTTGCGTGCTGATCGGCGGCTTTCAGGGCATCGCCCAACGCGTTCATCAGTGCGGCGCGATGCGGCCCAAGGCGGTCAAACGCCCCGGACATGATCAGTTTTTCCAGCACCCGGCGGTTAAGCTTTTTGGTGTCCGTACGCGCACACAGATCAAACAGCTCCCGGAAATAGCCGCCTTCGTTACGCGCTTCAATAATAGCTTCAATTGGACCTTCGCCCACGCCTTTAATCGCGCCGATGCCGTAAACAATCTCACCGTCATCATTAACGTGGAAATGATACAGTCCGGAGTTGATATCCGGCGGCAGGATCTTCAGCCCCATGCGCCAGCACTCATCCACCAGGCCAACCACCTTCTCGGTGTTGTCCATATCGGCGGTCATTACTGCGGCCATAAACTCCGCCGGATAGTGCGCTTTCAACCACAGCGTTTGGTACGATACCAGTGCATAAGCAGCGGAGTGAGATTTGTTAAACCCGTAACCGGCGAATTTCTCCACCAGGTCAAAGATTTTCATCGCCAGTTCGCCGTCGACGCCGCGTTTTTTCGCACCTTCTTCAAAGGTACCGCGCTGCTTGGCCATCTCTTCCGGCTTTTTCTTACCCATCGCACGACGCAGCATATCCGCGCCGCCGAGCGTATAGCCGGAGAGTTCCTGCGCAATCTGCATCACCTGTTCCTGGTACAGGATGATGCCGTAGGTTGGCTCCAGAACCGGTTTCAGACACTCATGCTGCCATTGAACATCCGGATAGGAAATTTCTTCGCGACCGTGCTTACGGTCGATAAAGTTATCGACCATCCCCGATTGCAACGGACCAGGACGGAACAGCGCCACCAGTGCGATCATATCTTCGAAGCAGTCAGGCTGCAGACGTTTGATCAGGTCTTTCATGCCGCGGGATTCAAGCTGGAAGACCGCAGTGGTCTCCGAACGCTGCAGCATGTCGAAGCTTTTCTTGTCGTCTAACGGAATCGCGGCGATATCCAGCGGCGGTTCGCCGTTTTTCTCACGGCGGGCGTTGATCATCTCCAGCGCCCAGTTGATGATAGTGAGCGTACGCAGACCCAGGAAGTCGAACTTCACCAGCCCGGCATATTCCACGTCGTTTTTATCAAACTGGGTGACCGGATGCAGCCCCTGTTCATCACAGTACAGCGGCGCAAAATCGGTAATTTTGGTTGGCGCGATCACCACACCACCGGCGTGTTTACCGGCGTTACGAGTGACGCCTTCCAGCTTACGCGCCATATCAATTAGCGCTTTAACCTCTTCATCTGCCTCGTAAATTTCCGGCAGCTGTGGTTCTGCTTCAAACGCTTTTGCCAGCGTCATGCCCGGATCGGGAGGCACCAGCTTAGAAATGCGGTCAACAAAGCCGTACGGGTGCCCCAGCACGCGGCCGACGTCACGGATAACCGCTTTTGCCGCCATCGTACCGAAAGTAATGATCTGCGATACCGCATCGCGACCATACATTTCCGCCACATGCTCGATCACCAGATCGCGTTTCTCCATACAGAAGTCAACGTCGAAGTCAGGCATGGAGACACGTTCCGGGTTAAGGAAACGTTCGAACAGCAGGTCAAATTCCAGCGGATCAAGGTCGGTAATTTTGAGTGCATAGGCCACCAATGAACCCGCACCGGAACCACGTCCCGGCCCTACCGGCACGCCGTTATCTTTCGACCACTGGATAAACTCCATAACGATCAGGAAGTAACCCGGGAAACCCATTTGGTTAATAACCTGAAGTTCAATATCCAGACGTTCGTCATAGGGTGGGCGCTTCTCTATACGCTCTGCTTCGTCCGGGAACAAAAACGCCAGACGCTCTTCCAGCCCCTCTTTCGATTTTTTGACCAGGTAATCTTCGGTGGTCATGTCTCCGGTCGGGAACTGCGGCAGGAAGTATTCGCCCAGACGTACCGTGACGTTACACCGCTTGGTTATCTCAACGGTATTTTCCAGCGCTTCCGGAATGTCGGCAAAAAGCTCGCACATCTCCTCTTCGCTGCGCATATACTGCTGCGGCGAATAGTTACGCGGACGCTTTGGATCGTCAAGGGTAAAGCCATCGTGGATGGCGACGCGAATTTCATGTGCATCAAAATCGCCCGTTTCGAGAAAACGGACGTCGTTGGTGGCCACGACCGGCAAGCCGCGCGTTTCAGCCAGCGCTACCGCCGCATGCAGGTACGTCTCTTCATCCGGTCTGCCGGTGCGAATCAGCTCAAGGAAGTAACGATCGGGAAAATGTTCTTCGTAAAACGCGACACACTCGTCAGCCAGCACGCTGTTACCGCGCAGCAGACAACGCCCCACATCGCCCATCCGCCCGCCGGAGAGCAGGATCAATCCCTCTTTTAATTCGACCAGCCAGTCACGATCGATAATCGGCCCGGCTGCGCCATAACCGCGCTGATACGCTTTAGAGATCAATAACGTCAGATTCTGATAACCGGTATTGTTCGCCGCCAGTACCGTCAGTTGGGTGAGCTCATCGCCCAACTGCTCGCTCTGAACGTGAAAATCAGCGCCGACGATAGGTTTTATCCCCGCGCCGTGGCCCGCTCCGTAGAACTTCACCAGACCGCAAAGGTTAGTGAAATCGGTGATCGCCAGCGCAGGCATGCCCAACGCGGCCGCCTTTTTCACCAGCGGTCCGGTTTTCGCCAGCCCATCGATCATAGAGTAGTCACTGTGCACCCGCAGGTGGACGAAACGTGGTTCAGACATCTTTAGATTCCGGTTTACTTATTCTCGACGCAAGAATCAGGACGCAAGTCCCAGTGCACGTTTGACAGGAGCAAAGCTGCGTCGGTGATGCTCCGTCGCACCATGTTCAGCAAGCGCCTCCAGATGAAAAGCAGTTGGATAACCTTTGTGTTGCGCAAAGCCATATTGGGGAAATACGGCATCCAGCGCGGTCATCTCAGCATCTCGCGTAACTTTTGCCAGAATGGATGCGGCACTTATTTCCGCCACCCGGCTATCGCCTTTCACCACGGCCATAGAAGGCACCGGCAGCGCCGGGCAGCGATTACCGTCTATCAGCACGTATTCCGGCACAATATGCAGGCCCGCAACAGCTCGCTGCATCGCCAGCATGGTCGCGTGCAAAATATTCAGCTCATCGATCTCATGCGGCTCCGCACGTCCCAGGCTCCAGCTTAACGCTTTTTCTTTAATTTCGTCATACAGCGCCAGGCGACGCTTTTCTGAAAGCTTTTTTGAGTCGTTGAGCCCTACAATTGGGCGAGCCGGATCAAGAATGACGGCGGCGGTAACGACCGCGCCGACCAGAGGTCCGCGCCCAACTTCATCCACACCGGCCACTAAATGGGTATGCGGATAAACAAATTCAATCATCGTGCTAACTCCAGAACTGCATCCGCCGCCTGCTCATCGGCATTGCAACGGATCTGCTGATGCAGTGCGCGGAATGTGTCGTGCATTGCGTGGCTGGTTTTACCGTTTGCCAACAGGGGCAATAATGCTTCCGCCAACGCATGCGGTTCACACTCTTCCTGCAACAGCTCTTTGACTAACTCTCTTCCTGCCAGCAGGTTAGGCAACGAAACATAGTCGGTTTTTACCAGTCGTTTCGCTAACCAGAACGTGAAGGGCTTCATGCGATAGCCCACCACCATCGGACATTTCGCCAGCATACACTCCAGCGCCGCCGTCCCCGAAGCCAGCAGGGCAGCATCGCTCGCCACCATGGCTTCACGTCCCATTCCATCAAGCAAATGGACAGAGAGCTCAGGCGCCACTTCAGCTTTGATTCGCTCGAACTGCTCGCGGCGTTTGGCATTGACCAACGGCACCACGACTTCAAGATCGGGATAGTGTTGTCGCAACAGCTGCGCGGTTTTCAGGAAGTCAGCGCTAAGCATTTCGACTTCTGCGCCACGGCTACCAGGTAACAATGCGAGGCAATGGGCATCATGAGGGATCCCCAGTACATCGCGCGCCGCATTTTTATCCGGGTCCAGCGGCATGGCATCCGCCATCGTGTGACCAATAAAGCGGCACGGTACATTAAATTTGTCGTAAAACGCTTTTTCGAAAGGCAGAAACGCCAGCACCATATGGGTGGATCTGCCTATTTTGAAAACGCGTTTCTGTCGCCACGCCCAGACGGACGGACTGACGTAATGAATGGTTTTAATACCCTGCTTTTTGAGGTTGCCCTCAAGGGTGATGTTAAAATCCGGGGCATCAATACCCACAAAGACATCTGGCTGCAGTTCGGTAAAACGCTTCGTGAGATCGGCTCGAATGTGCAGCAAACGGCGCAGGCGTCCGAGCACTTCAACAATGCCCATCACCGCCAGCTCTTCCATTTCGTACCAGGCTTCGCAGCCTTCGGCCTGCATCAGTGGGCCAGCAACACCGACAAAACGGGCGTTGGGCACACGTAATTTGAGAGCACGGATTAGACCTGCACCAAGAATATCGCCGGAGGTTTCTCCGGCGACCAGGGCAATCGTTAAAGGGCGCTGTTCAGCCATTAACGAATCAGACCGCGTGTTGAGCGGGCAAAGAAATCACTGAATAGCTGAACTTCCGGGTACTGCTTCGCCAGTTCGGCGATTTCCGGTTTGGCTTCTTCCAGCGTTTTGCCGCTACGGTACAACGCTTTATAGGCGTTGCGGATCGCAGTAATCGCTTCGCGGGTGAAACCGCGGCGCTTCAGCCCTTCGATGTTGACGCCAAACGGCGTCGCGTGGTTGCCCTGAGCAATAACATACGGCGGAACGTCCTGAGCAACGCCAGAACAACCGCCAACCATTACGTGGGCACCGATAATGCAGAACTGGTGCACAGCGGTCATGCCGCCGATGATAACAAAATCATCAAGCGAAACATGGCCCGCAAGGGTGGCGTTATTGGCCAGAATACAGCGGTTACCGATCGTACAATCATGTGCCACGTGGGCATTGATCATCAGTAAGTTATCGCTGCCCACCTTCGTCAACCCACCGCCCTGCACTGTGCCACGATGAATGGTGACGCTTTCGCGAATGCGGTTACGATCGCCAATTTCCACACGGGTCGGTTCACCCGCATATTTCAGATCCTGGTTAACTTCACCGATAGAGGCGAACTGATAAATCTCATTATCGCGACCAATTTTAGTATGGCCATTCACGACAACGTGAGACTTCAGTACGGTACCCTCACCAATTTCTACATGGGGTCCAACAATACAAAAAGGACCAATGTGAGCGTTAGCGCCAATAGAAGCGCCCTCTTCCACAATGGCGGTAGGATGAATAAAGGCGGATTTATCAATCACGTATCAGGCCTCCCGGCTACGGGCACACATCATAGTTGCTTCGCAAACGACTTTACCGTCAACCAGAGCAACCCCTTTAAAGCGAGTCAGGCCACGGCGTGTTTTCTCGAAAGTGACTTCCATGATCATCTGATCGCCTGGCACGACAGGACGCTTAAAGCGTGCTTCGTCAATACCCGCGAAGTAATACAGTTCACCTGGCTCCAGTTTTCCTACGCTTTTAAATGCGAGGATACCTGTTGCCTGAGCCATCGCTTCCAGAATCAGCACACCCGGGAAAATCGGTTTGCCAGGGAAATGGCCCTGGAAAAATGGCTCGTTAACGGAGACATTCTTCACTGCGCGCAGAAAACGACCTTCTTCAAAATCCAGCACACGATCAACCAGCAAAAACGGAAAACGGTGCGGCAGAAGTTCTAAAATCTCTTCAATATGCAGAGTATGAGTGTTAGTAGTCAAAATACTCTTCCTGTCTAAATATACTAAAAGGCAATAATAACACGGCCTGCCGCAATCGAAAGAATGCTGACAGGCCGGAAAGTTTGGCACGCAAAAGGTGAAGCGTTAGTCTTGCTGATTAACCTTGCGCTCAATCGCTTTGAGACGCTTGCTCATATCATCAATGTTCATCACCAGCGCAGCGGTTTTACGCCATACTTTATTAGGTTGCAACGGAATGCCTGAGGAATAGACGCCAGGTTCAGTGATGGGACGCATCACCATACCCATGCCAGTCACCGTGACTTTGTCGCATATTTCCATATGCCCGTTGATCACACTGGCGCCGCCAATCATGCAGTAACGGCCAATCTTCAGGCTGCCCGCCATAATGACGCCACCGGCAACCGCCGTATTGTCGCCAATCACGACGTTATGTGCAATCTGACACTGATTATCAATGATCACACCATTACCGATAATGGTATCGTCCAGCGCACCACGATCGATAGTTGTACAAGCGCCGATCTCCACGCGATCGCCGATAATAACGCGACCAAGTTGCGGGATCTTAACCCAATTACCACGATCGTTGGCATAGCCAAAACCGTCTGCACCCACAACCGTGCTGGATTGGATCAGACAATTTTCACCAATATGAATGTCGTGGTAAATCGTCACATTTGCCCACAAGCGTGAACCTGCGCCGATTTTTGTATTCTTTCCAACGAAGCAACCCGGACCGATAACCACGTTATCGCCGAGCGTTACGCCAGATTCGATCACCGCATTTGCACCTACGGAGACATTGCTACCCAGCGTCGCCGTTGCATCAATCACTGCACTGGGTGCAATGTTTTGCGCGGGCTGCGGCGTGGTATCTAAAATTTGTGCCATTCGCGCATACGTCAGGTAGGGATTCTTCACTACCAGGGCGGCACTCTTAGCAAAAGGAAGATCATCCTGCGTCATCACGACGGCAGAAGCCTGACATAAGGCCAGATGTTCACGGTACTTAGGATTTACCATGAACGTGATATTACCTGTTTGCGCAGATTGCATGGACGCAACGCCGGTGATGACGATATCGCCATCACCGTGTAATTCTGCATCCAACTGCTCTGCTAAATCAGCCAGTCGAATTGAAGGCATTACTTATTTAACCTGTTTCAGTACGTCAGCGGTGATATCTTTCACTTCGCTGCTGTTGTAAGCAACGGTGTTAGCATCAACGACCAGATCGATATCCTGGCTGTTAGCGACGGATTTCACAGCAGTCTGGATACGAGTAACCAGTTTGCCACGTTCTTCGTTGGAACGGCGCGCACGATCCTGCTCAAAAGACTGTGCTTTCTGAGCAAAAGTCTGGCGTTGAGCCATTACTTCTTTTTCCAGCTTAGTACGATCGCTACCTGCTTTCATAGACTGCAGACGTTGCATTTTAGATTGCAGATCGGATTCCATACGCTGCAGTTCGCTGGCACGGCCTTTGAACTCATTTTCCAGCGTGCTGGAAACACCCGTCTTCTGCGCAACCTGCTGGAACAGACTACCCATGTTGACGATTGCAATTTTGTCAGCAGCCTGTGCGGACGTAACCATCGCTAAACCGAGACCTGCAGCTAATAACCACTTTTTCACAATAAACTCCTTACCATCCCATTTGCACCCGAAGGTACAGCTCTTTGCGTGGCCAGGCGACCCTTAATGGGATCGCCAAAAGTCATCGCTACACAACACTTACATTCCTTTGCGAAGAACAGTTACCAGGTTTTACCAATGTTAAACTGGAACTGCTCTTTTTTGTCTCCATCGTAATCCTTAAACGGCTGGGCATAGGAGAAGACCAACGGCCCCAATGGGGACATCCATTGTAATGCGATACCTGCAGACATACGGATATTGCTTGGATCGCTGTAGTCCGGATAACCGGCATACTTGCTGGAATCCCAGTTAGTATCCCACACGGTACCCATATCCCAGAAGAACGAGGTACGGACCGAGTTGGCGTATTTTTCGCTAATGAACGGCGTTGGGGTAATGAATTCCAGGCTGGCGACAGCCATCGCGTTACCGCCCACTGCATCATCAGATTCGCACGGCGCTGTGTTAGTGCTTGCGCACTCGTTTTCGAAATCATCGTCACCGTCATGACGACTGTTCGCAGGTAAATACAGTGCCTTCGGACCAATGGTATTGGACTGGAAACCACGCACGGTGCTTGAACCACCCGCATAGAAGTTCTCATAGAACGGCATTTCTTTGCCGCCTAAGCCATCACCATAGCCCCAACGGGTACGACCCAGAACCACCCATTTGTGATCATCATCAATCGGCACATAGGTCGCCGTATCCAATGTCGCTTTGTAGTATTCGTTGTCAGAGCCCGGAATGGTCACTTTACCGTTCAGGTTGATACGCGTCCCTTCCGTCGGGAAGTACCCGCGGTCAAGTTTGTTGTACGTCCAACCATAGTTGAAGGTGAAGTCATCTGCAGCGAAACTGTTATTATCATTCGTCGGGTCTGGATTTTCTCCCATCGAATCAAGATAACGCCACATCGCTACCTGCGGCTGCATGTTAGACAGTTTGTTATGCACATAACCTAAACCGGCACGCAGCGTGTTGTATTCGTTGATTGGGAAGCCCAGCGTGACGTCCGTACCATAACTTTTGTTGGTATAGTCGGACAGGTCAGCATCATCAGCTTCAAAGTCGTTATAGAAGACACGACCACCGAGGCTAACACCATCAACGGTAAAGTACGGGTTCGTTATAGACAACTCAGTATAGGTTTGATAGTCGTTTTTGGTACCGTTGATCCCAACGGAATAACCCGTACCCAACCAGTTGTCCTGCTGAACGCCCGCCTGGAAGCTGACGCCGCTTTCCGTACCGTAACCAATACCGAAGTTGAAGCTACCGGTGTTACGTTCTTTGACCTTGTACACCACATCAACCTGATCCGGGACGCCTGGAACACGCTGTGTATCGGTGTCGACGGTTTCAAAGTAACCCAGACGGTTCAGACGTTCTTTACCCTGATCGACCAGATCGCTGCCTAACCATGCCCCTTCCATCTGACGCATTTCACGGCGCAAAACGGAATCTTTGGAGGTATCGTTACCTTCGAAACGGATCTTACGCACATAGAAACGGTTACCCGCATCCACGTTCACACGTAATTTTACGGTTTTGTCAGCATCGTTGATTTCAGGCTGCGACTGTACACGCGGATATGCATAACCATAGCGACCCAGAAGCTTCTTGATATCATCTTCCATTTTGGTCACTTTGGTGCCGTTATAGAGTTCACCTGGCTCTATCTTCGTCAGGCTCTCAATTTCAGCTGAATGACCCGCCAGGTTACCGCTCACCTCAACGCCCGAAAGCTTGTACTGCTCGCCTTCGGTGATGTTAACAGTGATGTAGATCCCTTTCTTGTCCGGTGTCAGACTTACCTGCGTAGAGTCGATATTGAAACGCGCGTAACCGCGATCCAGATAGTAGCTGCGCAAAGTTTCGAGGTCGCCCGCCAGTTTCTGTTTCTGGTACTTACGGTCGCCCACGACGTTCCACCACGGTACTTCATCCCGCAGTTGGAAGTGAGAAATGAGTTCGTCAGTGCTGAAGGCATGGTTACCGACGATATTGATCTGTTGGATCTTCGCCGATACGCCTTCCTGGAACACCAGTTTGAGGTCAACACGGTTACGCGGCAACGGTGTGACAACCGCTTTCACGCTGGCGCTGTATTTACCGACGCTATAGTAGAAGTCTTCCAGTCCTTTTTCGATATCAGCCAGAGTGGTGCGATCCAGAGATTCGCCAACACGCACGCCAGACGCCTCGAGGTTTTGCTTAAGCATTTCTTCTTTTACCGATTTGTTACCGGAGAAAGTAATGCTGGCAATTGTCGGACGTTCTTTTACCTGAACCAGAAGGGTATCACCGTCACGCAGGACACGGACATCCTCAAAGTTACCAGTGGCAAACAGAGCGCGGATGGTATTACTGATATCTTCATCATTAACCGTGTCGCCTGTGCGCACCGGCATACTGAGGAGGGCCGCACCAACAGCGACTCGCTGCAGGCCTTCGAAATGAATGTCCTTCACTACGAACCCTTCAGCACCGTATACGGTGGCGCTGCTAAACAGCAGCGACGCTATGAGCAACTTTTTCATCGCCATCGTTATTATGCGTTCTTCCTAACACTCTCTTACAACCGAGAGAAATCATTGAAAAGTGCAAGCCCCATTAACAACACCAGCAAAATCGAGCCAATGCGATAACTAAAGTCTTGAACCCGCTCGGATACCGGACCGCCCTTCAGCTTTTCAATCGCCAGGAACAGCAGATGCCCCCCGTCAAGAACGGGCAACGGAAACAGGTTGATTATCCCTAAGTTCACGCTGATAAGCGCAAGAAACATCAGGTAATAAATGCCCCCAAACTCCGCTGACATCCCAGCCCCCTGGGCGATAGAAATCGGCCCACTGAGGTTGTTCAGTTTCACATCACCGGTAATCAATTTTCCCAGCATACTGACCGTCAGCTTCATCAACTGCCACGTTTTGTCCGTGGCCTCGAGGATGGCGCTGAATGGCCCATACTGGCGTACTGTCTTGTACTCATCTGGCAGAGGAATAATTTTAGGCACCACGCCCGCAAAACCTTCTGCTTTACCGTTAACCGGTTTTGTATCCGGAATTAACGTCAAAGACAAGGAACTCCCCTGCCTTTCGATTTCGAGAGCTAACGGCTTACCTGGATTATCGCGCACCAGCGTCACGAACATCATCCATTGCGTTAGCGATTGACCATCGACTTTAACGATCCTGTCGCCAGCTTGCAAACCCGCCTTACTTGCTGCGGAGTTCGTTTGCACTTCTGACAACACGGGTTCAATCTGTGGACCGCGTGGTCGAATCCCTAAAGACGATACAGGATCTTCTTTGTCTGGCTCAAATGCCCACTGACGCAAATCCAGCGTTTTGTCCTGTCGTTGGTTGCTACCAAACGGCGCCACGCTGATAGTCGTATGCTCATCGCCGATTTTCGACACCAATTGTAAACGGACGGCATCCCAATCAGGGGTTTCGATACCATCAACGGCTTTAAGTTCCGTCCCTGGACGAATTTGCGCCTGAGCAGCAATGGAGTTGGGCGTTATTTCGCCAACCACCGGACGCACACCAGGGACACCGATGATAAAGACCAGCCAGTAAGCAAATATAGCGAAAAGGAAGTTTGCAATCGGACCTGCGGCGATTATCGCCGCCCGCTGTCCAACGGTTTTGTTGTTGAATGCATGGTGGCGCAGTTCCGGTATCACCGGCTCTGCGCGCTCATCCAACATTTTGACGTAACCGCCGAGGGGGATAAGAGCGATGACATACTCAGTGCCAAAACGATCGGTACGTCGCCAAAGCGCTTTACCAAAACCGATGGAAAAGCGCTCGACACGAACGCCGCAGCGCCGGGCAACCCAGAAATGACCAAATTCATGCACGGTGATAAGCACACCCAGTGCGATGATGAATGCAGCCAGATTCCAGAGAATACTCAGCATAATACCTTCCGTTAAAGCGTCCTGAATACCAGCAACAGCAGGCACGCAAAGACCGGTACTGCAGCCGTCAGGCTATCAATACGATCAAGAATACCACCATGTCCAGGGATCAAATGACCGCTATCCTTAATTCCCGCTTCACGCTTAAACATACTCTCCGTTAAGTCACCCAGCACAGAGGCCAGCGCAGCAACAATAGAGCATATGAACAAGGTTGAAGGCGCGACATCAAGGTTAGCCCACATACTGTAACCCCATGAGATCACCGCAGCGGTCACCAGACCACCAATGAAACCTTGCCATGTTTTACCGGGAGAAACCTTTGGCGCCAGCTTATGTTTGCCAAACAGTTTGCCAAACATATACGCCCCGGAGTCAGCTCCCCAGACAAGGATCATGACATAGAGCAGCCACACGGCGCCACTGTAATGATTCTCATCATAGTGCCAGGCGCGAAGCGCCAGCATTCCCCAAAAGAAGGGAACGATGGTCAATACGCCGAAAATAACGCGTAATGTCTTCGAATTACGCCACATTGCGGCTGAGCCCGGATAAAACAACACCAGCAATAACGCCACAACCCACCAGCCTAGCGACAGCCAAAGCGAGGCTTCAACGAGCGGTTGGCGAATATTGTGATGATATTCGGGTAATAAAAATAGCATCAGTGCCAGCAATAACCCGCACAGCACCGCCAGCCAGACCCGTTGTGTACGAGTGGCAAAACCGCTTAACTGTCCCCATTCCCAGGCGGCCAGCATACAAACGACCAGCGTAACAATGGCGAACCCCACCGGCGGCAACAGAAAAAGCGCCGCGATGACAACAGGTATTAAAACAAAAGCAGAAATCAGGCGATACTTCAGCAAAAGCGACCCCCATCAGGCTTTGTCATCACCGGGCTCGGTGCCGCCGAAACGACGCTCTCGATTAGCAAAGGCATGCAGCGCACCTTCAAAGTCTTGTTCATCGAAATCGGGCCAAAGAACATCAGTAAAGTAAAGTTCGGCGTAGGCAATTTGCCACAGCAAAAAATTACTGATGCGATGCTCTCCCCCAGTCCTAATTACTAAATCCACAGGAGCCAGCTCATGCATGCAGATTTGCTGACTTAGCATTTCTTCATCGATCTGATCAGGGCGCAGAAGACCTTCCTGCACCTGTTCTGCCAGTTGCCTGACTCCCTGGACAATATCCCAACGTCCGCCGTAGTTCGCGGCAATATTCAGCGTCAACCCGGTATTCTGGGCCGTTAGCGCTTCAGATTTGCGAATACGTTCCTGCAAACGCGAGTTAAATCGACTGGTATCTCCAATAATGCGCAGACGAACGTTATGGCGATGCAGGCTTTTTACTTCACTATCAAGCGCCCACACAAACAGCTCCATTAACGCACTGACTTCCTGCGCTGGTCGGTTCCAGTTCTCACTACTAAAGGCATACAGCGTTAACGCGTCAATACCGTTATTGGCAGCGAAAGACACAGCACGGCGGACAGATTTTGCCCCGGCCTTGTGCCCAAAGGCTCGAATCTTCCCTTGTTTCTTCGCCCAGCGACCATTGCCATCCATAATGATCGCAACATGACGACAGCCATGTGCTGGCAAATTTTCGCTTAATGGTTGAGTTGCAGACAACATAACGCGTTTTTAGTCCCTGAAAGGATTTAACGGTACTCAGGAATACTGAAGCCTTTACAAAAAAAAGCCGTGTCAAACCACGGCTTACCTGACCGAAAAAAGCCAAATACCTACGATCAGGTGGCGCAGACTATATCACTGAAGCACAACGCTAACAAATAGCACGATCTACTGTAGATGGATTATCGTCATACGGAGAGTCGCGTCACTTGCTTTCTGGCGACTTCCCGTGCGACAGCATCGACCCTCAGTACGTCGTCTACGCTTTGTGGCTCCTGCAGATCCATGTTATCCAGCACCGATAAATTCAGACTGGCAATATCGGTAAAACGAATCTGCTGTGCAAGAAATGCTGCAACAGTGACTTCATTTGCCGCATTAAGCGCGGTTGTGGCAGCTTGTCCCTGCTCGAAGGCGTCCATGGCCAGTTTCAGGCACGGATAGCGCTGATAATCCGGCGCAGAGAACGTCAACGCACTGAGCGAGCAAAAATCAAGCGGCTTCACGCCAGAGGAAACACGATTCGGCCATGCCATCGTATGGGCAATTGGCGTGCGCATGTCCGGTTCTCCCAATTGCGCCAGCACACTACCGTCCTGATAGCGCACCATGGAATGAATCACAGACTGCGGATGAATCAGCACTTCCATCTGACTTGCGCTGGCATTGAACAACCAACGCGCTTCAATGTATTCCAGACCTTTATTCATCATAGTGGCCGAATCGACAGAGATTTTTCTCCCCATCGACCAGTTCGGATGACGGCATGCCTGATCGGGCGTCATCGCCGTCAGATCGTGCAATGGCGTTTCACGGAACGGGCCACCAGACCCGGTAAGCAAAATCGACATTACGCCATTTTGCTCCAGGTCAGCGTATCCCAGGTTGTGCTGAATAGGTTGCGGTAAACTCTGAAAAATCGCGTTATGTTCGCTATCTACCGGTAAAAGCTGGGCTTTACTGTGTTTCACCGCATCCATGAACAGCCGCCCGCAGGTCACCAGCGACTCTTTATTCGCCAGCAGAATGGTTTTCCCCGCGTGGATAGCCGCCAGCGTTGGCAACAGACCGGCAGCGCCAACAATCGCCGCCATCACCTGATCAACGTCATCAAGCGCCGCCATATCACAGGCCGATTGTTGCCCGCTCAGTACCTCAGTACGGCTGCCATGCTGCAAAAGCGCAGCTTTCACCTGACGGGCGCTGTTCTCATCGTCCATCACTGCGTAACGCGGGGTGAATTCCAGGCACTGCTCGACCATACGGGTAACATTTTTACCCGCCACAAGTGCAACAATACGGAAATTGTCTGGGTTATGGCGCACCACATCCAGTGTGCTGCAACCAATAGAGCCGGTTGAGCCCAGAATGGTTAAATGCTTCATAAGACGTCCAGAAGAATTGAGATACGATAAAAAGCAAAACGCCGCCAGCCAACCCTTACAGGTTTTCTGTGCGGCGTTTTAGTCGTACAGGAAAATCAGAACTGCATCAGTTCTGTTTCTTTTTCTGCCAGCGCCGCATCAACTTTCTTGATGGCTGCGTCGGTCATTTTCTGCACGTCTTCCTGAGAACGACGATCGTCATCTTCGCTGATCTCTTTCTCTTTCAGCAGAGCTTTCACTTTGTCGTTCGCATCGCGACGTACGTTACGTACGGCAACACGTGCTTGTTCAGCTTCACCACGAACGATTTTCGTCAGATCTTTACGACGTTCTTCCGTCAGCGGAGGCAGCGGAACACGAATATCGCTACCTGCAGAGCTTGGGTTCAGGCCGAGGTCAGAAGCCATAATCGCTTTCTCAACAGCAGGCCCCAAAGAACGGTCAAACACGTTGATTTTCAGAGTACGGGAATCTTCTACCGTTACGCTTGCCAGCTGACGCAGCGGCGTCGGCGTGCCGTAATATTCTACGACAATGCCATCCAGCAGGCTGGGAGAAGCACGACCCGTGCGTATTTTGCTGATTTGGTTTTTGAACGCTTCGACGCATTTGTCCATGCGTACTTCAGCATCTTTTCTGATTTCGCTAATCACGTTACGAATCCTTGAAAACTTGTCTCAGTCAGACCAGACAGTCGCACACAGTGGCAGTGTGCTAAGTATAGCCCTGATTAATTCATATACGGGTAAGAGCCTCTCCCGCGACAGTAAAGCGGAATATTACCTGTATTTGGACATCACGGGAATTATTCCGTGATTAAAGTCCCTTCTTTTTCGCCCATCACAACACGACGCAGCGCACCAGGCTTGTTCATGTTGAATACACGAATCGGCAATTTGTGGTCACGAGCCAGCGTGAAGGCAGCCAGATCCATCACTTTCAGCTCTTTATCCAGCACTTCATTGTAGGTCAATTGCTCGTACATGGTCGCGGTTGGATCTTTCGCAGGATCGGCAGTAAATACGCCATCTACTTTGGTGGCTTTCAGTACAACGTCCGCTTCAATTTCAATACCACGCAGGCACGCTGCGGAATCGGTAGTGAAGAACGGATTACCCGTACCGGCAGACAAAATAACCACACGGTTATTACGCAGCAGGCTAATCGCTTCTGCCCAGCTGTAATTGTCACATACGCCGTTCAGGGGAATAGCAGACATCAGGCGGGCGTTCACATAGGCGCGGTGAAGCGCATCGCGCATTGCCAGACCGTTCATTACGGTGGCCAGCATGCCCATGTGGTCGCCCACAACGCGGTTCATACCCGCTTTCGCCAGACCAGCACCACGGAACAAGTTACCGCCACCAATTACCACACCAACCTGAATACCCAGTTCAACCAGCTCTTTGATTTCCTGAGCCATACGATCCAGTATGCTTGCGTCGATACCGAAGCCTTCCGTACCCTGCAGAGCTTCGCCGCTCAACTTAAGCAGAATGCGTTTATAGACGGGTTTTGCATTGGTAGCCATGTTTCTTTCCTGAGACTGTCAACGATTAAGATGGGGGTTAATTCTGGCGACATATGATATGTCGCATATCAGCACAGAAACGCCTGGAGTCTGTCTGAATTTTGCCTGACGGACACAAAAAGAAGCCGCCCTCAGGCGGCTCCTTATAAAATTAAGACTGCTTGGACATCGCAGCAACTTCTGCTGCAAAGTCAGTCTCAACTTTCTCGATGCCTTCGCCCACTTCAAAGCGGATGAAGCCAGTAACGTCAGCGTTGTGCTCTTTCAGCAGCTGAGCAACAGATTTGCTCGGCTCCATGACGAACGGCTGGCCAGTCAGAGAAACTTCGCCGGTGAATTTCTTCATGCGGCCTTCAACCATTTTCTCTGCGATTTCTTTCGGCTTACCGGACTGCATCGCGATGTCCAGCTGAACCTGGTATTCTTTCTCTACCACTTCAGCAGACACGTCTTCCGGCTTAACAAATTCTGGTTTGCTTGCAGCAACGTGCATTGCCAGCTGTTTAACCAGTTCTTCGTCAGCGCCAGTTGCAGCAACCAGAACACCGATACGCGCACCGTGCTGGTAGTTACCCAGAATTTCGCCTTCCAGGGAAGCAACACGACGGATGTTGATGTTCTCACCGATTTTAGCAACCAGAGCAACACGTTCTTCTTCGAACTGTGCTTTCAGAACTTCAACGTCAGTGATTTTGCCAGCAACGGCAGCGTCCAGTACTTTGTCAGCAAATGCCTGGAAACCAGCATCTTTAGCAACGAAGTCAGTCTGGCAGTTAACTTCCAGAATGAAAGCGATGTTGCCGTCGATTTTGGTTTTGATTACGCCGTCAGCAGCAACGTTGCCTGCTTTTTTCGCCGCTTTGATCGCGCCGGATTTACGCATGTTTTCGATTGCCAGCTCGATGTCGCCATTAGCTTCAGTCAGTGCTTTTTTGCAATCCATCATGCCTGCGCCGGTACGCTCACGCAGCTCTTTTACCAGGGATGCGGTAATTTCAGCCATTCTAAAATCCTCGGAAGATTTGATCTGCCCGGCCATAAACCGCACAGATTTAAAAGTGAAAAAGGGGGCCATATACAGGCCCCCTAACCAAACGTGATACTACCTGGTCTATAAGGGCTCTAACGAGCGTGCCTTATTATTCAGCTTCTACGAAGCTTTCTTCCGCCTGGGAAGCCAGATCCTGAGAACGGCCTTCACGAACGGTTGCAGCTACAGCGCCCAGGTACAGGCTAACAGCACGGATTGCGTCGTCGTTACCCGGGATAACGAAGTCAACACCGTCCGGATCAGAGTTGGTATCAACGATAGCAAATACCGGAATACCCAGGTTGTTTGCTTCTTTGATAGCAATGTGCTCGTGGTCAGCATCGATAACGAACAGAGCGTCCGGCAGACCGCCCATGTCTTTGATACCGCCCAGGCTGTTTTCCAGTTTCTCAAGCTCACGAGTGCGCATCAGCGCTTCTTTCTTGGTCAGCTTTTCGAAAGTACCGTCCTGAGACTGAGTTTCCAGGTCTTTCAGACGTTTGATGGACTGACGAACGGTTTTCCAGTTAGTCAGCATACCGCCCAGCCAGCGATGGTTCACGAAGAACTGGTCGCAGCTGTTAGCAGCGTCTTTCACCGCTTCGCTTGCAGCGCGTTTAGTACCAACGAAAAGGATTTTGCCTTTGCGAGAAGAGATCTTGTTCAGTTCAGCCAGAGCTTCGTTGAACATCGGTACAGTTTTCTCAAGGTTGATGATGTGAACTTTGTTACGCGCACCGAAGATGAACGGCTTCATTTTCGGGTTCCAGTAACGGGTCTGGTGACCAAAGTGAACACCAGCCTTGAGCATGTCGCGCATGGAAACAGTTGCCATGATTAAAACCTCTATATATAAAGTTGGGGTTATGCCTCCACGTATCCCATATTACCGACCCCAAAGGGCACCCCGGAATATGTGCCGATACGTGTGTGTTGTTACACAAAGTGAGATTTGTCGCTTCCGTCTATCTTGTGTATCTGAGAGAGAACGGAAGTCCGGCGCGCTTTATACCACAAATACGCCGCAGACACCAATAATTGTTGGCAGTCTGTGCTGTTAATGATTCTCAATTTGGCAGCGTGTACCCCTGACTGATACCATTGACAGCACTTACACAATTATTGTCGAAATAATCGACACTGATGGACAGAATTCATGGCTATCTCAATCAAGACCCCTGAAGAAATCGAAAAAATGCGCGTCGCTGGCCGTATGGCTGCCGAAGTGCTGGAAATGATCGAACCGTATATCAAACCGGGCGTCAGCACCGGTGAACTGGATCGTATCTGTAACGACTATATCGTTAATGAACAGCATGCTATTTCCGCATGTCTGGGCTATCACGGCTACCCGAAATCCGTCTGCATCTCTATTAATGAAGTGGTGTGTCACGGTATTCCGGATGATGCCAAACATCTGAAAGATGGCGATATCGTCAACATCGACGTGACCGTCATTAAAGACGAATACCACGGCGATACCTCAAAAATGTTTATCGTCGGCAAACCTACCATTCTGGGCGAACGTCTGTGCCGTGTGACGCAGGAAAGCCTGTATCTGGCACTGCGGATGGTAAAACCGGGCATCCGTCTGCGTACGCTGGGTGCTGCCATTCAGAAATATGCGGAAGGCGAAGGTTTCTCCGTGGTGCGTGAATACTGTGGTCACGGCATTGGTCGCGGCTTCCATGAAGAACCACAGGTTCTGCACTACGATGCTGATGACGGTGGTGTTGTGCTGCAAACCGGGATGACATTCACCATTGAACCGATGCTGAACGCCGGTGATTATCGTATCCGTACCATGAAAGATGGCTGGACGGTAAAAACGAAAGATCGCAGCTTGTCCGCACAGTATGAGCATACTATTGTGGTGACAGAGAATGGCTGTGAAATTCTGACATTACGCAAGGATGACACCATCCCGGCGGTCATCACGCACGACGAATAATTTTTTGCCTGATGGCGATGCTCCCGCATCTTATCAGGCCTACAAATTGCACTATCCCGTAGGCCGGATAAGGCGCTCGCGCCGTCATCCGGCTTTTTAATGGGTGGCATACGATGAAAACTCTTCCAGAACAGCATGCGAACACGGCCCTCCCCACCCTACCTGGCCAACCGCAAAACCCCGGCGTCTGGCCGCAACATGAGCTAACCTGTGCGGACATAAAAGCCCACCTTGATGTCTTTCAGCGTTGGCTGGGCGAGGCCTTTGACGAAGGCGTTTCCGCCGAAATGCTCATTGAAGCCCGTACCGAATTTATTGACCAGCTCCTGCAGCGACTGTGGATCGATTACGGCTTTGGGCAAATTAGCGATGTCGCGCTGGTGGCGGTTGGCGGCTACGGTCGCGGTGAACTTCATCCGCTTTCCGATATCGACCTGCTGATCTTAAGCCGTAAAAAGTTGCCCGACGCGCAGGCGCAAAAAATTGGTGAATTGCTGACTCTGCTGTGGGACGTCAAACTGGAGGTTGGGCACAGCGTGCGGACTCTGGAAGAGTGCCTGCTGGAAGGTTTGTCGGATCTCACCGTCGCCACTAACCTTATCGAAACACGTCTGCTCATCGGGGATGTCGCGTTATTTCTTGAATTGCAGAAACACATCTTCAGCGAAGGGTTCTGGCCGTCTGAAAAATTTTTTGCCGCGAAAGTTGAAGAGCAACACCTGCGCCATCACCGCTATCACGGTACCAGTTACAATCTGGAACCTGACATCAAAAGCAGTCCCGGCGGTCTTCGCGATATTCATACTCTGCAGTGGGTGGCGCGTCGCCATTTTGGCGCGACATCGTTAGACGAGATGGTCGGTTTCGGCTTTTTAACGCAGGCGGAACGTGCCGAGCTGAACGAGTGCCTGCATATTCTGTGGCGCATTCGCTTTGCACTCCACCTGGTGGTCAGCCGTTACGATAACCGTCTACTGTTTGACCGCCAGTTAAACGTTGCCCAGCGCCTCAACTATAGCGGCGAAGGCAACGAACCGGTCGAGCAGATGATGAAGGATTATTTCCGGGTCACCCGCCGCGTTACTGAACTTAATCAGATGCTGCTGCAACTGTTTGACGAAGCGATCCTCGCGCTGTCCGCCGACGAAAAACCGCGCCCCATCGATGACGATTTTCAGTTACGCGGTACGCTGATCGATCTGCGCAGTGAGGATCTTTTTATCCGTGAACCGGAAGCGATCCTGCGGATGTTCTATACCATGGTGCGCAACAGCGCGATCACGGGCATCTATTCCACCACGCTGCGTCATCTTCGCCATGCGCGTCGCCATCTTAATCAACCGCTGTGCTACATCCCGGAAGCACGATCGCTGTTTCTGAGTATGCTGCGCCATCCCGGCGCCGTCAGTCGCGGTCTGTTGCCGATGCACCGTCACAGCGTGCTGTGGGCCTATATGCCGCAATGGTCGCACATCGTCGGTCAAATGCAGTTTGACCTGTTCCACGCCTATACCGTGGATGAGCACACCATTCGGGTCATGCTGAAGCTGGAGAGCTTCGCCAAAGAAGAGACGCGTCAGGCTCACCCGCTATGCGTGGATCTCTGGCCTCGCCTGCGACAACCCGAGCTGATTTTTATCGCCGCGCTGTTTCATGATATCGCCAAAGGACGCGGCGGCGACCACTCGGTGCTGGGCGCGCAGGACGTGCTTAAATTCGCCGAGCTGCACGGTCTGAACTCACGCGAAACGCAACTGGTTGCCTGGCTGGTGCGTCATCACCTGCTGATGTCTGTCACGGCGCAGCGACGCGATATTCAGGATCCGGAAGTGATCAAGCAATTCGCCGAAGAGATGCAAACAGAACACCGTTTGCGTTTCCTCGCCTGTCTGACGGTAGCCGACATTTGCGCCACCAATGAAACGCTGTGGAATAGCTGGAAGCAGAGCCTGTTGCGTGAACTCTATTTCGCCACCGAGAAACAGCTCCGCCGGGGAATGCAGAATACGCCAGATATGCGCGAACGTGTGCGTCATCACCAGTTGCAGGCCCTGGCGTTGCTGCGTATGGATAATATTGACGAAGAGGCGCTGCATCACATCTGGTCACGCTGTCGCGCCAACTATTTTGTCCGCCATAGCCCAAATCAGCTGGCCTGGCACGCACGACATCTGTTGCAGCATGACCTCAGTGATCCATTAATTCTGCTCAGCCCGCAGGCCACGCGCGGCGGAACCGAAATTTTTATCTGGAGCCCGGACAGACCGTATCTGTTTGCCGCCGTCTGTGCCGAGCTGGACAGGCGTAACCTGAGCGTTCACGACGCGCAGATTTTCACCACTCGCGACGGCATGGCGATGGATACGTTTATCGTTCTGGAACCCGATGGCAGCCCCCTTTCGCCGGATCGCCACGAAGCCATCCGTTTTGGGCTGGAACAGGCAATCACACAGCGCAGTTGGCAACCTCCGCAACCGCGTCGACAACCGGCCAAGCTACGCCATTTCACCGTCGAGACTGAAGTGAATTTCCTGCCAACCCATACCGACCGGAAATCGTTCCTGGAATTGATTGCACTCGATCAACCTGGCCTGTTGGCGCGGGTCGGGCAAATTTTTGCCGATCTGGGAATTTCGCTTCATGGCGCCCGAATTACAACCATTGGTGAGCGAGTAGAAGATTTATTCATAATCGCCACAGCCGACCGGCGTGCGCTTAATAATGAGCTGCAGCAGGAAGTGCATCAACGGTTGACAGAGGCCCTCAATCCAAACGATAAAGTGTAGTGTGTTTATTTATATGGAAAGAGTTTAACAATGCAGCAGTTACAGAACGTTATTGAGTCAGCTTTCGAGCGTCGTGCCGACATCACTCCGGCAAATGTAGATACCGTGACCCGTGAAGCGGTTAATCAGGTCATTTCTCTGCTGGATTCCGGCGTGCTGCGTGTCGCAGAAAAGATTGATGGCCAGTGGGTCACCCATCAGTGGCTGAAGAAAGCGGTACTGCTCTCTTTCCGTATTAACGATAACCAGGTTATCGACGGTGCGGAAAGCCGCTACTTCGATAAAGTGCCGATGAAATTCGCCGACTACGATGAAGCGCGTTTCCAGAAAGAAGGCTTCCGTGTGGTTCCGCCTGCGGCTGTGCGTCAGGGCGCATTTATCGCTCGCAATACGGTGCTGATGCCATCTTACGTGAACATCGGTGCTTACGTTGACGAAGGTACCATGGTTGATACCTGGGCGACCGTTGGCTCCTGCGCGCAGATTGGTAAAAACGTTCACCTGTCTGGCGGCGTGGGCATCGGTGGTGTACTGGAGCCACTGCAGGCTAATCCAACCATCATCGAAGACAACTGCTTTATCGGCGCGCGTTCAGAAGTCGTTGAAGGGGTGATCGTGGAAGAAGGTTCCGTGATCTCCATGGGCGTGTACATCGGTCAAAGCACCCGTATTTATGATCGCGAAACCGGTGAAGTGCATTATGGTCGCGTTCCGGCGGGCTCGGTGGTTGTTTCCGGCAACCTACCGTCTAAAGACGGGAAATACAGCCTGTACTGTGCAGTGATTGTGAAAAAAGTGGATGCGAAAACCCGCGGCAAAGTGGGCATCAACGAGCTGCTACGCACCATCGACTAATCCTGATTAGAAAAAGCGGGGGCAACCCCGCTTTTTTTATATCTTCTGGTGGCGGAAAAAGAACTTTTCGTTAATTATTCAAAGGTTATGTTGAGATTAAGGGTACCGCTATGTACGACAATCTGAAAAGTCTGGGCATTACCAATCCTGAAGAAATCGATCGTTACAGCCTGCGGCAAGAAGCCAACAACGATATCCTGAAAATCTATTTCCAGAAGGATAAAGGCGAATTCTTTGCCAAGAGCGTTAAGTTTAAATATCCTCGCCAGCGCAAAACGGTCGTCGCTGATGGTGTTGGTCAGGGGTACAAAGAGGTTCAGGAGATCAGCCCGAATCTACGCTATGTGATCGACGAGCTGGATCAAATCTGCCAGCGTGACCGCACCGAAGTCGATCTTAAACGTAAGATCCTCGACGATTTACGCCATCTGGAATCGGTCGTGACCAATAAGATCAGCGAGATTGAAGCCGATCTTGAGAAGTTGACACGCAAATAACGCGGTTTGTTGCCGGGTGGCGGCTTCGCCTTACCCGGCCTACCCATTGGTGCGTGCCCGCCGCCACCCGGCTTTATTTTGCCTGATGGCACTACGTTTATCAGGCCGACAAAACAAATCCCGCCTACCGTTGTTCATCCAGTTGCAATGCCACATACAACAGCAACCGATCGTCAAAACTCCCCAAATCCAGCCCGGTGAGTTCAGAGATACGGTTCAGGCGATACTCTAGCGTATTACGGTGGATAAATAACGCTTTTGACGTCGCCAGCGGCTGTACGTTGTGGCGAAACCACGCCGCCAGTGTCCGGCGCAATAATCCGTTGTTATCCATGGCTTTCAGTCGTGCTAACGGCCTCGCCAGCTCATTATCAATATCGACAACGCGCCCTTGCGACAACACCAGCAATGCACCTTCGTGCAATTCACCAATACGTTCGCGATCGCCGCTGCCGATAATGCGCCCACGGGCATCCATTACGTTGATATTGGTATCAATGATGCGCATGGTCCGCGACACGATATCCTGTGCCATGTTGGTATCAAGATGCCAGCCATAAACCCTCCTGTGAGCGGAACTCAAGCATAGGGAAGATGTTAGCCTGCAACATTGTGCAAATGCACAAACTGACGGGAAGATATATGGACTTGTGGGAAACTTCACAAAACGGAGGAGAACCCTTTCCCCTGTGGGGAAAGGGTTTTGCGAGGGATTACTGCATCAGCAGGTAGATAGAGCTATCGCCACGCTGAATGTTCAGCGCCAGCACAGACGGTTTGCTGTCGAGGATTTTACGCAGTTCAGCGATGTTTTTAATCGCCTGCTGGTTTGCCCCAACGATCACGTCCCCTTTCTTCAGACCAATCATGGCCGCCGGAGAATTGGCTTTGACGTTATTCACGACAACGCCCTTATCCTGGCCTTTATTACTCATCTCAGCACCTTCAATACCGCTGAAGATGGTGCTGGAGTCGACCTGATTCTGGCTGCTTTGCTGCAGCTCCAGACTTACTGTAACAGGCTTGCCTTCGCGCAGCAGACCCAGGCTGATCTTGCTGCCAATCGGCATCGTTCCTACCTGAGCGCGCAGTGCGGCAAAGCTGCTGATCGGCTTGCCGTTCAGAGACGTAATGACGTCACCCGCTTTAATGCCCGCTTTCGCCGCCGACGAGTTCGGCAATACCTGGCTCACGAATGCGCCACGCTGGGCATCAACTTTCATTGCTTTCGCCAGCTCAGAGCTCAGTTCGGTCCCCAGAATCCCCAGCTCTCCGCGTTTCACCTGACCGTACTCCACCATCTGGGCCGTCAGGTTTTTCACCATGTTGCTTGGGATGGCAAAACCGATACCGATATTGCCGCCGTCCGGCGCAAGAATGGCGGTGTTAATACCGATCAGTTCGCCGTTCAGGTTCACCAGCGCACCACCGGAGTTACCCCGGTTGATGGCGGCATCAGTCTGGATAAAGTTTTCATAGTTCTCTGCGTTCAGACCGCTACGGCCCAGCGCAGAAACAATACCGGACGTCACCGTCTCGCCCAGACCGAACGGGTTACCGATGGCAACTGTATAATCCCCCACGCGCAGCGTGTCAGAGTCCGCCAGCTTAATCGCCGTCAGATTTTTCGGATCCTGAATCTGGATCAGCGCGATATCGGAGCGCGGATCTTTACCGACGACCTTCGCATCGAATTTACGGCCATCGCTCAGTTGTACTTTGATAACGCTGGCTTTGTCGACCACGTGGTTGTTGGTCACAACATAGCCTTTTGCAGCGTCAATAATGACACCGGAGCCCAGCGCCATGAATTTTTGTTGCTGACCGCCGCCGTTATCGCCGCCCTGCTGCACCCCGCCCTGACAGAAAGGCGAGCTCTGGAATGGCGAGCCATCCTGACAGAACGGAGAATCTTCACCGAAAAACTGCTGGAAGTTACGCGGCATACGCGGCGTATTCACCGTCGTGCTGCCTTCCACGTTAATACTCACCACCGATGGCATCACTTTTTCGAGCATCGGCGCCAGACTTGGCATCTGCTGGGCTGTTGTTGCTGAAGACGCCGTCTCAGCCGCCGTTGCAGACAGGGGGGACAACGCCAAACCTAAACTCAGAGCCAGTGCACTCATTGCTAATGTGGTTTTTTTCATGTGTTTCGATCTCGATTAACAGATAACGCAAAATTGCTGTGTACATCAGATTCGTTTTATAGCGCGAAGTTCCGGTATAAAGTTTCTGGAAACGGTAAATATTTATTGTTCATCTTTACAAAAGGTTGAATATTATTCAACCGCCATCAGTCGGCGATATTCATCCCAGGCATACAAATCGGTCATCCCGCTGATATAATCCTGGATCAGACGGCAGCGATAATAATATTCCAGCGTGGCGTATTCCGGGGAATCTGAGGCTAATTTACCCACCACTTCAACATAGGCCAGGCGGTGACGCGTAGAGAGCTTCTGGAATAGTCTGGACTCAATAGGAAAGCGTTTCAGTCGTTCGTTATCCACCAGCTCAGAAAAATCTAATAGCGACATTTTTAATAGCGGCTGATAAATCTCCAGCAAACCGCTGATCACCCGATATCCCTGTAATTCCAGCTGTTCGACATCCGGGTGGCTAAACACGTGTTTTACCGCGACATTTTTATATAATTCAAGCAACTGACTGAAGCCACTGGCATCTTCCAGCAATGCATGATTGAAATTACCGTCAAAGATTTGCGGCAAATTATCAATAAAGCGTTGGGCAGCATACGGCACCAGTTTATTAAGTGTATTCACGCGTAAATACATAAAAAACTGGTCTTCCGTACTGCGGCTTAATGAATTGGCGCGCGATTTCTCCCAGGCATTCTCAACCACCTGTGTGAACAGTGAGCCTTTTTCATGATGCCCCCAGGCTTCATAAAGATGATGATAAAGCTGCTCCACGCTGAAGATTCTTTTCTCAACAGCATCCTCAAGATCGGCCACACAATATGAAATATCGTCAGCCGCCTCCATAATCCACGCCAATGGATATCGGCTGTAAGGCGCCATTTCAAGCTCTTTACGTAACCGCTCAATATAGGGCTCTTCAGAAAGATAGTAGCCCGGCTTTTTCATTAAATAGGTATGTGAGGAAGGCGTTTCACCCCGCCACCAGGCGGGTCGCGTATATTTTAAAATACCGCCCACCTGCGCCCAGGTCAGATTCATTCGCATCAATGTATGAACCAGACGTATCCCCTGCGCATTCCCTTCAAACTGACATAAGTCCTGGCGCACTTTACGACGAAGATGATTCACTGACTCCTCACCCTCACGCAATCGCAGCGCGGCAACGACACAACGATCGTCACTGAGTGGCTGGCTTTCCGCATCTGCCGGGAACAAACGCTGGCGAAACCAGTCGTTAATCGCCGCCTCGCCAAAATGCCCAAACGGCGGATTGCCGATATCATGCATCAGGCAAGACATCTCCACGATGCTCTCAAAAGGACCGGTCAACTCATCAAGGCCGTACTTCTCTAATAGTTTCAGCTCTTTAAGGCGACTCAGTATCTCTTTAGCGATATAACGCCCAACCTGCTGCACTTCCATAGAGTGCGTCAGTCGCGTCCGCACCGCCGCATTGCGCTCAAGGGGGAACACCTGCGTTTTCTGTTGCAGACGGCGAATCGCGGGTGAGTTGATGATCCGACCACGATCGCTCTCAAAGATCCGTAGAATTTCATGCTCAGATTTCGTGCCCTGCGGTGAGCGATAACGACGGTGCCAGTTAATTTTATTTCGGAAATCGATCTGTGCCATGTTCTCTCCCGCCTGAGCAATGCGCTTCACCTTAAGCGCATGATAGACTATGCCCTCAAATCTGGCTTATCGCGAGTAAATCTATGAAAATCGGCATCATTGGTGCAATGGAAGAAGAAGTTACGCTGCTGCGTGACAAAATCGAAAACCGTCAGACAATTACCCTTGGCGGTTGTGAAATTTACACCGGCCAACTGAACGGAACCGAGGTTGCGCTACTGAAATCAGGCATCGGTAAAGTCGCGGCTGCGCTGGGCGCAACTCTGCTTCTCGAGCGATGCAAGCCAGATGTCATTGTTAACACCGGTTCTGCGGGCGGCCTGGCGCCGACGCTGAAAGTCGGTGACATCGTGGTTTCTGACGAAGCGCGTTATCACGATGCCGACGTCACCGCATTTGGTTATGAATTTGGTCAGCTTCCAGGTTGCCCGGCAGGTTTTAAAGCAGATGACAAGCTGATCACAGCTGCCGAATCCTGCATCGCAGAACTGAACCTGAATGCAGTTCGCGGGTTGATCGTCAGTGGTGACGCCTTCATTAATGGCTCAGTCAGTCTGGCGAGGATCCGCCATAACTTCCCGAACGCGATTGCCGTGGAGATGGAAGCGACCGCTATCGCGCACGTTTGCCATAACTTTAACGTGCCTTTTGTGGTGGTTCGCGCCATTTCTGACGTGGCCGATCAGCAGTCTCACCTCAGCTTTGACGAGTTCCTGGTGGTTGCCGCCAAACAGTCCAGCCTGATGGTGGAAACGCTGGTCCAGAAACTGGCACATGGCTAAATCATTATCCAGGGCGCTGGCCGCCCTGCTTCTCACTCTTCCGGTGTGGCTGTCTGCCGCGCCGCGCGTCGTTTCTCTTTCCCCCGCTAACACCGAACTCGCCTTTGCCGCAGGCATTACCCCCGTTGGCGTTAGCAGTTATTCCGACTATCCCCCGGAAGCGAAAGGCATCGATGAGGTTTCTACCTGGCAAGGGATGAATCTGGAACGGATTGTGGCGCTAAAGCCCGATCTGGTTATCGCCTGGCGTGGCGGGAATTCAGAGCGGCAGGTCAATCAACTGACCTCTCTGGGCATCGACGTCATCTGGATAGACGCGGAGACCATCGAGCAAGTTGCTGGCGCGTTGCAACAGTTGGCTGCCTGGAGCCCCGATCCCGAGAAAGCCAATCGTGCGGCGCAAACCTTGTTGGATGAGTATGCTCAGCTAAAATCTCAGTATGCAGAGAAACCGAAAAAGCGGGTGTTTCTCCAGTTTGGCATCAATCCACCCTTTACCAGCGGAAAAAACTCGATTCAGAACCAGGTTATTGAGCTTTGTGGCGGAGAAAATGTCTTTGCCGATAGTCGGGTTCCCTGGCCGCAGGTGAGTCGCGAACAGGTGCTGGCAAGGGCTCCCCAGGCGATCGTCGTCGCAGGAGATTCGGGCGAAATTCTCAAAATCAAACAATACTGGGGAAATCAGCTAAAAATTCCGGTTATTCCACTCACCAGTGACTGGTTTGAACGCGCAAGCCCGCGTATTATCCTCGCCGCAAAACAACTCTGTAATGCGCTTTCACAAGTGAAATAGAGCCAGGCCCCGCCAGGCTCTCAGTGGGGATTCGACAATGCTCGTCTATTGGCTCGATATTGTAGGCACAGCGGTATTTGCTATCTCTGGCGTATTACTGGCCGGAAAACTGCGCATGGACCCTTTTGGCGTTCTGGTTCTTGGCGTTGTCACGGCCGTTGGCGGGGGAACCATTCGCGATATGGCGCTGGATAACGGGCCGGTATTTTGGGTAAAAGATCCGACCGACCTGGTGGTAGCGATGATCACCAGCATGCTCACCATTGTGCTGGTGCGTCAGCCCAGACGACTGCCTAAATGGATGCTCCCGGTATTGGATGCCGTTGGCTTAGCGGTGTTTGTTGGTATCGGCGTGAACAAAGCCTTTATTGCCGGAAGCGGTCCACTGGTCGCCATCTGTATGGGCGTGATTACCGGCGTCGGCGGCGGGATTATTCGTGATGTGCTAGCCCGCGAAGTCCCCATGATTTTACGCACTGAAATTTATGCAACGGCCTGTATCATCGGCGGAATTGTGCATGCTACTGCGTATTATACGTTTGATATTCCACTGGAGACGTCCAGTATGATGGGGATGGTCGTGACGTTGCTCATTCGACTTGCCGCCATTCGCTGGCATCTGAAGTTGCCGACCTTTGCACTGGATGATCGCACCAGATAGCAAAAAGCCGTGTCTATGACACGGCTTTTTCATGTTCAGTACAATCAGATACTGAAGGACGAGCCACACCCGCAGGTGCTTTTTGCGTTCGGGTTGGTCACGACGAAACGAGAACCTTCCAGACCTTCGGTGTAGTCAACGGATCCGCCCACCAGATACTGCAGGCTCATCGGATCGACAACCAGACCGACGCCCTGTTTCTCAATGGTCATATCGCCATCGTTCACCTGATCATCAAAGGTGAAACCGTACTGGAAACCGCTGCAACCACCACCGGTGATATACACACGTAATTTCAGATTCGGGTTATCTTCATCAGCGATCAGGCTTTTTACTTTATTGGCTGCTGCTTCAGTAAATTGCAGTGGCAGCGCTACGTCATCACTCATTTTTTGCTCCAAACGACATTGGCAATTGGGCAAATTCTAACCCAATACTCTTGTCATTATCTAATACCCTGGTATTTCGTTCAAGTATTCTCGCCAGCGGTAACGCCCTGGCTTTTTGCCGCCTGCTCTGCGTCCTGCTTTGCCAGTGTGCGGGCAAGGATTGTAGAGTATAGCGGCTTTCCGCCCATAAATTGCGCTAACAGTGTTGCGCCAAGACAGGTAATAATCATTGGCAAAATGAGCTGATAGTTATCGGTCATTTCCAGCACCAGCACAATCCCCGTCAACGGCGCCCGCACAGATGCCGCCAGCAATGCCCCCATTCCGGCAATCGCAAACGTCCCCGCCTCAAGATGATATTGCGGGAAAAATACCGCCGCCGCCATGCCAAACGCGGTGCCCAGCAACGTCCCCAACGCCAGCATTGGCGCAAAAATACCGCCAGGCGCGCCGGATGAAAAACAGAGCAGCGTGGTAATGACTCGGGCGATAAAAATAAACAGCAGGAGTCCAACGCTGAAATTACCGGCTGCGGCAATGGGGATCAGGTTAAATCCTCCGCCGGCCGCCTCCGGTTTAATCAGCCCGAGAATACCGCACAGCCCGCCGATAGCGCCGCCCATCAATACCCATTTTTTGATATCGCCGCCATGAAAGCGTTGGAACATATCCTGGGTACGCAACACCAGGGTATTGAAGACCGGCCCCACGCAGCCAAAAACCATCCCGAGGATCAAATAGAGCCACAGGGTGTTAACCGGCGCATTCGACAGTTTCCCCACCTCAATGATCGGCGCTTCACCGTTGAAGATCCGAAACACGATGCTGGACATGATAACCCCAGTGAACACCGCCTTGATCGAAATAAGGTTGTAACGAAACTGCGGACGCATCTCTTCAATAATGAATAAAATGCCCGCCAACGGCGCGTTAAAAGCGGCAGACAGCCCCGCAGCCGCACCGGTTGCCAGTAACGTGTGGCGCGCTTCGGCGCTGCGCATGCGAAACACATCCAGCACCATGCGACCAATATTACCGCCGATCTGCACCGTGGGTCCTTCGCGTCCGAGCACCATCCCCGCGCCGAGCGTCCCCATACCTCCAACAAACTTAACCGGCAGGACGCGCCACCAGCGCACGGGACGCAGCTCTTCCAGAGCGCCTTCAATTTCTGGGATACCCGAACCACCGGCCTCCGGCGCAAATTTACGCACCAGAAAATAACCGACCATCGCAAGCCCGGCAGAGAGAATAAAGGCCAGCGGCCAGACCAACAGCGCATGGTCTGCGACATGGGCCAATGAGCCGAGACGCTGGTTCTGGACCCAGGTCACCGCTTTTTCGAATGCCACGCCAACCAACCCAGTGACAGTACCGACAACGGCCGCCATCAACAAAATCGCCAGCGGCGTTTTATCGCGCTCAACGAGTCGGCGGATCAGATCCCTGCGCCGTAAGCGCAAAACGTGCTGTGCTTCAAAAGAGGGAGTGTCTGTTTTCATCGGATGATCATTAATTGGTAATACAAATACAGAGACGGCATTCTACTCGTCCCAATGATGAAAATCCCCTGTAAATCGTGTTGTTTCAAATGCGGATAACTTTACTTAGAATAGCGGGCATTCACTTTTTCTACGAACCAGGAACCCATCCATGAGTAAGTCTGAAAACCTCTACAGCGCAGCACGCGAGCTTATCCCCGGCGGCGTTAACTCCCCTGTTCGCGCCTTTACTGGCGTGGGGGGAACTCCGCTGTTTATCGAAAAAGCAGACGGCGCGTATCTGTATGATGTCGATGGCAAAGCCTACATCGATTACGTCGGTTCCTGGGGACCGATGGTGCTGGGTCACAACCATCCGGCTATCCGTAACGCGGTGATTGAAGCTGCCCAACGGGGTCTGAGTTTCGGTGCCCCTACCGAGATGGAAGTGAAAATGGCGGAGCTGGTCACCAATCTGGTGCCAACCATGGACATGGTGCGTATGGTGAACTCAGGTACCGAAGCCACCATGAGCGCCATCCGCCTGGCACGCGGCTTTACGGGTCGCGACAAGATCATCAAATTTGAAGGCTGCTACCACGGTCACGCCGACTGCCTGCTGGTCAAAGCCGGTTCCGGCGCACTGACGCTGGGTCAGCCGAACTCACCGGGCGTACCGGCAGATTTCGCTAAACATACCCTGACCTGTACTTACAACGATCTGGACTCGGTTCGCGCGGCATTCGAACAGTATCCGCAGGAGATTGCCTGCATCATCGTTGAGCCCGTCGCAGGTAACATGAACTGCATCCCGCCGCTGCCGGAATTCCTGCCTGGCCTGCGCGCGTTGTGCGACGAATTTGGTGCACTGCTGATTATCGACGAAGTGATGACCGGTTTCCGCGTCGCGCTGGCTGGCGCACAGGATTACTACGGCGTGACGCCAGACCTGACGTGCCTGGGCAAAATCATCGGCGGCGGTATGCCTGTCGGCGCTTTCGGCGGTCGCCGCGACGTGATGGATGCGCTGGCCCCGACCGGTCCGGTTTACCAGGCGGGAACGCTTTCCGGTAACCCTATCGCGATGGCAGCCGGTTTTGCCTGTCTGACCGAAGTCGCCCAACCGGGGATCCATGAAACGCTGAATGAGCTGACCACGCAACTGTCAGAAGGTTTGCTGGAGGCAGCACAGGAGGCGGGAATTCCGCTGGTGATGAACCATGTTGGCGGTATGTTCGGGATATTCTTCACCGATGCCGAATCCGTGACCTGCTACCAGGATGTGATGGCATGTGATGTGGAACGCTTTAAGCGTTTCTTCCATCTGATGCTGGATGAAGGCGTTTATCTGGCGCCGTCAGCGTTTGAAGCGGGCTTTATGTCCGTGGCGCACAGCGTGGACGATATCAATAACACCATCGACGCAGCACGTCGGGTGTTCGCGAAGCTGTAATCTTTTCGCCTCGCCCTTCCGGGCGAGGCATTACTCTTATCGGCTCTGCTTTCTCAACAGATAGATAAAGTACGGCGCACCAATAAACGTCGACAGTAATCCCGCCGGGATCTGATACGGGAACAGTACCATCCTGCCGCACCAGTCAGCGAAGACTAACAGCACGCCCCCCGCCAGCGCCGACATCATCATATGCGGCATCGTCCGGCGAAAACCTAACATCCGCGCAATGTGTGGCGCCATCAGTCCGACAAAGCTCAGCGGGCCGATAGTCATCGTCGCCGTCGCCGTCAGACACGCGGCCAACATCAACAGGCCAATGCGCGAAGGCGTCAACGCCATCCCCACAGCCCGTGCGGTATCGCCGCCTAACGGTAAAATGGTCAGCCAACGGCGACACAGCGGTGTTATCGCCAACAAAATCACCATCACGATCCCGGTATGCAGCACTTGCTCACCCGAGGCGTTATAGGTCGAACCTGAGATCCAGGTTAACACTTCCGCCATTCGCGGATCGCCGCTTGCCTGCAGCATCATCAATAGCATGGTGAATGCCGTACTGAGCGCCATCCCCGCCAGTAACATACGGTGTGGAGAGAACCCTCCGCGCCCCGCGGCGATCATAATGATCAGCAACGTCACTGCCGCACCAACACTTCCGGCAGGCAGTAGCCAGCCGAACGCATTTCCCGGCACCAGAAACAGCATTAATACCACGCCAAACGCCGCACCGGAGCTGATCCCCAACACTTCCGGGCTCGCCATCGGGTTTCCGGTCAGGCGTTGAATAATGCACCCCGCGACCGCCAGCATCACACCGGCAATCATAGCGGCCAGAATACGTGGCCAACGCCAGGGCATTAACTCATCCAGCATTGCGCCACTGGCCCACGTCCAGCCGTGCACATCACGTCCTAGCGAGAGCGCCACAATCACCACCGCCAGCAGCACCACGCCGCCTGCCAGCGCAAAACCCAGCACATGCTGTCGTTCGGCTGCAATCCTGTCATTCGCATTCATCGCCGGCATGCTCATACTGCGCAGGCGCGGAAGTAGCCACAGAAGCAGCGGCGCGCCAATCAACGCGGTTGCCGACCCGGTGGAGACTTCCATCCACACCCGCGTCAGCCAGAGAATAATTTGATCGGAAAGCCAGAGGATCAGCGCCCCAATCAGCGGCGCCAGCATCAGACGCGCCAGCAGACGCCGCGCACCGAGCATTTTCGCGAGCAGCGGCGCAAACAGACCGATAAAGCCGATAATCCCCACCGCGTTCACCAGTAGCGCACTGATCACAATCGCCAGTGACAGTACTGCCAGTCGCGCCAGCGACAAGGCCAGTCCCAGATTGCGCGCCACGCCGTCGTCTAACCCCATCAGGGTCATGGGGCGTAACAGCAGCAAAGTGAGCATCACCCCGCCCAACAACTGCGGCCACAGACGCTGCACGCCGCCCCAGTCCGTTTGCGTCAGCGTCCCGGAACTCCAGAGAAACATACTTTGCAGTTGATCATGATGGAAAAGGACCATCAGTTGATTGATTGCGCCGCAGTACAAGCTGACGACCAGCCCGGCGAGAATTAATGTCACCGGAGACAGACGTTTACCCCATGCGACGCCAAACACCACGGCACCGACGACACAGGCGCCCGCCAGCGCGGCGAATTGCGTTGTCAATGCGCCGGGGAGCGCCCACAGGGTGGTGACGGTGATCCCCAGTTGCGCACCGGTTGCCACACCCAACGTCGTCGGCTCCGCCAGCGGGTTACGCAGTACCTGCTGAAAGAGTACGCCCACCAGACCCAGCCCGGCGCCCACCAGCAAAGAGATCGCCAAACGCGGCAGCAAGCTGTAGTGGAACAACATCTGCTCAACCACATCAATATCGGGTGACCACACCGCCTGCAGCCACTGGCTACGCGGCAGTGCGATCGAGAAATTAGTCCAGGTTAGTCCGGCGGCGACAATCAGCAGCACCGCCAGAAATGATGCTGGAAACAGCGCAATACGTTTACTCACGACTTGCCTCCCAGCGCATTATCCAGAATACGAACAAAGCTCATAGTGGAAAGCGTTGCACCATAGAACCAGACGGCGGGCACCTGCTGAAAACGCCCGGCACGCACAAACGGCATAGCCTGCCACAGCGGTGTGGCGATCAATGCGTCCATCTCACGGTGATTACCGTGATCAAAGCAGATAACATCAGCCTCTTTATAGGCTGCCAGACGATCAATCCCCACCACGGTGCTTCCCCAAAAATTGGTTTCACCCTGCCAGGCATTACGAATGCCATACTCGTCCAGCACCGGTTGAAAGAGGCAATTCGGCCCGAAGATCAGCATATGACGCGAATCCAACAGGCTCGTGATCAGCAACGGTCTCTCCCCGCGCTGCGTAAAGCGAGTTTTCTGGCTTTCAATAAAGCTGTCGAACTCCGCCAGATGGCGTTGGGCTACGGGTTCTACATTGAGAAGTTGCGCCATCTCCGTGAGCGACTGGCGCGCCACTGCTAAGGGATTTTTGCCGTCACTGAAGTTAAACCCACGCCCTGGCGCAATACGTGCCAGCTTCTCAGGTGAAGGGCCGTATCCTGCCGACCAGACCATAAATGAGGGGTTCATTTCGGTCAGCAGTTCCAGATTAGGCTCCGTACGCAGACCCACGTCAATAACGGAATCCGGCAACGGCGGTTCGTTAACCCACAAACGGTAGTTAGGAATATCCGCCACGCCGTAAGGCGTAATACCCAGCGCCAGCAGAAGCTCTACTGGCAGCCATTCCAGCGCCACGATACGCTGCAAGTCGACTGAGGCGGCGCGCGCCTGCCCCATTTTCCAGAGCAACGGAGAAAGCGCCATCGCGGTTAATAAGCGACGGCGAGAAAGAGGATATAAACCACTCATTAATAAACAAAACTCACAGGTGCGGCGCCCGCAGGGTGCGGTAAAATCCCCATCGGGATGCCGTAAATCTGTTCCAGCGTTTCACCACGCATCAGTTCGGCGGGCGTTCCCTGCGCAATCATTTCACCGCCACGCAGCGCGACCAGATAGTCGCAGTAGCGCGCAGCCATGTTGATATCATGAAGCACAGCAATCACGGTCAGGCCGCGCTGCTGGCTTAAACGGTGTACCAACGCCAGCACATCAACCTGATGCGCAATATCCAGCGCCGAGGTGGGTTCATCAAGCAACAGGCAGCGGCTATCCTGCGCCACCAGCATCGCTATCCATGCCCGCTGACGTTCGCCACCGGAAAGACTATCCACCAGCCGATGCGCTAACGGTTTTAAGCCGACCAGCGCAATCGCTTCTTCCACTTTCTCTCTGTCGGCCACGCCAAAACGCCCCAATGCGCCATGCCACGGATAACGCCCAATCGCGACAAGTTCACGCACCGTCATCCCTTCAGCCTGCGGCAACTGCTGCGGCAGGTAAGCGACTTTGCGCGCAAACGCTTTGCTGCTCCAGTTTTCCAGCGGCTGACCGTCCAACAAAATCTCGCCTTCCGAAGGCGGCTGATGTCGCCCCAGCATTTTCAGCATGGTGGATTTACCTGAGCCGTTATGCCCGATAAGTCCGGTCACTTTGCCGACAGGAAAGGTCAGAGAGAGAGGATGCAGCAGCGTGCGTCCAGGCACGCGAAAGGAGACTTTGCGCAACGCAAACGTCGTGTCGGAATGGGTTGTGTTTTCCTGCATAGCGGCCAACTTGTATAGCGGGCACGGAAAACCGTGCCCTAAGAGAAATTAGAAACGGAAGGTTGCGGTTGCAACAACCTGACGTTCCGCGCCCCAGAAGCAACCATACGTGTTGAAGCAGCTGGCGACGTATTCACGATCAAGCAGGTTGTTGACGTGGAGCGCCACGTTGGAACCCGCCATACCCACGCGAGCCAGGTCGTAGCGTACTAACGCATCCATAACTGCATAACTCCCCACTTTAAAGGAGTTTGCCGGGTCACCATAGCTTGAGCTGCTAAAACGTCCCCCGGTACCCAGCGTCAGACCAGACAATGCGCCATCATAAAAGGTGTAATCCCCCCACAGTGACGCCATATGTTCCGGCACCTGTGCAGGCGTGTTGCCTTTGTATTTGGTGTCCGTCGTGTATTCAACATCGGTATAAGTGTATGAACCGACGATGTTAACACTCGCTGACAGCGCCGCTTTCGCTTCGATCTCAACGCCACGCGCACGAATCTCGCCACCGTCAACCGAGAAGAATGAACCCGACGGATCCGCCATCAGGTTGTTGGTTTTCGTCAGTTGATACAGGGCACCGGTAATCACGATCGGGCGATCTTTCGGTACATACTTCACGCCGACTTCGTACTGTTTGCCTTTTGAAGGGGCAAACAGATTACCTTGCGCATCAGTCTGTGAAGACGGTTCAAACGATTCGCTATAGCTGAAGTAAGGTGTCACACCATTATCGAACAGGTAGTTTACACCGCCACGCCAGGTGAACTGGTTGTCATCACGCTCTGAGGTCGTGCCGGAAACGCGGTTGAACGACTCCTGATCGGCCCAGTCATAACGACCGCCCAATGTTACCAGAACTTTATCCCACTGAGCCTGATCCTGAATATACAAACCCGTCTGTTTCTGCTTGTTCAGCACCTGATAAGGACCAGAGGTAGCCGGATCCTTCGAATTAAAATCGAAATCGCCGTTCACTGGATTGTTCAGATCCAGCAGCGGAACCGAGTCGTCATAACCAAACCAGGAGTTGATGTCATTACGCATACGCATAAAGTCAACGCCAGTCAGCAGGACATGGTCGACGTCGCCGGTCGCAAAGTTACTCTGCAACTGGGTATCCACAGCGAAGTTCTGTAATTTCTCATCATCAACAACGTACTTACGCGCGAGGTAGTGTCCTTTGTCTTCCGGTGCCAGCGCCGCACATTGTTTGCTGCCCGCGTTCGCAGGGTCGGAGCAGACGCCATAGCCGTAGACACTGTTTTGCGAGGTTTTATTTTCCGCAAAGCGCAGGTTCTGACGCACGGTAAAGGTGTCGTTAAATTCGTGATCGAAGCTGTAGCCCACCATTTTCTCGTTACGAGAGTAGGTATTGTTGTCAGCACCTTCGTTGAAATCGGTAGGCAGACGCTTACCGTTCGGCAATTCAGACACGGTCCCCTCTTTTGGCAACCAACCGTAGTAACCGGTCTCCGGCTCGTTCTGGAAGTAAGAGAGGAAGGTGAAGTTGGTTTTGTCATCCGGACGCCAGGAGAAAGACGGCGCGATGGTATAGCGCTGCTCTTCCGCGCCCTGCTGCTGCGCATCGGCGGAACGCGCCAGGCCGGTTAAACGATAGGAGTAAACGCCATCGTCATCCAGCGCATCGCTGAAGTCAAACCCGGTCTGGAACAGGTTGTCGGTGCCCATTTTGAACTGAACTTCTTTCAGGGGCTCCGTGGTTGGACGCTTGCTGACCATGTTCAGTAAGCCGCCCGGGTTGCTCTTTCCGTAAAGAACGGAAACCGGACCGCGCATCACTTCCGCGCGCTCCAGCATATAGGGGTCGATCACCGCATCGTTGTAGAAGTTACCCTGCATCTTCAGGCCATTCAGATAGTTATTCTGGCTTTGGCCATCGGCGGCGAAACCGCGGATAATCAGGTAATCATAGGTGTTGGACGCGCCACGGGTGCCCACGGCAACGCCAGGGGTGTAGCTGAGCGCCTCTTTCACGGATTTAGGCTGGTGCAGCGCCATCTCTTCGGCAGTCACCACGGAAATAGACTGAGGCGTCTTTTCAATCGGGGTATCCGTTTTGGTCGCCGTAGCGGACTGTCGTGCTGCGATGGTGGCTGCGGGTCCCCATGCGCTTTCTTGCGGGGCAGGTGCGGCAGTAACAGTAATGGTTTCTTCTTTCGGTTGAACCGCTGCCTGTGCATAGACAGACATGCCGCTAACCGCTGTGGCTACTACGACTGCGATTTTACGCAGCGAGTAGGTTGGCTGAGCAGTTTTGAAACGCGCCATTGGTATATCTCTGATGAAAAGTGAATGATAACGTAAACGAGAATTATTATTATGCCGCAGCATAATATTCGAAATACTGGCGAGATCGCAAGCGATACGCGACCCTGAGAAAACTGAGGGGTTAAGAAATAACCAGATGAAAAGAAGGGGTTAATCAATCAGGCGAAATCGCCTTGCCTGACGGCAAAGAAAAACCCGCCGAAGCGGGTTTTGAGGGCATCAGTTACTGCCAAACATATCCTTTATCCAGCCTGCGACGCCGTCACCGTCTTGCTTCTCCTGCTGTGGCGGTTGCTGTTGTTGCTGCTGCGGTTGAGAGGACTGATCAAACGGATTGCCCGATTGCGGTTGTTGCATCATCTCACCCTGCTGGCACAGCGCATCAGGATCGGTGGTCCAGACCGGGAGCGTACGCATTCCGCCGCCACACACAAAGTTGCCGTCGTAATCCACGCCCATGTCCACAATGTCTTCCGGTGGTGTTAGCACCAGCGGAGTTGGCGTCTGGTTGGCCAGGTAACGCTGATAAATCGACATCGCACCGCTGGCGCCGTACAGTTTGGTTGGCTGGTTATTATCACGGCCCACCCAGGTAATCGTGACCTGGCTACCGTCAATACCGGCAAACCAGGTGTCCACGTTATTGTTGGTGGTCCCGGTTTTACCTGCCAGATGCAGTCCCGGATATTTCGCGCCCAGCTGACGTCCGGTACCACGCTGTATAACCTGCTGCATGGTCCACAGTGTCATATAGGCCGCCTGTGCCGGAACCGCGCGTTCCGCCTGCGGGAAGCTCTGATAGAGCACCGCTCCATCTTCAGCAATCACCGAACGTAACGCCGACAACGGCGCACGGTTACCGCCGCTGGCGATCGTCTGGAACGCTTGCGCGACTTCGATTGGCGTCAGGTTCAACGCCCCGAGCAGCATCGCTGGCACCGGATTAAGCTGATCCTTCGGCGCGCCCAGCTTCAGCCAGGTATCGGTGACAGCAGGCAGTCCCAGCGCCATCCCCAGATTTACCGTCGGCACGTTCATTGAACGCGTCAGGGCATCCACCAGCATCACTTTACCGCTCTCGCTGTAGCGACGGTCATCGTTCTGCGGCGACCAGACCTGGCCGTTTGGCTGACGCAGCGCAATCGGCGCATCGGCAATCCAGGTATTGAGACGATACAGTTTCGGCTGACTGAGCGCGGTCAGGTAGGTCGCCGGTTTCGCCAGCGAGCCAATGGAACGGCGCGCCTGCATTGCACGGTTATAACCAGCAAACTGCGGTTCAGCCCCACCGACCATCGCACGCACTTCGCCACTGAAGCGGTCAACCACCACGATAGCCGTTTCCAGATCGCTCAGTTTGCGCTGTTTCTTCAGTACCGGAATCCCCTCAACGGCGGCTTTCTCAGCGGCATCCTGCGCCACAGAGTCAAACGTCGTGAAGATCTTCACTCCGGAGAGGTCTTTAACCTTGTCGCCCAGCTTCGCCTGTAGCTCCTGACGCACCATCTGCATGAACGCCGGTTGCGGAGAGATCACCCCACCGCGCGGCTGCACGCCCAATGGACGCGCGCTCAGCATTTCGTAAAGTTCCTGGTCAATGACCTGCTGCTGTTGCAGCAGGCGTAACACCAGGTTACGACGCTCCAGCGCCAGTTTCGGGTTACGCCACGGGTTATAGATGGACGCCCCTTTCACCATCCCCACCAGCAAGGCCTGCTGATCAAGACTCAGTTCCTCAACCGGACGACCAAAATAGTACAAACTCGCCAGCGGGAAGCCGCGAATTTCATTGTCGCCGCTCTGACCGAGGTACACTTCGTTCATGTACAGTTCGAGAATGCGGTCCTTGCTGTAACGCGCATCCATCAGCAGCGCCATATAGGCTTCGTTGGCTTTACGCCAGTAGGAACGTTCGCTGGAGAGGAAGAGGTTTTTCACCAACTGTTGAGTCAGCGTACTCGCCCCTTGCACCGTACGTCCGGCCGTCAGGTTCGCCAACACCGCGCGTCCGATGGAGTACAGGCTGACCCCATCATGCTCATAGAAGTGGCGGTCTTCGGTCGCCAACAGCGTATCCACCAGCAGATCCGGGAAGCCGTTACGCGGTACAAACAGACGCTGTTCACCGTTCGGTGAAGAGAGCATCGTGATCAGGCGAGGATCGAGACGGAAGAAACCGAACTGGCGGTTGTTGTCCATGTTCTCGATGGTGTCGAGATGATCGCCATCAAACGTCAAACGCGCCCGTACCTGCCCTTCTTTGCTGTCCGGGAAGTCAAACGGACGACGAATCATCTCAATGCTGTTCGCCTGTACGGTGAACTCGCCAGGGCGTGTCATTTTCGACACCTGACGATACTGGGTCGCTTCCAGCAGCTTCACCATTTCGTTTTTGCTGACCGGCATTTCTGGCTCAAGGTTTACCATGCGGCCATAGACCGCCGCAGGCAATTGCCAGACTTTGCCATCAATACGGCTACGGATTTTTTGATCCAGATAGACGCCGTAAATGGCAATCAGCACCACAAAAACAATCGACAGTTTTAGCAGCAGCCAGACCCAGCCGCGCTTACCACGAGGCTTACCGCCTTTGCCTTTACCCTTACGCGGCATCGGTTCTTCATCCTCATAGTCATCATCATAATCGTCGTCATACTCTTCATCTCTGAGTCGACGACGGCTCACCTTTTGTTTCACCGGACGCGTCGGTTTCCCTTTACGCCCGATTGGCTCGCGGTCATTCCCCGCCATGCTTTTTCTCCGCAACGTTCAGGCGCAAAGGCCTGATTCTCTGTTCTTCCGCCAGAGGACAGAAGAAGAAATCTCTCAATTTTTGCTGCTCGTACGCCGGATGGCATCCGGTCTACAAATACTACGAATACTTTTTGGTGCGCCGCGTCGGCGCGGTATTCGCCGGATCGTCCGGCCACACATGTTTGGGATAGCGTCCTTTCATCTCCTTTTGCACCTCACGGTAGGCGCCCTGCCAGAACGCGCTTAAATCCCGCGTGATTTGCAGCGGTCGCTGCGCCGGTGATAATAACTCCAGCACCAGCGGAATGCGCCCCTGAGCAATAGTAGGTGTTTGCGCTTCCCCAAACATCTCCTGCATTCTGACGGCCAGCGCAGGCGGGTTATCGTCATGATAGCGAATGGCTATCCGGCTTCCCGTCGGCACAGTGTAATGCGCAGGCAGTTCACTATCCAGACGTTGCAGCATAGACCAGTCCAGCAAACTGCGTAACGCCAGACCCACATTCACGGCCTTCAGCCCACGCAGAGAATGCACACCGGTCATCTGCGGCAGTAACCAGGATTCCAGGCTAGCCAGCAAAGAGGCCTCATCCACGGCAGGCCACGCGTACTCCGGCAGCCATTTTGCCGCGCAGTGCAAACGCAGCCGTAGCTGCTCTGCTTCCGGCGTCCAGTTGAGCACACTTAAGCCTTTATCGCGAATGCCATTCAGCATCGCCTGATGCAGTTCGTCTTCAGAAGGTTTGGCAAGCGGCTGAACTTTTACCGTCAGCTGCCCGATACGCAACCGTCGTAGCGCTTTCAGCGTGCCTTGCGCGTCATCCCACTCAACCGTGTCGGATTGCTGCAAGAGTGCAGGACACGTCTGAATAAGCGCGTCGATCTCCAGCGGCAGCGCCAGCAAAATACGCGCATCCGGTGAGGCACTCCCTTGTAACAGCAGCGGCGCAATCAGCCACTCATGGCGACCCAGCGCGTCATCGGCATCCAGTTTTGCCCCCATCCCGTTCGCCAGTTGGTAGCGTCCGTCCAGCCCGCGCCGACGCGCAATGCGATCGGCAAATGCGTGGGCAAGCAACGGAGCAATCAGACGACTGTCCGGTTCCGAGGCGCGCACGTTGAGGCGTTTCAGAAGTTGCTGACTTCGCTGTTGCCAGCCAGGATGATGACGTGAAAACGCGACGCTTAAATCGCTGCTCCCTCCCCGCGGCGGCTCTTCAAGTATCGCCGCGAGCTTCGCCGCCGTTGCGGCTTCACTGCTGTTGCTGGCGCTCACCAGCATCGCCGCCAGTCGGGGATCGTTGCCAAGTGCCGCCATTTTTTGACCGGTTGCGCTCAGGCGATCGCCCTCGAGCGCGTTCAGCATCTGTAACAGCCGCTTAGCCGCCAGCAGATGGTTCGCGGGCGGAAGATCTAACCAGGTGAGCTGGGCGGGATCGTGACATCCCCACTGCAACAGCTCCATCAGTACGCCCGACAGATCGCTTTGCAAAATCTCCGGCTCGCTTTGCACCGCCGCTCTCTCTGCTTGATCTTTAGGCAGAAGATGAAGACAGATTCCCGGTTCCAGTCGCCCCGCTCGTCCCGCCCGCTGCGTCATGGAGGCCTGGCTGACGCGCTGGGTTATCAGGCGCGTCAGCCCCGTTCGTGGGTCAAAACGCGCCACCCGCTCCTGCGCGCTGTCCACCACCAGGCGGATCCCTTCGATCGTTAAACTGGTTTCGGCAATATTGGTTGCCAGTACCACTTTGCGCATACCGGCTGGCGCTGGCAAAATGGCTTTCCGCTGGTCATCCAACGACAATGCTCCGTAGAGCGGGCACAGCAGAACATCGCTCCCCACGCGCGAAGTCAGGTGTTCCTGCACGCGTTGGATCTCCCCTACGCCGGGTAAAAACAGCAGCAACGACCCCGACTCGCTGCGCAATAAATCCGCCGTGGCAATGGCCACAGCCTCATCAAAACGCAGTTGAGCCGCCAGTGGCTGGTATCGACGTTCGACAGGAAAGGCGCGCCCTTCGGAGACCACCACCGGCGCATCCGGCAGCAGTTGTTGTAAGCGGTCGTTATCCAGCGTCGCGGACATGATCAGCAGTTTTAAATCGTCGCGCAGCCCCTGCTGTACGTCCAACAGCAACGCCAGCGCCAGGTCAGCCTGCACACTGCGCTCGTGAAATTCATCGAGGATCACCATCCCGATGCCGTTAAGCTCCGGGTCGCGTTGGATCATTCGTGTCAACACGCCTTCGGTGACCACTTCAAGCCGCGTCTGTGGCCCCACGCAGCTTTGTGCCCGCATCCGGTAGCCTACCGTTTCACCGGTTTTTTCGTTCAGGAGTTCCGCCAGTCGCTGCGCCACATTGCGCGCCGCCAGACGGCGTGGTTCCAGCAGGATAATCCGCCCCTGGATGCCTTTATGCGTCAGGAACTGCAGCGGTAGCCAGGTTGATTTCCCGGCGCCGGTCGGCGCGCTCAGTAAGACCTGGGGGGCGCTATCAAGGGCAGTGAGCAGTTCAGGCAGTACGGCGGCTACAGGCAACGACGTCACAAATGACTCCAGAGGGTTAACTTTCTTCGCGCTGCATTGTAGCATCGCGTTAATTCATAACCGAGTACCCATCATGACTGAGCCAAAACGGCTGTTCTTTGCGATTGAATTGCCCGGCCCTGTTCGTGAGCAAATTATCACCTGGCGCGCCGCCCATTTTGCCCCTGAGGATGGTCGTCCGGTGGCCAGCGCAAATCTGCATCTGACGCTGGCCTTCCTGGGCGACGTCAGCCCGGAAAAACAACAGGCGCTGTCACAACTTGCCGGACGCATTCGTCAACCGGGGTTTACGCTCAAACTGGATGACGCGGGCCAGTGGCTACGTTCGCGCGTCGTCTGGCTGGGGATGCGCCAGCCGCCGCGGGGACTTCTGCAACTGGCCAACATGCTGCGGGCGCAGGCTGCGCGTAGCGGCTGTTATCAGAGTCCTCAACCTTTTCATCCGCATATCACCCTGCTGCGCGACGCCAGCCATGCCGTAGCGATTCCACCGCCAGGTTTCTGCTGGTCGTTTCCGGTGACAGAATTTTCCCTTTATGCCTCTTCATTCGAGCGGGGACGTACGCGATACACCGCTCTGCAACGCTGGACGCTTGCCGAATAACCAAGGAACTCAGATGAAATTCTCTCCCCCTTTACAGCGCGCGACGCTGATTCAGCGCTATAAGCGTTTTTTAGCCGATGTGATCACGCCAGACGGCACCGAATTAACGCTGCATTGCCCTAATACAGGGGCAATGACCGGCTGTGCGACAGCAGGCGATACCGTTTGGTATTCGGCGTCAGAAAATACGAAACGAAAATATCCTCATACCTGGGAATTAACTGAAACTCAGTCCGGGGCATTCATTTGCGTTAATACACTGTGGGCAAACAGATTAACGAAAGAGGCAATAGAAAATAACCACCTGCCGGAATTGTCAGGCTACAGTGTCTTGAAAAGCGAAGTAAAATACGGCGTCGAACGTAGCCGTATTGATTTTATGTTACAGGCAGATTCCCGACCCGACTGCTATATTGAAGTAAAATCGGTTACGTTGGCGGAAGAAGAGTATGGTTATTTTCCCGATGCCGTTACTGAACGCGGTCAGAAACATCTTCGGGAACTGATGAGCGTAGCGGCTGCTGGCCATCGCGCGGTGGTGTTATTTGCGGTGCTGCACACAGCCATTACACGGTTTTCACCCGCGCGGCATATCGATGCAAAATATGCGCGACTCCTGATTGAAGCACAACAAAAGGGGGTAGAAATTCTGGTTTATAAAGCGGAACTTTCTGCCGAAGGCATGACTCTTAATGAACCGTTGCCCATTACATTGTAGTGGTAAAAACAACTGGTTAATTAGTATTCTGGCCGCGTGCGCAAATACGCTTTTCCTCACAGGGTTGTCAAGTGTTAGGTATAGATAATTGCTATCCGGAAAAGCATCTGCTATTTATAGCGACCTGATTTTTCCCCCGAACATGGGGATCGATAGTGCGTGTTAAGGAGAAGCAACATGCAAGAAGGGCAAAACCGTAAAACATCGTCCCTGAGTATTCTCGCCATCGCTGGGGTGGAGCCGTACCAGGAGAAGCCGGGCGAAGAGTATATGAACGAAGCCCAGCTGTCGCACTTCAGACGTATTCTGGAAGCATGGCGTAATCAACTTAGGGATGAAGTCGATCGCACTGTAACTCATATGCAGGACGAAGCAGCGAACTTCCCTGATCCGGTGGACCGTGCCGCACAGGAAGAAGAGTTCAGTCTTGAACTGCGTAACCGCGATCGTGAACGCAAATTGATCAAAAAGATCGAGAAAACGCTGAAGAAAGTAGAAGACGAAGATTTCGGCTACTGCGAATCCTGCGGTGTAGAAATTGGTATTCGTCGTCTGGAAGCGCGTCCGACAGCCGATCTGTGCATCGACTGCAAAACGCTGGCTGAGATTCGCGAAAAACAAATGGCGGGTTAATCCCGGCCATTTTTACCACCTTCAATCCAGGCGGGAGTCACTCCCGCCTTATTTTTTTATGTTTCTTAATCCATGACAGAGTCACACTATATTGGCCGCTTCGCCCCTTCCCCTTCCGGCGAGCTACACTTTGGTTCGTTGATCGCTGCGTTGGGTAGCTACCTACGGGCGCGTGCGCAGGGCGGCATCTGGCGAGTGCGCATTGAGGACATTGACCCTCCTCGTGAAGTTCCCGGTGCCGCAGAAACCATCCTGCGTCAGCTGGAACATTACGGTCTGCACTGGGACGGCGACATACTATGGCAATCTCAGCGCCACGATGCTTACCGGGAAGCGCTGGCCTGGCTCTTTGAACAAGGTCTGAGCTACAACTGCACATGCTCGCGCGCCAGAATCCAAAGCCTTGGCGGGATTTACGACGGCCATTGCCGCACCCTGGCCCATGGACCAGAACATGCTGCCGTGCGTATTAAACAGCAGCATCCCGTTACCCAGTTTTATGATGTGCTGCGCGGGGATATCCAGGCGGACCGTCATCTGGCGCAAGAAGATTTTATTATTCATCGCCGCGACGGCCTGTTTGCCTATAACCTCGCGGTGGTGGTTGACGATCATTTTCAGGGCATTACTGAAATCGTGCGCGGCGCGGACTTAATCGAACCCACCGTTCGACAAATTTCGTTGTACCAGCAATTCGGCTGGCAAGCACCTGACTATATTCATCTTCCGCTGGCGCTCAACGAACAAGGCGCTAAACTCTCCAAGCAGAATCATGCACCTGCGCTACCGCAAGGCGATCCGCGCCCGGTACTCATTGATGCGTTACGCTTCCTGGGTCAGAACGTCACGTTAGAATGGCAGGAGATGAAAGTGGAAGAATTGCTGCAAAATGCGGTGAAGAACTGGACGCTTGCGACAGTGCCTGCATCGTCTATTGTAAATTCAGCGTTCTCAAACGCGTCATGCTGAGCTATGATTAGCCGCTATTTTTTTGTCCTGATTGAAGTTTGACACTACCGAGGTGCACTATTTTTACCCGAGTCGCTAATTTTTGCCGCAAAGTGCTAAGTCGCGAAGAGAGCGAGGCTGAACAGGTCGTCGCCCGTCCACATATGACGGTAATCCCGCGTGAACAGCACGGAATTTCCCGCAAAGATATCAGTGAAAATGCCCTGAAGGTAATGTACAGGCTCAATAAGGCGGGTTACGAAGCCTGGCTGGTCGGCGGCGGTGTGCGCGATCTTCTGCTCGGCAAAAAGCCGAAAGATTTCGACGTCACGACTAACGCCACGCCTGATCAGGTACGTAAACTGTTTCGCAACTGTCGTCTGGTTGGTCGCCGATTCCGTCTGGCCCACGTTATGTTTGGCCCGGAAATCATCGAAGTCGCCACCTTCCGTGGTCATCATGAAAGCGGCGACACTGACCGCACCACGTCTCAGCGCGGACAAAACGGCATGCTGCTGCGTGACAACATCTTCGGCTCGATTGAAGAAGATGCACAACGTCGCGATTTCACGATCAACAGCCTCTATTACAGCGTGGCTGATTTTACCGTGCGTGATTATGTCGGCGGCATGAAGGATCTGGAAGATGGCGTGATCCGTCTGATCGGTAATCCGGAAACGCGTTACCGCGAAGATCCTGTACGTATGTTACGTGCTGTCCGTTTTGCGGCCAAACTCGACATGCGCATCAGTCCGGAAACCGCAGAGCCTATTCCACGCCTGGCAACACTGCTCAACGATATTCCTCCTGCACGTCTGTTTGAAGAATCGCTGAAACTTCTGCAGGCGGGTTATGGTTTTGAAACCTATAAAAAACTGTGCGAGTACAGCCTGTTCCAGCCGCTGTTCCCGACCATTACGCGCTATTTCACCGAAAACGGCGATAGCCCAATGGAACGCATCATCGCGCAGGTACTGAAGAACACCGACACCCGTATCCACAATGATATGCGCGTCAACCCGGCATTCCTGTTCGCCGCCATGTTCTGGTATCCGTTGCTCGAGATGGCGCAGAAAATTGCACAGGAAAGCGGTCTGGCTTATTACGACGCGTTTGCGCTGGCCATGAATGATGTGCTGGACGAAGCATGCCGCTCGCTGGCGATCCCCAAACGCCTGACGTCCCTCACGCGTGATATCTGGCAGCTCCAGTTGCGTATGTCGCGTCGCCAGGGTAAACGCGCCTGGAAGCTGATGGAACATCCTAAGTTCCGTGCGGCTTACGATTTACTGGCTTTGCGCGCCGAAGTGGAAAACAACGCGGAACTGCAACGTCTGGTACAGTGGTGGGGTGAGTTCCAGGTCTCTGCGCCGCCTGAGCAAAAAGGCATGTTGAACGAACTGGATGAAGAGCCGGCCGCCCGTCGACGTCATCGTCGCCCACGCAAACGCGCTCCGCGTCGTGAGGGCAGTGCATGACCCTTGCGTATATCGCAATTGGCAGTAATCTGGCCTCTCCGCTGGAGCAGGTCAATGCGGCAATTCAGGCGCTGGGAGAGATCCCGGAAAGCCGGATTGTCGCGCTCTCCTCGTTTTACCGCACCCCGCCGCTGGGACCGCAGGATCAGCCCGACTATCTGAACGCCGCCGTGGCGCTGGAAACGACGCTTCTGCCGGAAGCGCTGCTGAACCATACCCAACATATTGAGTTACAGCAGGGACGTGTCCGTAAAGCAGAGCGCTGGGGACCACGCACGCTGGACCTCGATATCATGCTGTTTGGCGATCAAGTAATTCACACTGAACGTCTGACCATTCCCCACTATGACATGAAAAACCGCGGCTTTATGCTGTGGCCACTGTTTGAAATCGCGCCTGAGTTGGTATTTCCAGATAGCATCACATTGCGCCAACAACTCACCCTTCTTGCAGCAGAAAAACCTGCTTACTGGTAATTTTGGCTTTCCGCTTAACATGTTCTGCGGACGCGTGAATCATTTCCTTAAAATAATTGCCCCCCTGACTGCGACTGTTAGAATGCCGGATAATGATACTTTTATGATCCGGAAATGTTATGAAACCGACCACCATCTCGTTACTGCAGAAACACAAACAAGACAAAAAACGCTTCGCCACCATTACTGCTTACGACTACAGCTTCGCTAAACTGTTTGCCGATGAAGGGCTGAACGTGATGCTGGTGGGCGACTCGCTTGGCATGACGGTACAAGGTCACGACTCCACCCTGCCGGTGACCGTCGAGGACATTGCCTATCACACCCGCGCCGTACGTCGCGGCGCGCCAAACAGCCTGCTGCTGGCTGACCTGCCATTTATGGCTTACGCCACGCCAGAACAGGCGTTTGAGAATGCGGCGGTGGTCATGCGCGCGGGCGCGAACATGGTCAAAATCGAGGGCGGTGCGTGGCTGGTGGATACCGTAAAAATGCTGACAGAACGCGCGGTGCCGGTTTGCGGACATCTGGGTTTAACGCCACAATCAGTCAATATCTTCGGTGGCTATAAAATTCAGGGGCGCGGCGATGCCGGTCAGGTGCTGTTCGATGACGCGCTGGCACTGGAAGCGGCAGGCGCACAGTTGCTGGTGCTGGAGTGCGTTCCGGTTGAGCTGGCGAAGCGGATAACGGAAGCGCTCTCCATTCCGGTGATCGGCATTGGCGCGGGCAATGTCACCGACGGGCAGATCCTCGTGATGCATGACGCGTTTGGTATCACCGGCGGGCATATTCCAAAATTTGCTAAAAATTTCCTGGCAGAAGCGGGCGACATCCGCGCCGCCGTGCGGCAGTATATTGCCGAAGTGGAGTCCGGTGTCTATCCGGGCGAAGAACACAGTTTCCATTAAGCTACGTTTGGATCGTGTAGGCCGGATAAGACGCGTCGTGTCGCCGTCCGGCATTTGTGCAGAGATGCCTTCTGGCGCTGCACTTATCAGGCCTACGGATAATCAGGCCACTAAAGGAGTCCTGTTGTGTTAATTATTGAAACCCTGCCGCTGCTACGCCAGCATATCCGTCGTCTGCGTCAGGAGGGCAAACGTGTTGCACTGGTGCCTACCATGGGCAACTTGCATGATGGCCATATGAAACTGGTTGATGAAGCCAAAACGCACGCTGACGTCGTGGTGGTCAGTATTTTCGTTAACCCGATGCAGTTTGACCGTCCGGACGACCTGGTGCGTTATCCCCGTACGCTGCAGGAAGACTGCGAAAAGCTGAACAAGCGCAAAGTCGATCTGGTATTTGCTCCCGCGCCTGACCAAATTTATCCGCACGGTACTGAAGGCCAGACCTACGTTGACGTACCGGGACTCTCCACCATGCTGGAAGGCGCCAGTCGCCCAGGCCATTTCCGCGGCGTTTCTACTATCGTCAGCAAGCTGTTCAACCTGGTGCAGCCAGACGTTGCCTGCTTTGGCGAGAAAGATTTTCAGCAACTGGCGCTGATCCGCAAAATGGTTGCCGATATGGGTTACGACATTGAAATCGTGGGCGTTCCCATCATCCGCGCCAAAGACGGTCTGGCTCTGAGCTCCCGTAACGGCTACCTGACGGCTGAACAACGTAAAATTGCGCCGGGCTTACACAAAGTCATGAATGGCATTGCCGGGAAATTACTGGCCGGAGATCGGGATTGTGAAGAGATGATCGCCATTGCCGAGCAAGAGTTGAACGAAAAAGGCTTCCGCGCTGATGATATTCAGATCCGTGATGCCGACACCCTGCTGGAACTCACAGATACCAGCAAACGTGCGGTCATCCTCGTTGCTGCATGGTTAGGTCAGGCGCGTCTGATCGACAATCAGAGCGTTGCATTAACCCAGTAGACAGGGGTTAAAAATCGGGCAATACTGCCTGGAATTTCCTGAAGCTGTTAGAAATATCAGCTTTGTTATCGTTATGGTAGAAAGGTAGAAGTTATGATTCGCACTATGTTGCAGGGCAAACTCCATCGCGTGAAAGTGACTCAGGCGGACCTGCATTACGAAGGCTCTTGCGCTATTGACCAGGATTTTCTCGACGCGGCGGGCATTCTTGAAAACGAAGCCATTGATATCTGGAACGTCACCAACGGCAAGCGTTTCTCAACCTATGCCATTGCGGCTGAACGCGGCTCTAAAATTATCTCTGTAAACGGTGCGGCGGCACACTGCGCCAGCGTGGGCGATATTGTGATTATCGCCAGTTTCGTGAGCATGTCCGACGAAGAAGCGCGTCGCTGGCAGCCAAAAGTGGCCTACTTTGAGGGCGACAACGAAATGAAACGCACGGCGAAGGCGATCCCAGTACAAGTTGCCTGAGCAGAGTTACCCCTGCGGCTGATTGCTGATCAGCCGTGACATGGTTTCCAGTGAATCCGTTCTTAAGATATACAGGCGTTTCAGTAAGAACGGATTATCCCCCGGCTTTACCTTCCCTTTCACTGTCGTGACCGCCATATGGAATCCCGCATCATTAGCCGCTTTTACCGCCGTGGCGTTATAGCCGCCAAACGGATAAGAGAGATAGAGCACGTGCGGGTTAAACTGCGCCAGCGCGCGGCGTGAACGTGAAAAATCCATAAAAATGTTGTGATAGCTGCGGCTGAGCAGGATCGGCCGACGATTACCGTCTACCCGATGCAAAAAGTGCGTATGCGACTGGAAATCAAAGGTATCCCTGATCTCCTGCAGTTCAGAAATACTCATAAATTGCAGCGATTTGGGATCCCATTTCTGTGGATGTCCCTTAATGCGGGATGAAATGATAAAGGCTATCGCCTTAAAGCCATACTGCTTCAATACCGGATACGCATAGCGACTGACCGATTTCAGTCCATCATCAAAGGTAATGACTACTGCGCGCGCTGGCAGATTCATCTTATTGCGCACATACCCTTCCAGTTGGTACATCGTCAGCGTGGTATATCCCATGTCTCGCAGCCAGGTCATCTGGTTACTAAAAGCACGCACGGATGTCGTCGTCGAGGTATGGCGAAAACGGGTGTTCTCTTCATCGCGTAAAATATGGTGGTAGGTGAGCACGGGGATACCGTGATCTTCCTGCGCGTCCAGCGCGCTGACATAGGCAAGCCGGTTACCTACCCGTACCTGGTACCAGGTTTGGTTGAGTCGACCTTTTAACTTACTGATAATGGGATAACGTAGGTTTTCTGCGAGTATGCCGAAAGGCGCGCTTCCCGCATCCGGCGCATTATAGACGGGCGTATCTTTCCAGGTGACCAGGTTCTGGTTGCTGAGGGGTTTATTAAGTTCGCCCAGACCATCTTCCACTTTCTGATGACCCTGCACTGGCTCCAGGTGGCCTTTATCGATAAACCCGGTGCCGAAGCCAAATTTGAATTCGTAATACTCTGCGGCAATGGGTTCAACAGAGATTATCTGCCCGGCACGAAGCGTTCCCACGTTCTTCATGTTGTTGCCAACCTGCGCCCAGATGGCGGCATCTTCCGTTGTCTGCATATAACGCGCAGGCAACGTAGCGCCAGTCCCCACTGAAACCAGCAGCAACAGAAGAAAAAGACCGTGTTTGATCATGAGAGATAGCCGGGACGTGAACACCCTGTCTATTGTAACAAAACCCTTCTCAATACCAACGGCTAATGCTCATACAAATCATGCAGCAACACAAAAGGGGGATTTTTTTGCTGCTGATGCCAGAGACTTGTCACCTCAGACGTGCCACGAGCAACGATTTGATTGCGAAACTCAACGCTGCTCATTGTCTCTCGCGACGACAGCATTTTTTCCAACAATGGCAGAGTGACGCCGGAAATCACCTCGCACTGAGCATGTTTATGACTCAACAAAGACGCGACGCGATAAGGCGCAGCGCCCGACGTGTCGGTTAAAAAGATCACGCCCTCGCCGGAGTCCGTTTGATGCAACGCGTCACACAACGTGCGGCTCAACATATTTGTGCTTAATCCGCGCCAGAAATTCACCGCGCGGCATTGCGCCTGCGGGCCGTGTTTCTTTTCCAGACGATACAGCAGTTCCTCTGCACGATCGTCATGACAGGTAATGACCCAACCTAACATTGCCTACCTCCTTAGCAAGAAAGTAGTTTATCAGGGGAATCAATAGGTAATGGTGACAACCGTCAAAGGATTCCCCTCCCAAAATGGGAGAGGAATGTGAAATCAGCTACGCAGCCCACGTCCACGCTGGATCAAATACCAGCACAACATGTAGAAAGCGACGGTGAAAATCACCAGTACGCCAAACGTAGTGATTAACGGAACATCATGAATACCGAGGAAACCATAGCGGAAACCACTGATCATGTAGACGATCGGGTTCAGATGCGACAGCCCCTGCCAGAACGGCGGCAGCAGCGTCAACGAGTAAAATACCCCGCCGAGATAGGTCAGCGGCGTCAGTACAAATGTGGGAATCAGGCTGATATCATCAAAGGTTTTTGCGAACACGGCATTCAACAACCCGGCCAGCGAAAACAACACCGACGTCAATGCCAGCGTTAACGCAACGAACAGCCACGAATGAACCTGAAACGGCACAAAGAACAACGAAATTGCCGTCACCAGCACACCGACGCACAGCCCGCGCGCCACACCGCCGCCGACAAATCCGGCAATGATGACATGTGTCGGTACCGGGGCAACCAACAACTCTTCAATGTTGCGCTGAAATTTGGCGCTAAAAAACGACGACGCCACGTTGGCGTAAGAGTTGGTAATCACCGCCATCATGATAAGACCCGGCACGATAAACTGCATGTAGCTAAAGCCATGCATTTCACCTATCCGCGAACCGATCAAGTTGCCAAAAATAATGAAGTAGAGCGTCATGGTGATGACGGGCGGAACCAGCGTTTGTACCCAGATGCGCATAAAGCGCTGGATCTCTTTGGCCCAGATGCTTTTCAGCGCGACCCAGTAAAGCTGCATCATGCGCGATCTCCTTGTTTTTCATGAACCAGTGACACAAACAGCTCTTCCAGACGGTTCGCCTTATTGCGCATACTCAGCACCTGAACCCCCTGCTCGCTGAGCTGGCTGAATACACTGTTAATCCCCTGCTCGCGCAGCACTTCCACTTCCAGGGTGGCGGTATCCACCAGGCGATACTGATAGCCTTCGAGCTTCGGCAGCGGGCTTTTTGCCGCCAGATCGAGAATGAACGTTTCTGATTTCAGCTTCGAGAGCAGGTTTTTCATGGAGGTGTTTTCCACCAGCTCTCCGTGCTGAATAATCCCGATGTTGCGACACAGCATTTCCGCTTCTTCCAGATAGTGGGTCGTCAGAATGATCGTGGTGCCTTTGTCGTTTAAATCCTTCAAAAAACCCCACATTGAGCGGCGAAGTTCGATATCGACGCCCGCTGTCGGTTCATCAAGAATTAACAGTTTCGGTTCATGCATAAGCGCACGCGCGATCATCAGGCGCCGCTTCATCCCCCCCGACAACATGCGCGCCCGTTCGTTACGCTTTTCCCACAAATCGAGCTGTTTTAAGTACTTTTCGCTGCGTATGATGGCTTCATTTCGTTCGACGCCATAGTAACCCGCCTGATTCACCACGATCTGCTGGACGGTTTCAAACGGGTTGAAGTTAAATTCCTGCGGCACTAAACCCAGCTGACGTTTGGCATTGACCACATCTTTCGCCAGATCGTAGCCAAAAACACTGACGCGGCCAGACGTTTTGTTTACCAGCGAGCTGATAATACCGATCGTGGTGGATTTTCCTGCCCCATTCGGCCCCAGAAGCGCATAAAAATCACCCGCTTCGACTTGTAAATCTATCCCACGCAACGCCTGAACGCCGCCAGGGTAGGTTTTTTTAAGTTGTTGAAGTTCCAGTGCAATGGTCATAAATTTTTACTTACCTTACGTTCCTACACTTTATATGTGGTTTAAATAATCCCGGAGTTGACCTATATTAGCCCAACGCGTTTATTTGGTTACAGGTCGTTAACCTCCATGAAAGACATAGATACACTCATCAGTAACAATGCACTATGGTCAAAAATGCTGGTGGAAGAGGATTCCGGATTTTTTGAGAAACTGGCGCAAGCACAGAAGCCGCGCTTTCTATGGATTGGATGTTCCGACAGTCGCGTTCCCGCAGAACGTTTAACCGGGCTTGAACCGGGCGAATTATTTGTGCACCGTAATGTGGCCAACCTGGTCATCCACACCGACCTCAACTGCCTCTCTGTCGTTCAGTATGCCGTTGATGTGTTAGAAGTTGAACATATTATTATTTGTGGTCACTACGGTTGTGGTGGTGTTCAGGCCGCTGTTGAAAACCCGGAACTGGGGTTGATCGACAACTGGCTGCTACACATCCGTGATATTTGGTTTAAGCATAGCTCCCTGCTGGGTGAAATGCCTCAGGAGCGTCGTATGGACACCCTGTGCGAGCTGAACGTCATGGAACAGATATATAACCTGGGTCACTCCACCATTATGCAGTCCGCCTGGAAACGCGGTCAGAAAGTGACGATCCACGGTTGGGCGTATGGTATTCATGATGGCCTGCTGCGCGATCTCGACGTGACAGCCACCAGCCGCGAATCCCTTGAACAGCGTTACCGTCAGGGAATTTCCAATCTCAAACAGAAACACATCAACCACAAGTAAGTTCACAATAAAATGCCGGGCGGCGGTGTCGCCTTACCCGGCATCTGGACCTGGCTTCGCGTAAGCCTGATAAGAGAAGCGCCATCAGGCGCTTCTTTTTTTGATTACTCGTCCAGCAGTACCACTTTCCCAACATACGGCAGATGGCGATAACGCTGTGCGTAATCAATGCCATAACCCACCACAAATTCGTCCGGAATAGCAAAGCCCACGTATTCGACCGGTACGTCCACTTCACGACGCGTCGGTTTATCCAGGAGGGTACAAATCGCCAGTGATTTAGGCCCACGCAGGCTCAGGATTTCACGCACTTTTGACAATGTGTTACCGGAGTCGATGATGTCTTCGACGATCAGCACATCTTTGCCACGAATATCTTCATCCAGGTCTTTGAGGATTTTAACATCGCGGGTCGTGGACATGCCGCTACCGTAGCTGGAGGCGGTCATAAAATCGACTTCATGAGATACCTGAACTTCACGGCACAGGTCCGCCATAAACATAAATGAACCGCGCAGCAGACCCACCAGCACCATATCACTGCCGCTGTCTTTATAATGCTCAGTAATCTGACGACCCAGTTCAGCAATACGTGCTTTGATCTCCGCTTCGGGGATCATGACTTCTACAGTATGTTTCATATCTCTAACCATATGATTTAAAAACAAATCACTCAATGCCTTCTCGGAATTGCACAGCATCGAAGCGCAAGGCACGCAGTATACCAGCAAAAGTAATTGTTCGCGGCATCCGTTAATAAGTCTAATTTTACAATTAGGATCGCGCCTCTTAAATCCAAAAACCGACTACCATAAAAATCAGAAAATTGAGATAACGTATTGTTATAGCAGGAAATAACACACGATGATCGCGGTTCGTTTGGCAAAAAAATAGGCGACTCATTGTCGCCTATGCACAGCCGGATGATGAAAAGTAGCTGCCTGTTTTTTACAAAAGCAGCGTGGTGACCCCACGCTGCTTTTCTGTTTTAACGGTTATCAAACGTATCGTTGGAGCCGTCATTTTCTGCGGCAACAGACACAACAACGTCATCAAAGCGCAAATCATTCACCGCAACAATGCGTCCAAACTCCCTGGCTTCAATCCGACAGTTGCTAAAACTAATGTTCTCCATCGGTTTTTCTGGGAAGGCGACCAGATCGAACGCGCGTGCCGGTAAAGCATAGTCGGCATCCAGAGTGGCATTAACGTGACTAATGCGGATATTACGCACTTTGGTCATCTGTAAATGCTCCGGGATCTGCCTTGCTACTGCCTGCCAGTCTTCTGGCAGTTCATCAATGTTGTCAAAGAGTTTGCGGTTGTAGGAATTGTGCCAATCCATAATCCAGGAAAATGGGAATTGCACGTTGTGCATCTGCAAATTTTCCACAACCACATCTTCCATGAAACCGCCACGTTCTTTCGACGACTTCATGCGCAACCCGCAATCAGAGTTCTCAAAGGTAATGTCATGCACATAGACATTCCGAATGCCGCCGCTGACTTCACTGCCCAGCGTCACGCCGTAGCCTGAGCGAATAAGACAGTTGTCGATTTCGATATGTTCCGCAATCTTACCGACCCGGTAACCATCGCCATCACGACCCGATTTGACGACAATACAGTCATCGCCGCACGACACATCACACCGGGTGACGCGTACATGGCTGGATGAATCAATGTCAATGCCGTCGGTGCTTGGCCCATGGTTATCACGGATGGTTAAACCACTCACCAGAACCTGGTTCGCATAGGTTATCTGTAAATTCCAGAACCCGGCACGTTCAAAGGTCAGATCAGAGATCGTGACGTTTTCTGCCTTGTAAATCAGGCAGGCGCGTGGGCGTTTAACGAGGTAGTCCGCAATCCAGCGCAGCCCTTTTTTGTCGTAATCGACGCGCAGTCCACTCTCTTTATCCGGACCACAATAGAGATCCCACCAGTGCGTACCCTGACCGTCAATCTTGCCAGGACCTGAGATCTCAATGTTGTTAACCTCAATAGCATTGAGTACTGCAGCGGGCCACATCATCTCAACGCCCGCGACCCGCGTTGGGATCTCCGGATAGTCAGAAAGATCGGTAGAACCCAGCAGGGTCGCGCCTTGCGCGAATTGCAATTTGCTCCCTTCTTTCAGAAAGAGCGAACCTACCAGGTAGTTCCCCGGTGAAATCACGACGGGAAGTCCCTGTTCAGCACCAGCATCAATAGCCCGTTGAATTGCCAGAGTGTCTTTCACAACACCATCACCCATCGCACCAAAATCTTTCACTTCAATTTGTACAGGCATTAATTCAGTCCTTCTCTCATTCTCGGGGTTATTTGCTAATACCATTTAATTTATTCAGCGTTTTTTCCATTTCGAGCGTTTGTTTACGGTTCAATGGATAGAAATAAATCAGCGTTATCGCAGCCAAAAACAGGCATAACGCAGGCAAAAGATTCGCCATCGCGTAAATATTTTCCTGCACGGCACTGCTCTGGACGATTCCCCCCTTTGAAGAGGATTGATAACCGATAATGGCCAGCATGAAGCCGCCAATTGCACCCGCACACGCCTGACCCACTTTGCGGGCAAAGAAGTTCACACCATAAACGGTGCCATCCTCGCGGTCGCCGGTGACATATTGGTGATAATCACAAACATCCGTCATGAATGCCCAAATCATCAGGTTGAAGAGTCCAGCACCCAAGGTCGCAAGGAACAGGAAGACCAGATAGGTTTTCGCATCCGTGATATGGCAGAAGTACATAACCAGATACATAACCACCGAAAAGAGCAGTGCGCCTACGCTTGCCTCTTTTTTACCAAACCGCTTCGTGAGCCAGGACGCCGATGGCGCAAGCAGAACCAGAGAGCCGAAGGTAAACAGTAATGCGACAGACATCGCCTCTTTGTTGTGGAAGTAGTCATTAAACAGATAGGTCATGTTGGTACCAGAGAGCCCCTGGTTGATAACGATGAGCAAATCAACAATAACCAAAACAATCAAAGCCTTATTGCGCAACAATCCTTTCAGTAAAACAGATACTGGCACGTTCTCTTTTGTCTCAACGCGCACACGTTCCGTCGTTAACTGGCACGTCAGTGTTAAGAAGATGAAAGCCAACACTGAACATCCGATCGAAATCCAGAAGAAGCGCTCACCAGAAATAACCTGGCTACCGTCAACAAGGGTGGTATACATCAGGATAGGAATAAAGAAGCCGGTCGCCCCACCACCGATAGCGGAACCAATGCTGCGATACGTAGAGAGCGAAACACGGTCGTCCGGATTGGAACTGATAGCCGCCGACATTGCGCCATAAGGAATGTTAACGGTCGATAACAGAGCACCGTAGACAAAATAGGAGCCGCAGATGTAAATGATTTTCGCGGTATATGAAAATTCACTCACAAATGGCAGGAACAGCAATACCGCAACGGCGCAAAAAGGATACTTCATGCGACTAACCCAGGGGTTAAAACGCCCTTTGGCGGTTAGCTTAGAGGTATCGCATAAACGCCCCACGGCCACATCGACAAACGCATCAAAGAGTTTTGTCACAAAATAGAGTGACCCGACGATAACGCCAGAAATACCCAGAACATTGGTGTAATAAATCATTAAAAAACTGTTCACTAACCCAAGGATAAAACAGTTACCCAGGTCACCGCACATATAACCAAATTTATCTCTAAACCCGAAGGGCCTGATATTAATACTTTTATTACTTTCGATGATATGTTCATCTCGAACCGTCATACCAACTCCTTACACGTATTATTCACAAAAATTATGTATACATTCTGATAGTCTGGGTAATAGAAAGATGTACTATCGCTAACCATTTTTGGTACGACACATTTTCGCTGTAAAGAATAATTGGTATGACATCAAGATGGAGTGCTGGAGATCACACAATCTCAACAGCCCCTTTAACGACAGCACAAAAGGTATATATTTCAAATAAAATTGGTGTGATAACTATAATGCAGTAAAACCTGGCTACGCTTTGTAGAACTATACGTTTTACATATGAAATGGTTTCAGGAAATTAACAACACATATACATTCGCGGAAGTTATAGATGGATTACATTAATATCATTGGTTTTATTGGCGGCGGTTGCACTACCATTTCTTTTATTCCGCAGGTTGTTTTAGTGCTAAAAACAAAGTCAACGAAAGATATCTCGTTGATGATGTACTCCGTTTTTGTTTTCGGCATTTCTTTATGGCTGCTATACGGAATTTTGTCGGGCGCACTCCCCGTCATCATCCCCAATTTGATTACTTTCGTACTGGCAGGTTCAATTCTGTTTATGAAGATAAAAAACGAAATTATTCAAAAAAATCGATGATTGTAGCGCCAGGTAGTAAAGCGAGTATGGATAATGCCTGCTACTTTTACTACCTGGATAATGACAGACCAGACCTTTCCCCTGTACAGCGCCACAGAGATAAAATATCTCAGGCATCAGGTTGAGCCATTTTCGGAGTCGCGCACGCCGGCAAGCCGCGGGCGCGAAGTATTACTGAGTGGTAAATCCAAGCATCATTCCCGTATCTTCATGCTCTAACAGATGGCAGTGCGCCATATAGGCATGCTCTTTCGGGGCCTCATGATCAAACTTGACCAACACCTCGCTAACACCGCCTTCGACGCGTACTGTATCTTTCCAGCCCGTACGATGTGCTGCTGGCGTTTTGCCGTTTTCCGACAGAATACGGAACTGGGTACCGTGGATGTGGAATGGATGTAGCATCATGTCGCCCTCACCGGAGATGACCCAGCGCTCATACTGCCCTTTCGCCGCCGCAAACATCGGCTTGTTCATATCAAAAGCCTGACCATTGATCTTGTTGGCGTTATGGAAATCAAACTGCCCACCGTGATTCATATGCCCCATGTTGCCATGATTCATATTGCCGTGATTCATTTTTCCATTGCCCATATGCCCCATCATCTGCCCACTCTTCATCCCCGCCATCGCTTGATCGCCGTATTTTTGCATCAGCATTTGCATGCCCATCATGTCGAGCATAGGGTCCATGGCGAGTTGCAGCTTGCGTACCGTCAGGCCATCAAGGGACGGTAATGTCGGCATGCGGGTTAACGTATCCGGCAACGTACCAGAAGCGGTCACCACCAGCGGCTGGATGTGCATGACCGGGTGCGGTTGATCAAAAGGCGCAACCGCCATTCCCATCTGGCTGACCGGCAGAGTCACCAAATCAAACGTTTTGCCATCGCTGATATCCACCAGCACTTCGAACCGTTCCCCCATCAACATGGGCAGTTCATTCACTTTGACAGGCTCAGCCAGCAATCCACCGTCACTGGCGATCACATACAGAGGGCGGCCATCGCTGGCAGCGATGTTGAGCGAACGGGCGTTACAGCCATTGAGCAAACGCAGTCGTAGCCAGCCTCTTGGCGCGGCGTGTTGAGGGTAAATCGCCCCGTTGGTCAGCAATGTGTCACCAAACCACCCTACTGCGGCGGTCATTACATCCAGTTGGTAATTAATCTGTCCGTCAGCGGAAAACTGTTTGTCCTGGATTATCACCGGTACATCGTCGATGCCCCACTGCGTAGGGAGCAGCAGCTTACGAATCTCTTCATCTTCGATGAGCACCAGTCCCGCCAGCCCCATCGCGACCTGACGTCCTGTTTTTCCATGCTGATGTGGGTGGAACCAGCAGGTGGCGGCCCGCTGCTCAGGTGTGAACGTAACAGTGCGCGAACCACCGGCAGGAATAACGCCTTGCGGGCCTCCATCCACTTCACCAGGAATTTCCAGGCCATGCCAGTGTAATGTGGTCTCTTCAGCGAGCTGATTATGAATGTCGACGGTGACGGCTTTCCCCCTGTGCAGTTTTAACGCCGGTCCCAGCAGATTACCGTTGTAACCCCATGTCGTGGCCGTCTTGCCCGCGAATGCCGATTGCCCGGTTTTGACGATCAACTGTATTTTATTGCGTGCATCGGCGGTTAACAGATCGGGAATCGGTAACGCGGGGCGCGCGGCGGCAAAGACACTCCGGCTCCACAGTGGCAATGCAGATGCGACCCCAAGTGCGACAGAATATTTTAAGAAATCACGACGTTGCATTTTCACTTCCTTATTCTCAGCAGGCGGGACACAGCCTAAAACTTGAGCATAGACCCTCCCCCTACAGGAAGGTCAAGTCAGGGACTGCATCGAATGTAATAATAAAAGTCGTCGCCTCGCTCGCAGTATGCTAACGTTTAATTTCCGTGATGCAGTGGTAGAAGCAATGAAGACGTTTTTCAGAACCGTGTTGTTCGGCAGCCTGATGGCCGTATGCGCAAACAGCTATGCGCTCAGTGAGTCCGAAGCCGAAGATATGGCCGATTTAACGGCAGTTTTTGTGTTTCTGAAAAATGACTGCGGATACCAGAATTTACCCAATGGGCAGATTCGTCGCGCACTGGTCTTTTTTGCCCAGCAAAACCAGTGGGATCTCAGTAATTACGACACCTTCGACATGAAATCCCTCGGTGAAGACAGCTACCGGGATCTCAGCGGAATTGGTATCCCCGTCGCAAAAAAATGCAAAGCACTGGCACGAGATTCCCTCAGTCTGCTGGCCTACGTCAAATAAATTCCCCGATACCAGATTGCTGAAGTAATGACCGTGCAACACCGGTCATTGTTAGCTATGATGTTGCGCCCTTTTTCACGGGCGTCAACAATGGAGGTATCAACCAATGGCCGAAAATACCCCGTGGCATGAAACGCTACACGACCAGTTTGGTCAGTACTTTGCCGTGGATAACGTGCTGTATCATGAGAAAACCGACCATCAGGATTTGATCATTTTCGAGAACGCCGCGTTTGGTCGCGTGATGGCGCTGGACGGCGTGGTGCAAACCACCGAGCGCGATGAATTTATCTATCACGAAATGATGACCCATGTGCCCTTGCTGGCGCACGGTCACGCTAAACATGTGCTGATCATCGGCGGCGGCGACGGCGCAATGCTGCGCGAAGTGACACGCCATAAAAACATCGAAACCATTACGATGGTGGAGATCGATGCAGGTGTGGTCTCATTTTGCCGACAGTATTTGCCGAACCACAACGCAGGCAGCTACGACGATCCGCGGTTTAAACTGGTGATCGACGACGGTGTCAACTTCGTGAATCAGACTCACCAGACCTTCGATGTGATCATTTCCGACTGCACAGATCCAATTGGTCCCGGCGAAAGCCTGTTCACCTCGGCATTCTATGAAGGCTGCAAACGCTGCCTGAACCCTGGCGGGATTTTTGTCGCCCAAAATGGCGTCTGCTTCCTGCAGCAAGATGAAGCCCTCGACAGCCATCGAAAACTCAGCCACTACTTTGATGACGTTGGTTTCTATCAGGCCGCCATTCCAACCTATTACGGCGGGATCATGACCTTTGCCTGGGCGACCGACAACGAAGCCCTGCGCCATCTTTCGACCGAGATTATTCAGGCCCGATTCCACACTTCCGGTCTGAAATGCCGTTACTACAATCCGGCAATTCACACGGCTGCCTTTGCCTTACCTCAATACTTGCAAGATGCACTGTCCGCGCAGTGACTCTAAGGATGTGATAAAAATTGAAAAAGCTGAAACTGCATGGCTTTAATAACCTGACCAAAAGCCTGAGTTTTTGTATTTACGATATCTGCTATGCCAAAACCGCCGAAGAGCGTGACGGCTACATCGCCTATATCGATGAACTCTACAACGCCAACCGTCTGACCGAGATCCTCTCGGAAACCTGTTCCATCATCGGCGCAAACATCCTGAATATTGCCCGTCAGGACTACGAACCGCAGGGCGCCAGCGTCACCATTCTGGTGAGCGAAGAGCCGATGGACCCCAAACTTATCGATAAAACCGAACATCCAGGTCCTTTGCCGGAAGTGGTCGTCGCGCACCTTGATAAGAGCCATATCTGCGTACACACCTATCCGGAGAGTCACCCTGAGGGCGGATTGTGTACCTTTCGCGCCGACATTGAAGTTTCCACCTGCGGCGTGATTTCACCGCTGAATGCGCTGAATTACCTGATCCACCAGCTCGAGTCAGATATTGTGACGATTGATTATCGCGTGCGGGGTTTTACTCGTGATATCAACGGCATGAAGCACTTTATCGATCATGAGATTAATTCAATCCAGAACTTTATGTCCGAGGATATGAAGTCGCTGTATGACATGGTGGATGTGAACGTCTATCAGGAAAATATCTTCCATACCAAAATGTTGCTTAAAGAGTTCGACCTTAAGCACTACATGTTCCACACCAAACCGGAAGACCTGACAGAAACCGAGCGCAAAGAGATTACCGCTGCGCTGTGGAAGGAAATGCGCGAGATTTACTACGCGCGCAATATCCCTACAGTGTGACTGAATAGGGCAAGGACGCCCCTTTCTAACATGGGTTCGCCGGGAAGCTCAGCAGTACGGATGCAACTGACTCTTCTTCTGCAATAACCCGCAGCGCCGCGTCCCCCAATCGGCGACCGATAACCTCATGATCAACCGTAAAAAGACAAGGCGATGAGATGACCCTTGAGGAAAAGTCGCTGCTGGCGGCGGCGCACAGCATCGATTGTTCATTTAGCTCGCAGTCCGTTAACGTCGACAGGTAATGACTGGCGCCCATTAACAAAAAATCGTTTATAAAAATAATAAAATCAGGACGCTTCTTCTGCTGCATAAACTGGCGAGCGGCCATTTCGCCCGAAAACTCCGTCACTGAGCCATAGAAAATCAACGCCTCATCGACGTCGAGATTATTTCTGCGCATTTCCTCAAGGCAACCGTCCAGGAACTGCTGGCCGTGCATGCTATCTGCACCTAATGTGGCAACCGCCAGGCGCTGCGCCCCTTTACCCAACGCATAGCGAACGCAGCGCCGTCCCATCTCCTCGTGGTGAAAATCGACCCAGTTAAAATGGCCATTCAATGCAAGGCTCTGGCCCATAGTGACAAAGGGAAACTGCAATTCATTCAGTAACTCAATGCGTTCATCATTAATGCGGGTATCGGTCAGAATGATGGCATCAGCACGATTTTGCTCGATTATCTTGCGCAGTAACTGCCGCTCACCCTCACGGTCCGTCGTAATATGGATAACCGGATCGAGCCCGCTCTCTTTCAGGCTCGCCTGTAATCCTCTGGCAATGCGCATAAAAAAGGAGGCGGTATGGATATTGCCGCCGTCGGATGCGGGTAGCAGCAGGGCAACGACCCCGACCTTACCGCTGCGTAGATGCCGCGCGGAAGCGTTCGGTCGATAGCCAAACTTTTCAGCTGCAGCGAGGACCTTTTTCCGGGTATGACTGCTGATATCGCTTTTATTATTTAACGCCTTCGACACCGTTGCCGTTGAAAGACCGAGGGACGCTGCCAGTTCTTTAATATTCATCGTTCATTATGGACTAAATAGCTTCCAACAAGGATATTCCTGCCAATCTAAACCATTAATATTTTTATGACAATAAAAAAACCTCAACAGGTCAATTAATTGTGCAACGACGATCACAATTATGCTGAAAAGGCCATTGATAACAATATTTTTCAGATCTAGCATGAAACAATACGAAATCGATTAAGTATTTTTTTAAAAAGCGCCACTTATAACTTAACCGCTGACAAAGGTCGTCTCCAATGCAATTAGATAACACCCTTTCAGTCTCAGCACCACGTAATAAAACCCGACCGCAAGTTATCTGGATATGTCTGCTTGCCGCGCTGGCTGGCCTGCTGTTTGGTCTGGATATCGGCGTCATTTCCGGTGCCCTGCCGCTTATCGCCAAAGAGTACCATTTACTCGATCGGCAGCAGGAGTGGATTGTCAGCTCAATGATGGTCGGCGCGGCGGCGGCTACGCTATGTAGCGGATTTTTAGCTTATCGCTTCGGCCGCAAATATGCGCTGCTGATTGCCGCCGCTTCCTTCTGCATCGGCGCTATTATCTGCACCTGCGCAGTCAGTGCCAATATGCTGATTATCGGCCGCCTGGTACTGGGGGTTGGCCTCGGTGTCGCCTCCTACGCTACGCCGCTTTATCTTTCTGAAATAACACCGAAAAACATTCGCGGCGCCATGATTTCCGCCTACCAGTTGATGATCGCCCTCGGTATCCTCATCGTCTTTCTTACGAATACCGCCTTCAGCTACAGCGGGAACTGGCGCGGAATGCTGCTTGTAGTGGCGGTTCCTTCGTTAATCTTTCTGTTTGGCGCACTGTTTCTTCCTCGCAGCCCCCGCTGGCTTATGATCCACAATCGGGAGGAAGATGCCCGCAACGTACTGCTGCGCCTGCGCAATAGTCGTGAAGAGGTGGAAACGGAGTTGCAGGATATTAAAGAGCAGCTCAAGGTCAAACAGCAGGGTTGGCATTTATTCAAAGAGAACCGCAACTTCCGCCGGAGCGTTGGTCTGGGTATCGTCCTGCAAGTTATGCAGCAGTTTTCCGGCGTTAACGTCATGATGTACTACGCGCCGCGTATCTTCCATGAAATCGGCTTTGCTTCAACGGCAGATCAGATGTGGGGAACCGTGATCGTCGGTTTTGTCATGACCATCGCTACCTTTATCGCCGTGGGTTTCGTTGACCGCTGGGGGCGTAAACCCATGCTGTATACCGGCTTCATCACGATGGGGATCGCCATGGCCGTCGTTGGAACGCTGTTAGGAGGCGAGTCGCTCTCGGGCGTGGAAAAAGGGATCACCGTGACCATGTTGCTGCTGTTTATTGTCGGATTCTCAATGTCAGCCGGTCCGCTTATCTGGCTACTGTGTTCAGAAATTCAGCCGCTGAAGGGTCGGGAGTTCGGCATCACCTGTTCCACGTTTACCTGTCACATTGCCGGTATGATCGTAAGCGCCACGTTCTTATCGTTATTAAATTCATTAGGAAGTGCGCATACCTTTTATTTGTATTCCCTGTTAAACATCGTCGCACTGGCTATTATCTTCCGTTTTGTCCCCGAGACGAAAAATATTTCTCTGGAGCAGATTGAACAAAACCTGATGGCGGGTAAGCCGCTTCGTGATATTGGCCGATGAAAGATGGAGTCCCGGACATGAGTTTTCTGGAATTTAACCAAGATGATTTTTATATTTCTTTCGAACTTAACCATAACAGAAATATATATATCAACAGATTTTCAACACATCAGCATGCTGAAACGCACGGCGAATTCCCTTTGCTGCAGGTACACGCCAGCGGTTACAACCAGAATGATCACCATGCGCGTAAACATACTGGTAGCGAACCCGGCTCCTCGCTTCGCTATCAGACTCATCGCGAAACCGAAAACGCGATGGGAAGAAAGCTGGAGATCGACCTACAGGGTGATGAGCTCCATGCCCGCTGGCATCTGCAACATTTTCGCGGGCTGGCGGCCGCCCGCATCTGGTGTGAAATAATCAACCATAGCGATGAGCCTATCGGACTTGAGTACGTCAGTTCCCTGTCGCTCTATGCTATCGGTAGCCTGCCGTGGGAAAAAAGCGGTCGCCTGCATCTGGCGCACAATAACTGGTATGGCGAAGCACAATGGAAAAACAGCTCGCTTCCCGAGCTAGGTCTGGAAAAGGTTAACCACTTCTCACTCGACCGTATCTCCATCGAAAATACCGGCACCTGGTCAAGTATTGGTTATCTGCCCTGCGCCGCCTTTGAAGATACCATCGCGGGGACCACGCTACTCTGGCAAATCGAGCATAACGGCTCCTGGCAGTGGGAGATTGGCGATTATCGTGACCAACTCTATTTGCAGGTTAGCGGTCCGACCGAAAATGAGAGTCACTGGTGGAAGCAGCTGGCGCCAGGAGAAAGCTTTACCTCCGTCCCCGTCGCCATCACGCTGGTCACCGGAGGGCTTGATGCGGCTCTGCGCGAGATAACCCGCTACCGAAGACGGATCCTGCGTCCCTCGGCCGACAATATCGAGCTGCCGGTTATCTTCAACGACTATATGAACTGCCTTTCCGGCGATCCGACCACCGAAAAACTCATCCCGTTAATCGACGCGGCAGCAGAGGCTGGCTGTGAATATTTCTGTATCGACTGCGGCTGGTACTCGGATGGTGAATGGTGGGACGGCGTCGGCGAATGGCAACCTTCAGCAGCCCGTTTTCCCGGCGGGATCCGCGAGCCGCTGGAGTATATCGCCGCCAAAGGGATGAAATCGGGTTTGTGGCTGGAGCTTGAAGTTATGGGCACCGCCTGTCAGTTAGCGAACACCCTACCCGATGCTTGCTTTTTTATCCGCCACGGCAAAAGAGTCATTGACCATCAACGCTATCAGCTTGATTTTCGCCACCCTCTGGTGCAGGCGCACGCCGACCAGGTCATCACGCGACTGGTGGAAGACTATGGCATTAGTTATATCAAAATGGATTACAACATTAACGCAGGGAGCGGTACTGAACTTGCCGCAGATAGTCCCGGCGACGGACTATTGCAACATAACCGCGCGTGGCTGGCGTGGCTAAAAAAAACGCTGGATCGCTATCCGCATCTTGTCATTGAGAACTGCGGTAGCGGAGGGCTGCGGATGGATTATGCCTTGTTGCAGCAGCACAGCATTCAATCGGTATCGGATCAAACTGACTATCGGCTGATGGCCTGCATCGCCGCAGCCTCCGCTTCCGCAGTTACCCCAGAACAGGCGGCAATCTGGTCCTATCCGCTGCGCGAGGGCGATCGGGAAGAGGTCGTCATGAATATGATCAATAGTCTGCTACTGCGGGTTCATCAGAGCGGTCACCTGGCAGAACTCAGCAAGGAACGTTTTGCGTTGGTTCGCGAAGGGATAACCTTATATAAAACCTATCGCCAAAAAATCCCTCATCTGGAACCTTTCTGGCCTCTGGAGATGCCTTCCTTCGCTTCTCCCTGGCTGGCATTTGGGCTGCGTAACGAACAGGAAGCATGGTTGGCGGTGTGGCGTATGGAGAGCGAACAGGAGGCCATCACGCTGCCCATTCCCTTCGTTGAGACGATGACCTGCATTTATCCACAAACCGAGCAACGGCGCTGCCAGCCTGTTCTTCAGCCACAAGACATCAGCGTTTCTCTGCCAGATAAGATGACAGCAAGGTTATTCCACCTTACGTTCGCTGACTAATACTGCCCCCCGGAGTAGCCCGGATGAAGTGCGTTAGCACCGACTCCGGGAAAGTATACCCGGCGTCACTCCGTTCGTCCGGGCGACTTTATCAGCAGTCTGAATTAGCGCTGCTGCATAAACTCCCGGTAGGCGTTCACCACCTGAAGAAAATCCTCCACGCCGCAGAGCGACAGGCTCTCTTCGTCGTAGTAGTTCATCCCTTCTTCCATTTCGTCGCCAGAAAACTCAAGCTGATTAGCGCGAACCATCACCTCTTCGCCATCCATCCAGAGCGTGTATTCATGCCCTACCCGTTGCCAGGAACGTTCGCTGCCTTTCACCGCCTGCGCTGCCTGTTCCACTTCATCAAGCAAGGCCAGGTTTTCTTTCACTTCTTCATTAAACCAGTGCCCCACCACTTCGTGGCCCATGGACATCCGCACCTTTACGACTCCGGTAATATCACGCAGAAATTCGTAATCCATAATGTGTTCCTCTGCTCCCGGCAATGCGTAATTCCCGCACTGCGCCATGCTGTAATTATCGCAGCCTGGTCGCAGAAAAAAAGCGCCACGGGTGGAAGGAATGAAAATAAAAAACCCCGCTTCGAAGGAAGTGGGGTTTTATAGGCCGGTAAGCGGAGCGCTTCCAGCCATATTGCCGGGTGGTAACGAATTCACCCGGCCTTTAACAGCATGTAACGCCTTATACCGCGGTCTGGAAAATCACGCCGTCCGCTTTCTCGGTGTACTGAGAGAGCTTATCGAAGTTCAGATAACGGTATGTGTCGACAGCGGTTTTATCTACCTGCGCCACATAGGTCTGATACTCTTCCGGGGTCGGCAGTTTGCCGAGAAGCGAAGCAACGGCAGCCAGCTCTGCAGAGGCCAGGAAGACGTTCGCGCCGGTACCCAGACGGTTCGGGAAGTTACGGGTGGAGGTAGAAACCACCGTCGCACCGTCCGCCACACGTGCCTGGTTACCCATGCACAGTGAACAGCCAGGGATCTCGATACGTGCACCGCTCTTACCGAAGACGCTGTAGTAGCCTTCTTCGGTCAGCTGCGCGGCGTCCATACGGGTTGGCGGAGCCACCCACAGGCGTGTCGGCAGTTGGCCTTTGTGTGCATCCAACAGTTTGCCTGCGGCACGGAAGTGACCGATGTTGGTCATGCAGGAACCGATAAACACTTCATCGATCTTCTCGCCCTGTACGTCAGAGAGCAGACGCGCATCGTCCGGATCGTTCGGCGCGCACAGAATCGGCTCTTTGATATCAGCCAGATCGATGTCGATCACCGCTGCGTACTCTGCATCTGCGTCGCCTTCCAGCAGCTCAGGGTTCGCCAGCCATTTTTCCATGCCCTGAACGCGACGTTCCAGGGTGCGGCGATCGCCGTAACCTTCTGCGATCATCCACTTCAGCAGAACGATGTTAGAGCTGAGGTATTCAACGATCGGCTCTTTGTTCAGCTTGATGGTACAGCCCGCAGCGGAACGCTCAGCGGAGGCATCGGTCAGCTCGAACGCCTGTTCAACTTTCAGATCCGGCAGGCCTTCAATTTCCAGGATACGACCAGAGAAGATGTTTTTCTTCCCTTTCTTCTCAACGGTCAGCAGACCCTGTTTGATGGCGTACAGCGGGATGGCGTGCACCAAATCGCGCAGGGTGATGCCCGGCTGCATTTTGCCTTTGAAGCGCACCAGCACGGATTCCGGCATATCCAGCGGCATCACGCCGGTCGCAGCAGCAAACGCCACCAGACCAGAGCCAGCCGGGAAGGAGATACCAATCGGGAAACGGGTATGGGAGTCACCACCGGTACCGACGGTATCCGGCAGCAGCATACGGTTCAGCCAGGAGTGGATAACGCCGTCGCCCGGACGCAGGGAAACACCACCACGGTTCATAATGAAGTCTGGCAGCGTATGGTGCGTGGTGACGTCAACCGGCTTCGGATAGGCCGCAGTGTGACAGAAAGACTGCATCACCAGGTCAGCAGAGAAGCCCAGGCATGCCAGGTCTTTCAGCTCATCACGGGTCATTGGGCCAGTGGTGTCCTGAGAACCCACAGACGTCATTTTCGGTTCGCAGTACGCACCCGGACGAATGCCTTTCACGCCACAGGCGCGGCCAACCATTTTCTGCGCCAGCGAGAAGCCACGGTTGCTTTCCGCCACGTCTTTCGCCTGACGGAACACATCGCTGTGCGGCAGACCGAGAGACTCACGCGCTTTGGTGGTCAGGCCGCGACCGATAATCAGCGGGATACGACCACCGGCACGCACTTCGTCAATCAGCACGTCGGTTTTCAGTTCAAAGCTTGCCAGCAGCTCGCCGGTTTCGTGGTTACGCACTTCGCCTTTGAACGGGTAAACGTCAATCACGTCGCCCATGTTCAGGTTGTTCACGTCCACTTCAATCGGCAGTGCGCCCGCATCTTCCATGGTGTTAAAGAAGATCGGTGCAATTTTGCCGCCGAGGCACAGACCGCCGCCGCGTTTGTTCGGCACATGGGGGATGTCATCGCCCATGAACCACAGTACGGAGTTGGTTGCGGATTTACGTGAAGAACCGGTTCCCACAACGTCGCCGACGTAGGCCAGCGGGAACCCTTTCTTGTTCAGTTCTTCGATCTGTTTGATCGGACCAACAACGCCCGGTTGATCCGGCTCGATCCCTTCACGGGCGTTTTTCAGCATCGCCAACGCGTGCAGCGGAATATCAGGACGCGACCACGCATCCGGTGCCGGGGAGAGATCATCGGTGTTGGTTTCACCGGTCACTTTGAAGACGGTAACGGTAATTTTTTCGGCAAGCGCAGGGCGGTTCAGGAACCACTCGGCATCGGCCCAGGACTGGATCACCTGCTTAGCAAAGGCATTGCCCGCTTTCGCTTTCTCTTCGACGTCGTAGAAGTTATCGAACATCAGCAGGGTGTGGGAGAGTGCTTTCGCGGCAATCGGCGCCAGTTTCGCATCGTCGAGCGCGTCGATCAGCGGATGAATGTTGTAACCACCCTGCATGGTGCCCAGCAGTTCAATGGCTTTTTCAGGGGTAACCAGCGGGGAAGTTGCTTCGCCTTTGGCGACAGCAGCAAGGAATCCGGCTTTGACGTAAGCAGCTTCGTCAACGCCCGGCGGTACACGGTTAATTAACAGGTCTAACAGGAATTCTTCTTCGCCAGCAGGCGGGTTCTTCAGCAGCTCGACAAGCGCAGCCATTTGGGTAGCATCCAGGGGCTTGGGTACAATCCCCTCAGCGGCACGCTCAGCTACGTGCTTACGGTATTCTTCTAGCACGACGGTTCTCCTCGCTCTCATTGTCATAGTGCGGCGCTTTTGTATATGGGCGATTCTCTTCACGCTCCTGTGAGACAGCAGTTAGTAGGGTAAATGCCCGATACCGCAATCGGCAGAATAGCAGGATTTTAGTGGGGTGTTAATGCGTTTACAAAAAAGCAACATAAAAAAGTGGCTGAATCGATACGTATGGTCTAATGCCCTTCATCATGAGGACAAGAAATTATTTTCCCCCGTTACGTTTAGTCACATAATTTCGTCTGATGATAGTCATCTTGCGGTATCGATCCCAAGATAAGTTAAAAATTAAACTATTGTCTCTCTATACTCATGCCACACCGCAACGTCATGCGGCAGGTATTATGACCCTGGCGATTCCGCAGGAATCGGGAGAGAGAAGATGAAGTTGCCCTTTAAGCCCCATGTGATTGCTCTGGTGTGTTGCACTGGATTACTCGCCGCTTCGGGTGTTTTGTATGTCAAAAGCCGTAGCCCTGAAGCGCCCGTTCCAGCGCCTGTCCCGGTTCAGACCGCCCCAGCCCCTGTAGCGACGCCGCCTCAAGCCCCCACTGCCGCCGCCGCGCCTGACGCAAAACCGACGTTCACCAATGCCCAAATTGATCAGTGGGTTGCCCCTATCGCGCTTTTCCCTGATCCGCTGCTTTCTCAGGTACTGATGGCCTCTACCTACCCGGCGAACGTGGTTCAGGCTGTACAATGGTCGCGTGATAATCCGAATTTGCAGGGAGATGCCGCAATTCAGGCGGTAGCAGGTCAACCGTGGGATCCGAGCGTCAAATCTCTGGTCGCATTTCCACAGCTGATGGCGATGATGGGCGAGAATCCACCGTGGGTACAAAACCTGGGTGACGCCTTCCTGGGACAGCCGCAGGATGTGATGGATTCCGTTCAGCGACTGCGATTACTGGCGCAACAAACCGGTGCGCTGAAATCTTCACCGCAACAAACGGTGACCAGCGAACCGAAGAAAACGGTTGCCGCGACACAGACCACTACCACAACAACCACCAACAACACCACAAATACGACGACGCAAGCCCCGGCGCCGACCGTCATCAAAATTGAGCCCACCGACCCGCAGGTCGTCTATGTCCCGAGCTATAACCCGTCAACGGTCTACGGCACCTGGCCAAATACGGCCTACCCGCCGGTATATATGCCACCGCCTCCGGGGCAACAGTTTGCCAGCAGTTTTGTTAACGGTTTTGGGTTTAGTCTGGGCGTTGCCACCACTTACGCTTTGTTTAGTGACATTGACTGGGATGATGACGACGACGATTATCACCACGATCATGATGACTACAACGGTGGTGGCGGCCATTATGAACGTAACGGGGACAACAACATCAATATTGATGTGGAAAACCTCAACCGTATCTCCGGTCAAAATCTTAAAGACAGGAACATGAACTGGCAGCATAACCCTGCTTATCGCGGCGGCGTGCCTTATCAGAGCAACGCGGTCTCACAACGGTTTAATCAGACCAATGCCAACGGTGGATTACGTACAACGCAGCAATCAGCTGCCACAACAGCATCCCGCGACAGCCAGCGCCAGGCGGCAATGACGCAGCTCCAGCAGCGCAACAACACGTCAACCAAAACGGCCCAGCAGTCGGTCTCTTCCCGCGATATGCAACGCAAAGCGGCTTCACAGCAACTGAATCAAGTTGCCCAGCGTAACAACTATCGCGGTTACGATACCCCGCAAAACAGCACGCGTCGGGAAGCCGCACAAAAAACGCTACAAAAATCGACAACGCCAAAGCAACAGCAGAATCGCAATGAGCAGAGAGCGAAAGCCCAACAGCAGGTTTCTCAGCAGCAACGCGATAACGCTCGCCAGCGCGTAGAGTCATCCACAACGCAACGGCGAAGCACTGTCTCGCCAGATCAACGTCAGGCACGCGTACAGAGTAACCGTTCTAACGCATTCAGTGGGAACGACAGCCGTTCACCCTCCTGGCAATCTCAGCAATCGCGAGGTCAGGAAAGCCGCCGTGTGAGCCGTGCGAATACCCAACAGCGTGCCGAGGCGCGTGGAAATGTGTCTGAGCGTCACGAACGCCGTCGTTAATCGGAGCAAATGATGAAAAAAATCATGTTAAGTGCCCTGCTGTTGTCATTGCCTCTGATGAGCCACGCGCAGCAGTTGTTCTCTTCCCCCGAAGAGGCGGCAAAGGCCTTTGCTGATGCTGTTGCTCAGCAAAATGAAACGCACCTTAATGCCGTGTTAGGCGACAACTGGCAACAGTATCTCCCGCCGGAAGGGGCCGACCCGGAAGCGGTCGCTCGCTTTAACCGTGACTGGAAGGTCAGCCATCGCATTGTAAAACAAGAGAACATAGCGCATCTGAATGTCGGCCAGGAAGACTGGCAACTGCCCGTCCCTATCGTCAAAACCAGCAAAGGCTGGCATTTCGATATGGCTGCCGCAGAGGATGAGATCCTCACCCGCGCCATCGGTCGTAATGAACTGTCGGCTATACAAGCAATGCGCGCCTATGTTGACGCCCAGTACGACTACTGGCAGCGCAAACAGGTTTTCGCCACCAAATTGATCAGCAGTGAAGGCAAGCAGGATGGCCTGTACTGGCCGATGAAACCCGGAGAAGACCCAAGCCCATTGGGGCCGGCATTCAGCCCGGTGGTGCCAGGCACAGGTTATCATGGCTACCACTTCCGCATCGTCAAAAGCAATGATGAGAAAGGATTCGCGCTGCTGGCCTGGCCGGTGGAGTGGGGAGAAACGGGCGTGATGAGCTTTATTGTGAATCAGGACGATCGGGTTTATCAAGCTGATTTAGGCAACGATACCGTAGAGAAAGTGACGGCTATCACCCAATATACCCAGGATGCCCCCTGGACACCGGTAGAATAACCGACATAAAAAAGCAGCGTATCGCTGCTGCTGACGACTCATAATCCCCGTGTTTTTACACGGGGATTATTGTCTATAGCTCCCCAGTATGGCTCAAGTGATTCGCCTTTTTACGGGTGCAGCGTCAGATTACAGAATGTTGGCAACGGATTTTGCCAGTTGCGCTTCCAGCACCGGTTTCGCCTCTTCAAACTTCAGGTTAACTTTGTTGGCGTTAGAGACGACGCGAGTCTGGTATTTTGCGCGATCGCCCTTCTCACTGCTGGTTTGCAGCTTGATGCCGGACGTACCCTGACGCAGCGCAGCAACGTTATCCGTAGTGACTTTCGCTTTGCTACGCTCGGAAATTTGCAGGTCGGTTACCATGGTGTAGTTCACGTCTTCTACCATCGCATCAGCGGCCATCCCGATCAGACCCGCCGCCAGCCCCACACCCAGCGCAGCACCGGAGGAGTTACTGTTATAGGCGGTGATACCCGCGCCCAGAGCCGCCCCCATCGCAGCGCCTTCATAACCGGTTTTCAGGAATCCCTGAGCCTCGCGCAGATCCATTTTGTCCGCTTTCAGCACATTGGCCTGTACCCAGTAGTACGCGCTGTCCGGTGAACTGGTCACTTTATAGCCCTTCGCTGACAGATCATTTGCCAGCATAGTTTGCAGGTTGCTCATGTCTTTATCAGAAGTGTTTTTTACCTGAATGTAGACGGTCTTCTCGCTGGAAGGCTCCAGCCAGATGGTTTCACTCATCTGCGTTTTCACTTCAAGGTTACGTTTTTTCACTGCGGTGGTCATTGCGCCGCACCCGGTCAGCGTCATTGCCGCGACGACCATACCAACAACCGCGATTTTTTTTAAAGACATGTTTATTCCTTTCTTCGTGTAATGAGAGTCCAGATCCCAGTAAGCGCGCAGCCAGAAGCCACACAAAGGTGAAAGGGTTATCGGCAGAAGAGCGGTTTTTTTTAGGGAATAAATCAATAAGATGACTACCAGAACAGGTAGCTTTCAGGCAAAAAAAAACGCCTCCGAAGAGGCGCTTTCACAAAAGTCAGAAGATTACTTCTTCTTCGCTTTCGGGTTTGGCAGGTCGGTGATGCTACCTTCGAAGATTTCTGCGGCCAGGCCAACAGATTCGTGCAGCGTTGGGTGCGCATGGATGGTCAGCGCGATGTCTTCAGCATCACAACCCATTTCGATCGCCAGACCGATTTCGCCCAGCAGCTCGCCGCCGTTGGTGCCGACAATCGCACCACCGATCACACGGTGAGACTCTTTGTCGAAAATCAGCTTGGTCATACCGTCTGCGCAGTCGGAAGCGATAGCACGGCCAGAAGCAGCCCACGGGAAGGTGGCGGTTTCGTAGCTAATGCCTTTCTCTTTCGCTTCTTTCTCGGTCAGACCTACCCATGCAACTTCTGGTTCAGTGTATGCAATGGAAGGGATAACTTTCGGATCGAAGTAGTGTTTCTTACCGGCGATAACTTCAGCGGCAACGTGACCTTCGTGAACACCTTTATGCGCCAGCATCGGCTGACCGACGATATCGCCGATAGCAAAGATGTGCGGTACGTTAGTACGCAGCTGCTTGTCTACGCGGATGAAGCCACGGTCGTCCACTTCCACGCCCGCTTTGCCCGCGTCGAGGTTTTTACCGTTCGGTACACGACCGATAGCTACCAGCACGGCATCGTAACGCTGTGCTTCGGCAGGCGCTTTTTTGCCTTCCATGGAAACGTAAATACCGTCTTCTTTCGCTTCAACGGCAGTCACTTTGGTTTCCAGCATCAGGTTGAATTTCTTGCTGATGCGCTTGGTGAAGACTTTCACTACGTCTTTGTCTGCAGCCGGGATAACCTGGTCGAACATTTCAACCACGTCAATCTCTGAACCCAGCGCATGGTACACAGTACCCATTTCCAGACCGATGATACCGCCGCCCATAACCAGCAGACGTTTCGGTACGGATTTCAGCTCCAGTGCGTCGGTGGAATCCCATACGCGCGGATCTTCATGCGGAATAAATGGCAGTTCGATCGGACGGGAACCCGCCGCGATGATAGCGTTGTCGAAGTTGATAACGGTTTTGCCGTTCTCGCCTTCCACTTCCAGGGTGTTCGCCCCGGTAAATTTACCCAGACCGTTGACCACTTTCACTTTACGGCCTTTCGCCATACCGGCCAGACCGCCAGTCAGCTGAGTGATCACTTTCTCTTTCCAGGTACGAATCTTGTCGATATCGGTTTTCGGCTCGCCGAAGACGATACCGTGGTCAGCCAGCGCTTTGGCTTCTTCGATAACTTTTGCGACGTGCAGCAGCGCTTTAGAAGGGATACAGCCAACGTTCAGACAAACACCACCGAGGGTGCTGTAACGTTCTACGATTACGGTTTCCAGACCTAAATCAGCGCAACGGAAGGCCGCAGAATAACCTGCCGGGCCTGCCCCAAGTACCACGACCTGAGTTTTGATTTCAGTACTCATCATGACCTCTTAATTTATTTCCGGCGATCCCTGGTCTTGTCGCCCATCATCCACCGGGTCGTTCTATCCGTCCGTAGTGTACAAAAATGTTAACAATTTTGAAACAACAAACGGCAAACGAATTGTCTTTGTCACCCAATAACCTCACAACATACATGAGATTACCAGAAAAAAGCCGGCCGTCAGGCCGGCTTTTCGATTACATCACCAGGCGGCGAATATCAGACAGCGTGTTGTTGATGATGGTAATAAAGCGCGCACCATCAGCACCGTCGATCACACGGTGGTCGAAGGAGAGAGAGATTGGCATCATCAGACGCGGTACAAACTCTTTCCCGTTCCATACCGGCTCCATCGCCGATTTGGAAACACCGAGGATAGCCACTTCCGGCGCGTTCACAATCGGCGCGAAGTGGGTGGTACCCAGGCCGCCGATACTGGAGATAGTGAAGCAACCGCCCTGCATTTCGCCAGCCGTCAGCTTACCATCACGCGCTTTTTTGGAGATGGCGGTCAGTTCGCGAGACAGCTCAGTAATGCTCTTCTTGTTCACGTCTTTGAAGACCGGAACAACCAGACCATTTGGCGTATCAACCGCAACACCGATGTTGATGTATTTCTTCAGCGTCAGACGCTGACCATCTTCGGACAGAGAGCTGTTGAAGCGAGGCATCTGCTCAAGCGCCGCCGCAACGGCTTTCATGATGAAGACAACCGGGGTGAATTTCACGTCCAGTTTGCGCTTCTCAGCTTCGGCGTTCTGCTGTTTACGGAACGCTTCCAGATCGGTGATATCGGTTTTGTCGAAGTGCGTAACGTGCGGGATCATCACCCAGTTACGGCTCAGGTTAGCACCAGAGATTTTCTGGATACGACCCAGTTCCACTTCTTCGATTTCGCCGAACTTGCTGAAGTCAACCTTCGGCCACGGCAGCATGCCCGGAATACCGCCACCCGCTGCAGCAGCCGGAGCCGCTTCAGCGCGCTTGATAGCGTCTTTCACGTAAGTCTGAACGTCTTCGCGCAGGATACGACCTTTACGGCCAGTGCCCTTCACTTTCGCCAGATTCACACCGAACTCGCGCGCCAGACGGCGAATCAGCGGGGTCGCATGAATGTAAGCGTCGTTCTCAGCAAACTCAGATTTGCCTTCGGCTTTCACGGCCGGTGCCGCTGCTTTAGCAGCAGGCGCAGGAGCGGCAGCAGCAGGTGCAGCAGCCGGAGCCGCGGCAGGCGCAGCGCCTTCCACTTCGAAGACCATAATCAGAGAACCAGTTTTCACTTTATCGCCAGTGCTGATTTTGATTTCTTTCACGGTGCCCGCGAACGGTGCCGGAACTTCCATAGAGGCTTTGTCGCCTTCTACGGTGATCAGAGACTGCTCAGCGGCAATTTTGTCGCCCACTTTGACCATCACTTCGGTAACTTCAACTTCGTCACCGCCGATGTCTGGAACGTTCACTTCTTTAGAACCGGAAGCCGCAGGAGCCGCCGCCGCTGCTGGTGCAGCCGCCTGAGCCGGAGCAGCAGCGCCCGCAGCGCCAGCTACTTCGAAGACCATGATCAGGGAGCCGGTAGACACTTTGTCGCCAGTGTTGATTTTGATCTCTTTAACCACGCCCGCAAACGGAGCCGGGACTTCCATAGAGGCTTTGTCGCCTTCAACGGTGATCAGCGATTGTTCAGCGGCAACGGTGTCGCCCACTTTCACCATGATCTCAGTCACTTCAACTTCGTCACCGCCGATGTCCGGTACATGAACATCTTTCGCCGCCGCAGCAGCAGGTGCTGCTGCCGGAGCCGCTTCTTTTTTCGCTTCTGCCGGAGCAGGTGCAGCAGCAGCTGCACCGTCGGCGGAATCGAAAATCATGATCAGTTTACCGGTCTCGGTTTTGTCGCCGACAGAGACTTTGATCTCTTTAACAACGCCAGCCTGCGGAGACGGAACTTCCATAGAGGCTTTGTCGCCTTCTACGGTGATCAGCGACTGTTCAGCTTCAACTTTGTCGCCCACTTTGACCAGGATCTCGGTGATTTCAACTTCATCTGCGCCGATGTCCGGTACTTTGATTTCGATAGCCATTCTTCTTTTACCTCTTACGCCAGACGCGGGTTAACTTTTTCTGCATCGATGTTGAATTTGGCGATTGCGTCCGCAACCACTTTCTTATCGATTTCGCCACGTTTAGCCAGTTCGCCCAGTGCCGCTACAACCACGTATGAAGCATCAACTTCGAAGTGGTGACGCAGGTTTTCACGGCTGTCAGAGCGACCGAAACCATCGGTACCCAGTACGCGGTAATCATCAGCCGGTACATAAGTACGAACTTGTTCGGCAAACAGTTTCATATAGTCAGTAGATGCCACAGCCGGAGCGTCGTTCATCACCTGAGCGATGTACGGAACGCGCGGAGTTTCCAGCGGGTGCAGCATGTTCCAGCGCTCACAATCCTGGCCATCACGTGCCAGTTCAGTGAAGGAAGTGACGCTATACACGTCAGAACCTACGCCGTAGTCGTTCGCCAGGATCTGCGCTGCTTCACGGACGTGACGCAGGATAGAACCGGAGCCCAGCAGCTGAACTTTACCTTTGCTACCTTCGAGGGTTTCGAGTTTGTAGATACCTTTACGGATACCTTCCTCGGCACCTGCTGGCATTGCCGGCATGTGGTAGTTTTCGTTCAGCGTGGTGATGTAGTAGTAAACGTTCTCTTGTTTCTCACCGTACATGCGCTCCAGACCATCGTGCATGATGACCGCAACTTCGTACGCGTAAGACGGATCGTAAGAGATACAGTTCGGGATAGTCAGAGACTGAATATGGCTGTGACCATCTTCGTGCTGCAGACCTTCGCCGTTCAGCGTCGTACGACCGGAAGTACCACCGATCAGGAAGCCGCGAGCCTGCTGGTCACCTGCTGCCCAGCACAGGTCGCCGATACGCTGGAACCCGAACATGGAGTAGTAGATGTAGAACGGGATCATCGGCAGATCGTTGGTGCTGTAAGAAGTTGCAGCGGCCAGCCAAGAAGAACCTGCGCCCAGCTCGTTGATACCTTCCTGCAGGATCTGACCTTTCTCGTCTTCTTTGTAGTAAGCAACCTGCTCACGGTCCTGCGGGGTGTACTGCTGGCCGTTCGGGCTGTAAATACCGATCTGACGGAACAGACCTTCCATACCGAAAGTACGCGCTTCGTCAGCGATGATCGGCACCAGACGATCTTTGATCGACTTGTTCTTCAGCATCACGTTCAGGGCACGAACGAAAGCGATAGTGGTGGAGATCTCTTTGTTCTGCTCTTCCAGCAGCGCACCGAAGTCTTCCAGGGTCGGCAGTTCCAGCTTCTCAGTGAAGTTCGGCTGGCGGCTCGGCAGGTAGCCGTGCAGTTTCTGACGCTGAGCGTGCAGATAGGTGTGCTCTTCAGAACCTTCCGGGAAGGTAATGTAAGACAGTTTTTCAACCTGCTCATCGGTGACTGGAACGTTGAAACGGTCGCGGATATGACGCACGCCGTCCATGTTCATTTTCTTCACCTGGTGCGCGATGTTTTTACCTTCGGCGGTGTCGCCCATGCCGTAACCTTTAATGGTATGGGCGAGGATGACAGTTGCTTTGCCTTTGGTGTCCTGCGCTTTTTTCAGTGCAGCGTAAACTTTCTTCGGATCGTGACCACCACGGTTCAGTGCCCAGATCTGCTCATCAGTCCAGTCAGCGACCAGCGCTGCGGTTTCCGGGTATTTACCGAAGAAGTGCTCGCGAACGTAAGCGCCATCTTTGGATTTGAAGGTCTGGTAGTCACCGTCAAGGGTTTCGTTCATCAGCTGGATCAGTTTACCGCTGGTATCTTTACGCAGCAGCTCATCCCAACGACCGCCCCACATCACTTTAATCACGTTCCAGCCAGCACCCGCGAAGATGCCTTCCAGTTCGTTGACAATCTTGCCGTTACCGGTGACCGGGCCGTCAAGACGCTGCAGGTTACAGTTGATAACAAAGACCAGGTTGTCCAGTTTTTCACGGGTAGCGATGGTGATCGCACCTTTGGATTCCGGCTCATCCATCTCACCGTCACCCAGGAAGGCGTAAACGGTTTGTTTAGAGGTATCTTTCAGGCCACGGTGTTCCAAATATTTCAGGAATTTAGCCTGGTAGATCGCACCGATTGGACCCAGACCCATAGAGACGGTCGGGAACTGCCAGAATTCCGGCATCAGTTTCGGGTGCGGGTAGGAAGACAGGCCTTTGCCATTCACTTCCTGACGGAAGTTGTCCATCTGCTCTTCAGTCAGACGGCCTTCGAGGAATGCACGTGCGTACACGCCCGGGGAGATGTGACCCTGGAAGTACACCAGGTCGCCGCCATCCTGCTCGTTGCGCGCACGGAAGAAATGGTTGAAACACACATCATAAACAGTTGCGGAAGACTGGAAGGATGCCATGTGGCCACCCAGCTCAAGGTCTTTTTTAGATGCACGCAGCACCGTCATGATGGCGTTCCAGCGGATAGCAGAACGAATACGACGTTCCAGCTCCAGATTGCCCGGGTATTCCGGCTCATCTTCAACGGCAATAGTGTTTACATAATTGCTGGCCCCTGCACCTGCCGCTACTTTCACGCCGCCTTTGCGGGCTTCAGAAAGAAGCTGGTCAATCAGATACTGAGCGCGCTCAACACCTTCTTCACGGATGACCGATTCGATCGCCTGTAGCCAGTCGCGAGTTTCGATCGGATCCACGTCATTTGGGAAACGTTCTGACATGGGGGTATTCCTTATCTATCTAATACGTTGAGTTATCTGGAACCTGTCCCATTGCATTTTCGCTGGAAAACGCAATAAGACAGGTTCTGCGTTTAGTTGCCGCGCGTTAAATAGCGCTTGATTTACAACATCTTCTGGTTAACTTTCTACCAGAAAAATCACTAATTCTTTCGTTGCTCCAGGCGGCGTAAGGCGCGTTCACGACGGCTTTCCTCACGGCTTCGGTCCAGGAGAATCTCTTCGATAAACGCCAGGTGACGGTGCGACGCTTCACGCGCCTCTTCCGGATTCCCGGCGATAATCGCTTCAAAAATACGGGTACGGTGACTGCTTACCAGCGGCAGCATCTCCCGACGCGCATACAGCAATTCAAAGTTTTGACGAACGTTTTGCGCCAGCATCGGCTCCATGCATCTCAGTAAATGGAGCAACACCACATTGTGCGCTGCTTCAGTGACCGCAATTTGATACTGGAGAACGGCGTCGGACTCTGCGTCCAGGTCGCCTGACTGTTGCGCCAGTTCAATGGCATGGTGGAGTTCACGAATACGAGTCTTGTCTTCATCCGTGCTGCGCAGTGCCGCGTAGTATGCAGCAATGCCTTCCAGCGCATGGCGCGTCTCGAGCAGGTCAAACTGGGATTCAGGGTGATCGGAGAGCAGTTCTACCAGTGGGTCGCTAAAACTCTGCCACAGGCTGCTCTGAACAAAAGTTCCGCCGCCCTGGCGACGAAGCAGCAGACCCTTCGCTTCGAGACGTTGGATCGCCTCGCGCAAGGAGGGTCGGGAAACATCGAACTGTTTTGCCAGTTCGCGTTCCGGTGGGAGTTTTTCGCCGGGGCGCAAGGTCCCCTCAAGAATTAAAAACTCCAGCTGCTGCTCAATCACATCGGATAATTTAGGTTGGCGAATTTTGCTGTAGGCCATGATTCCCTGTCTTAAGCCATTTGCCCGGAGTCAATTGGTCTTACCAATTTCACGTTCGTGACGCTAAAGTAACAAAGTATTCACCTTCTGTCCATACAGGTTTTGATTGAAATCAGTAAACCAAGCACATTTTAACAAGATTACAGAAATAACGTTTCAAACATGTAACCATGCACAAATGTTAAATTTACCCCCAGGCAAGCAGATTTAACGTAATTGAAACGAAAAAATATCCCATCTGAACCGATTCACCTGCTTAATTATCGATTTTCACTGCCTAATTATTGAATAAACATTCATATTGCAAACAGCGTTTCCGGTGAAATGGCATTTACAAATGGTTTCTTTTTATTCAAGTCGTCACCCGCCCTTCATAAAGCAGGTGCATTCGCGACCGCATACCATTATTCTGAATAAGACAAAAGTCTTTGTGTAACATTTTAGAATTCATTGCCGTAAACAAATTAATACAACAAACGGAATTGCAAACTTACACACGCATCACTGCGTAGTTCAAAAATAATGACTCAAAATAGTGCGGGCAGCGCCAAAGCCGCCTGGAATATGAAGAGTAAAACCACACACGAGGTTTCATGATGGATGGTCAACAGCATGGCGAGCAGCTAAAGCGCGGCCTTAAAAACCGCCATATCCAGCTCATCGCTTTGGGTGGCGCGATAGGCACCGGGCTGTTCCTGGGTAGCGCTTCCGTTATTCAGTCTGCAGGACCCGGCATTATTCTGGGTTATGCGATCGCCGGTTTTATCGCTTTTTTAATCATGCGTCAGTTAGGTGAAATGGTCGTTGAAGAGCCGGTTGCGGGCTCCTTCAGCCATTTCGCCTACAAATATTGGGGCGGATTCGCCGGTTTTGCCTCCGGATGGAACTACTGGGTGCTGTACGTTCTGGTCGCAATGGCGGAACTGACCGCCGTTGGGAAGTATGTCCAGTTCTGGTGGCCGGAAATCCCGACCTGGGTCTCAGCTGCCGTCTTCTTTATTGCCATCAACGCCATTAACCTGACCAACGTAAAAGTGTTCGGTGAAATGGAGTTTTGGTTCGCCATTATTAAGGTTATCGCTGTTGTAGCGATGATCCTGTTCGGCGGCTGGCTGCTGTTTAGCGGTAACGGTGGTCCGCAGGCCAGCGTCAGCAACTTGTGGGATCAAGGTGGCTTCCTGCCACATGGCTTCACCGGTCTGGTCATGATGATGGCCATCATCATGTTCTCGTTTGGCGGCCTTGAATTAGTGGGGATCACCGCCGCAGAAGCGGATAACCCGGAGCAAAGCATCCCGAAAGCCACTAACCAGGTTATCTACCGTATCCTGATTTTCTATGTGGGTTCGCTGGCCGTCCTGCTCTCTCTGATGCCATGGACGCGTGTTACCGCTGACGTCAGCCCGTTCGTCCTGATCTTCCACGAACTGGGCGATACCTTTGTAGCGAACGCGCTGAACGTTGTGGTACTGACAGCCGCTCTTTCTGTCTATAACAGCTGCGTGTACTGTAACAGCCGTATGCTATTCGGTCTGGCTCAGCAGGGTAACGCGCCGAAAGCGTTGATGAGTGTCGATAAACGCGGCGTGCCGGTGAACACCATTCTGGTTTCTGCGCTGGTCACCGCCCTGTGCGTACTGATCAACTACCTGGCGCCAGAATCTGCGTTCGGTCTGCTGATGGCGCTGGTCGTTTCTGCGCTGGTCATCAACTGGGCCATGATCAGCCTCGCGCATATCAAGTTCCGTCGCGCTAAAGAGCAACAGGGTGCAACCACCCGCTTCCCGGCGCTGTTTTATCCGTTAGGTAACTGGATCTGCCTGATTTTCATGGCGGCAGTGCTGGTGATTATGCTGATGACACCGGGTATGGCGATCTCCGTTTGGCTGATCCCGGTCTGGCTTGTGATCCTTGGCGTCGGCTATCTGTGCAAACAGAAAACCGCTAAAGCCGTAAAAGCGCATTAATCTTCTCCACCCTCACCCGCCCGGGTGAGGGTTGTTACCTGCCTCACACTTTCCCACGCATAGCTATTTTGTTCATATCACTGACCTTTTACTGCAACGCAATTACCCATACCGGAGCGAATAATCCTCTTTACACCTGATGGGGGAGAATTCTCAATGGAAACGCGTAAGCTGTCTGTAAGAGAAAAGATCGGTTATGGCATGGGTGACGCCGGATGTAACATCATATTTGGCGCTATTATGCTGTTTGTTAACTATTTTTATACGGATATTTTTGGTCTGGCTCCGGCACTGGTCGGCGTGTTGCTGCTTTCTGTGCGCGTCATTGACGCCGTCACTGACCCGATTATGGGAGCTCTGGCAGACCGCACGCGCAGCAAATACGGGCGTTTCCGCCCCTGGCTGCTGTGGATTGCCTTCCCCTATGCCCTGTTTAGCGTACTGATGTTTACCACACCTGAGTGGAGCTACAACAGCAAGGTTATCTATGCGTTTGTCACCTATTTTCTGTTATCCATCACTTACACAGCCATCAACATTCCTTATTGCTCATTAGGCAGTGTTATCACCAACGACCCGAAAGAGCGCGTCGCCTGTCAGTCTTATCGCTTTGTACTGGTGGGTATCGCCACCCTGCTGCTGTCGCTTACGCTCTTGCCAATGGCGGACTGGTTCGGCGGCGAAAACAAAGCCAAAGGTTATCAGATGGCGATGACCGTACTGGCCTTTATCGGCATGTGCATGTTCTTGTTTTGCTTCGCCACCGTGCGCGAGCGTATACGTCCGGCGGTTCCGACCAACGACGATTTAAAAGCGGACCTCAAAGACGTCTGGAAGAACGACCAGTGGGTTAAAATCCTGCTGTTAACCCTGTGCAATGTATGCCCGGGGTTTATTCGCATGGCGGCAACCATGTATTACGTCACCTGGGTTATGCAACAGAGTACCCATTTCGCGACGCTGTTTATCAGCCTGGGCGTGGTCGGGATGATGGGGGGCAGCATGCTGGCGAAAGTGCTGACGGACCGCTGGTGTAAACTGAAGGTCTTTTTCTGGACCAACATCGTACTGGCGATTTTCTCCTGCGCCTTTTACTTCCTCGACCCGCATGCGACAACACTGATTGTCGTACTGTACGTACTGCTCAATATTCTCCATCAGATCCCTTCCCCGCTGCACTGGTCGCTAATGGCGGATGTGGATGACTACGGCGAATGGAAAACAGGTAAACGTATCACCGGGATCAGTTTTTCCGGCAACCTGTTCTTCCTGAAATTGGGCCTGGCGATTGCCGGGGCGATGGTGGGTTTCCTGCTCTCCTGGTACGGCTACGACGCCGGAGCGAAAGCGCAAAGTGAAAATGCCATCAATGGCATTATGCTGCTGTTCACCATCATTCCAGGCATTGGCTATCTGATCACGGCGGGTGTCGTCCGCCTGCTGAAAGTCGATCGCGAATTTATGCAGCAGATTCAGGCCGATCTGGAGAAACGTCGTATCAACTACCGCGAGCTCAACGAGTATCAGGACATTCACTCTGCAGAAACAGTAAGGAAAGCCTAATGCACACCTGGCCAAATCCGTTTATTGAGCAACGCGCCGATCCGTTTATCCTCCAGGACGGCAGCCATTACTACTTCATTGCTTCCGTCCCGGAATACGATCGCCTGGAGATCCGTCGGGCCAATTCGCTGGAAGGATTGCGCGATGCCGCACCCGTTGTGGTTTGGCGCAAGCCAGAAAGCGGTCCAATGAGCGAACTGATCTGGGCGCCAGAACTGCACCACATTGAAAATAAGTGGTACATCTATTTTGCCGCCGCGCACACCCAGGCGCTCGACAGTTTGGGCATGTTCCAGCACCGCATGTTTGCTCTCGAGTGCACAAATGCCGATCCACTGACTGGCGTTTGGATTGAAAAAGGCCAGATAGAAACACCGTTCGACACCTTCGCGCTGGATGCCACCACGTTTAGCCATCAGGGGAAACAGTGGTATCTGTGGGCGCAAAAATCGCCTGACATCGCCGGAAACTCGAACATCTATATCGCTGAACTGTCCAATCCGTGGACGCTCAAAGGTGAGCCGGTCATGCTTAGCAAACCCGAGTATGACTGGGAATGCCGCGGCTTTCTGGTCAACGAAGGCCCCGCCGTTTTGCGACACGACGATACGCTGTTTATCAGCTATTCGGCCAGCGCCACGGATGAAAACTACTGTATGGGGTTGCTGTGGATTGCGGCAGATGCCGATCCGCTGAACCCGGATAACTGGCAAAAATCACCGCATCCGGTCTTTACCACCAGCAATGAAAACCGCCAGTACGGCCCAGGGCATAACAGTTTTACAAAAACACCGGATGGAGAAGATGTGCTGATTTATCACGCACGTAACTACACCGAAATCGAAGGCGATCCGCTCTACGATCCTAATCGTCACACACGTCTGAAGTTAGTTCACTGGAAGGAAAACGGGATGCCTGATTTTGGCATCCCGCCTGCAGATACGCTCTAACTCACCGCCCGGTAAGCGCAGCGCCACCGGGCCGATTCTTGCAGCCGGATCTGCGCAGCCTCATCCGGCGATACAACGTTAAATCAGCGTCCCATAAATCGTCAGCAGTGCTATCACTACCACCACCACAAACGACGCTTTCTTCGCCATCGAAACAGCGGCTTTCGGCGTTTCTACTTTGCCCGTATGTGACTCCCGCGCCAGTGAGAACTGCGCCAGACGCGTCAGCACCTGATACTGTGAGGTGCGCAAATCCGCCAGCGAAGCAAACCAGGCTGGCAGCGCCTTCTCACCGTGTCCCAACAAGGCATAAACCACACCAGCAAGACGCACGGGGATCCAGTCCACCACATGCAGAATGGCATCAACCCCCGATTGCAGACGCTGATGCGGGTTTTGATAACGCGCCAGCCAGGATTGCCATGCGCGTAAAAAGGCGTAACCAATGAGCGTCACAGGCCCCCACGAACCACCGACAATAAACCAGAACAGCGGCGCCAGATAGAAACGAAAGTTAATCCATAACAGCGCATTTTGCAGTTCACGCAGAAACTCGCGCTCATTGCACTCCGGTGGAACGCCATGGATCAGCGTCAACTCGTTGGCCATCGCCTCACGCGCATGCGCGTCATCGCGAGAAGCCGCATTCAGATAGGCGTGATAATGCAGGCGCACTTTACCTGCGCCGACACAGAGCAGGCCGATCAGGATCCAGACCGCAAGCGTTGGGGCATTGAACAGCAAACCTTCCAGCGCGCGCAGCAGCAAAAAGGTGATGCCCATCGCAATCGCCGTCATTCCCAGCGTTCGCAGCATCGAAAAATGCTTAATGCGGCGGAAAAACGCCTCCAGTCGGTGATCGAGGTGCCAGTGCTCACCCAGCTTAAACAGGCGCTCAACGATCAGCACCAATAATGTTGTAAACAGCGTCATGTCATCTCCTTGTGCGACGAGGGGGTGACCAGAGCGCGAAACTTCGCCCAGTCAAACGACGGGCCAGGATCGGTTTTACGCTCAGGCGCAATATCGCAATGTCCGGTCATGTTGTTGGTTATTGCCGGGTAAAGCGCGATTAGCGTGCGCGTCACTGCGGCCAGTTGCTGATACTGCTCATCGCTATAGGCCAACGTGTCTGTACCTTCCAGCTCAATACCGATGGAAAAATCATTACAGCGCTCACGCCCGTGATAGTTCGATACTCCTGCATGCCATGCTCGCTTATCGAAAGGAACATACTGGACGATTTCGCCATCGCGGCGAATCAGACAATGGGCAGAAACACGCAGGTGAGCAATCCCGGCAAAAAATGGGTGGGCATCGGGATCCAGAGTTCCTGTGAATAATGCATCAATCCAGGGGCCACCAAACTCACCGGGCGGTAAGCTGATATTGTGCACCACCAATAATGAAGGAATTTCGTCGTCCGGGCGGCAATCAAAATGCGGAGAGGGGACACGTCGCGCCTCTGCCAGCCATCCCTTGTCTAACAACATGCAAGATCTCCTTAAATGTGGTGCTGATATCCGGTTCAGAGTAGCATGTTTCTACCTTATGATTCGTTAGCAATTGGAGTTTTATCATGCCGCCTCGCCGCTATAACCCTGACTACCGACGTGACGCGCTGTTGGAACGCATAAATCTGGATATCCCTGCCGCTGTTGCCCAGGCGCTGCGCGAAGATTTAGGCGGAGAAGTTGACGCCAGTAACGATATTACCGCGCAACTTTTGCCGGAGAACACACGTTCTCACGCCATCGTTATTACACGCGAAGACGGCGTATTTTGCGGCAAACGCTGGGTTGAAGAGGTCTTTATTCAACTGGCAGGCGACGATGTAAGCCTCACCTGGCATGTCGCAGATGGCGACAGCATCAAAGCCAACCAGCCGCTATTTGAACTTGATGGCCCGTCTCGTATCTTGCTGACGGGTGAACGCACCGCGCTCAATTTTGTTCAAACGCTCTCTGGCGTTGCCAGCGTGGTACGCGAATATGTCGATCTGCTTGCTGGCACAAACACCCAATTGCTGGATACACGCAAAACGCTGCCAGGTCTGCGTACTGCGCTAAAATACGCGGTACTCTGCGGTGGCGGCGCGAACCATCGGCTAGGTCTTTCTGACGCATTCTTGATCAAAGAGAACCACATTATTGCCTCCGGCTCCGTACGCCAGGCCGTTGAAAAAGCGTTCTGGCTGCACCCGGATGTTCCGGTAGAGGTCGAAGTTGAAAATCTGGATGAGTTGGACGACGCGCTGAAAGCGGGCGCGGATATCATCATGCTGGACAATTTCGAAACAGAACAAATGCGCGAGGCAGTTAAACGCACTAACGGTCAGGCGCGACTGGAAGTTTCGGGTAATGTGACCCATGAAACCCTGCGTGAATTTGCCGAAACGGGTGTCGATTTCATCTCCGTAGGCGCACTCACCAAGCACGTACGCGCACTGGATCTCTCCATGCGTTTTCGCTAATCGCTGATTGCATTGCTCAATGGCGCTTCGCTTATCGGGCCTGGCATCCTCGCTTCTTTTGTATGCCGGATAAGGCGCTCACGCCGCCATCCGGCATTTTCTTCGAGCCTCTTCGCAAAGGCTCTGTCTGACTTTGAAACCAACATAAATACGCCTGAACTCGCCTTCCCGTTTTGCTTTTTGCCACTCGTATGCAGAGCCCTGTGTTTGCCACAGTAGCGCCAGCTAACTCAAGGAGCAGACAATGGACAAGCAACGTGGCTTCACGCTTATCGAATTGATGGTCGTCATTGGCATCATCGCCATTTTAAGTGCAATTGGTATCCCGGCTTATCAGAACTACCTGCGTAAAGCGGCACTGACCGACATGCTGCAAACCTTCGTCCCCTATCGCACCGCGGTGGAACTGTGCGCGCTGGACCATGGTGGGATGGATACGTGCAATGCCGGTACCAATGGTATTCCATCCCCCACGACCACCCGCTATGTCTCAGAAATGAGCGTAGTGAAAGGCGTCGTCATCCTTACCGGGCAAGAAAGCCTCAATGGTCTGAGCGTCACCATGACGCCTGGCTGGGATAACGCTAACGGTATTACGGGCTGGACACGCGTTTGCGCGATTCAGAATGACAGCGCATTGCAGCAAGCCTGCGAAGACGTTTTTCGCTTTGACGCCAACTGAGGTTAAATGATGAAAGACGCACAACTCCAGGCCTTGTGCCAGCGCCATCAGGCTGTACTCATCAATGTGGATAGCGATACTGTCCATATCGCCGTGGTCGACTCGCCCTCTCAGGGATTGTTGGATGCGCTGCGGTTCGCTACGCAAAAACGGATCGATCTCGTGTGCTGGACCCAACAACAGATGGAAAGTCATCTGCACAAACCCCAGAAAGCGCCGTCGACAGCTATTACGGAAAACAGCCCCACTGCCGCTGGATTGCTGCATCAGACCTTACAGACTGCACTGGCAAAACGCGCCTCTGATATTCACATTGAACCGTCTGAAAACCATTACCGAATCAGACTACGCGTGGACGGCGTGTTACACGCCTTGCCGAACATTTCGTCAGACACGGGCACCGCGCTGACAGCAAGACTCAAAGTGCTGGGTCATCTGGACATCGCGGAACACCGTCTCCCACAGGACGGGCAGTTCACCATCGAATTAACCGGTAGCACAGTCTCATTTCGTATCGCCACGCTTCCCTGTCGGGGAGGAGAGAAAGTGGTGCTCCGCCTGCTACACCAGGTCAATCAGGCGTTGGACATAAAAATGCTGGGGATGCATGAATCCCAGTTAACCGAATTCATGCAAGCGCTACAGCAACCGCAGGGACTGGTGTTGGTCACAGGCCCGACCGGGAGCGGAAAAACAGTCACACTCTACAGCGCACTGCAAACACGCAACATGCCAGACCTTAACCTCTGTAGTGTGGAAGATCCGATCGAGATCCCCATTGAAGGTCTCAACCAGACACAAATTCACCCTCGTGCGGGTCTCACTTTTCAGGGCGTATTACGTGCCTTGCTGCGCCAGGATCCCGATATCATCATGGTTGGCGAAATCCGCGACGGAGAAACGGCGGAAATTGCCATTAAAGCAGCGCAAACCGGCCATTTAGTTCTCTCGACACTGCATACCAACTCAACCATTGAAACATTGGTCCGTTTGCAGCAAATGGGTGTGGCGCGCTGGATGCTTTCCTCAGCGTTGACGCTGGTGGTTGCCCAACGTCTGGTGCGAAAACTGTGCCCGCACTGTCGGCATACCACCGGAGATTCCATAACTCTCCCGGCTGCACTATGGCCCACGTGGCTACCGCGCTGGCAGGCGCCCGGTTGCGAACATTGTCACCATGGGTTCTACGGGCGAACGGCACTGTTCGAAGTCCTGCCCGTCACGCCAGCGCTCAGGCAACTCATCGCTACCGGAACTGACATTGAAACGCTTGAATCCCATGCCCAGCAGGCCGGTATGCGTTCGCTTTTTGACAATGGCTGCCAGGCCGTTGAACAAGGATTAACGACATTTGAAGAGTTGATCCGTATACTGGGTATGCCTCATGGCAGCTAAACAACTTTGGCGTTGGCAGGGCCTTAACAACGAAGGCGTCTCTGCCGACGGCACGTTGTGGGCTGAGAACCGGGTATTGTTGCTTGTGGCTCTGGCGCAACAACGAATTACACCGCTTCGAGTCAGGCGCATAAGCGTGAAAACTGCCCAATGGCGTGCAGAAAAAACGGCAGAACTTATCTACCAACTGGCAACGCTCCTCAAAGCAGGATTGACACTTTCAGAAGGGCTGACGTTACTTGCAGGGCAGCATCCCAGTGGGCAATGGCGGGCATTACTACACGTTCTGGCGCACGACCTGGAACAGGGAATACCGTTTTCCAGCGCGCTGTCGCAATGGTCTAATGTCTTTCCCCCGCTCTATCAGGCGATGATTCGTACTGGGGAATTAACGGGTAAGCTTGATGAATGCTGTTTTGAGCTGGCCCGCCAGCAAAAGGCGCAGCAACAGCTTACGGAAAAAGTGAAAAAAGCGCTGCGCTATCCCATCATCATTTTAACCATGGCGGTACTGGTGGTTATCGCTATACTGCACTTTGTTCTGCCGGAATTTGCGGCCATCTATAAAACGTTCAATACACCGCTACCCACCCTGACGCGTGGGGTGATGGCATTCGCTGATTTTACAGCGTCCTCGGGATGGCTACTGGCATTGCTTTGCATCGTGTTAGCGGTGGCAAATATGCTGCTAAGGCGAAAGCCTTCCTGGCAGATCGTGTGCCAGCGTCTTCTACTGCGAACACCGGTGATTGGTCGTCTGGCGCGGGGACAGAAGCTTACTCAAATATTTACCATTCTGGCGCTGACGCAAAGTGCGGGCATCACTTTTTTACACGGGCTGGAGAGCGTGAGAGAAACGATCGTTTGCCCCTGGTGGTCGCAACGACTGATGCAAATTCAGCACGACATTACCGCAGGACACCCCATCTGGCTGGCGTTCAAAAATGCCGGAGAATTTAGTCCATTATGCCTGCAACTGGTGAGAACAGGAGAAGCCTCTGGCTCGCTGGATACGATGCTGCATAACCTTGCCCGACATCACAGTGAAAATACGCTCTCCCTGGCAGATAACCTGGCGGCACTGCTGGAACCCACGCTGTTGGTGATAACCGGGTTAATTATAGGAACGCTGGTGGTGGCAATGTATTTGCCCATTTTCCATCTCGGGGATGCAATGAGCGGAGGATAGTGAGAGGCTGGCGCTGAATACAGCGCCAGCACAGGCGATTACAGGCTATTGAAAACGCGGTTTTCTTGTTCCTGAACGCGAATAAAGGTGGTGCGCTTGGTCAGTTCTTTCAGACGAGATGCCCCAACATAAGTACAGGCAGAACGCAAACCGCCCAGGATATCACGCGCGGTGTTTTCAACCGGGCCACGCAGTGGCAGCTTAACGGTTTTACCCTCTGCAGCACGGTACTGCGCAACGCCACCTACGTGGCGAGTCATTGCAGACTCTGAACTCATACCGTAGAACAGCATGAACTTCTCGCCGTTCTCTTCGACAATTCTCCCGCCGCTTTCTTCGTGACCCGCCAGCATTCCGCCCAGCATCACGAAGTCTGCGCCACCGCCAAAGGCTTTGGCAACATCGCCTGGCATCGTACAACCGCCATCGCTGACAATCATGCCGCCCAGACCATGTGCTGCATCGGCACATTCAATCACAGCAGAAAGCTGCGGATAGCCCACGCCAGTTTTCACTCGGGTTGTGCATACAGAACCAGGGCCAATCCCAACCTTCACGATATCCGCGCCGGAAAGAACCAGTTCTTCACACATTTCACCGGTGACTACATTACCTGCACAGATGGTTTTTGTTGGCCATGCTTCACGCGCTTTTGCCACAAACTGTACGAAATGCTCAGAGTAACCGTTTGCCACATCAATACAGATAAAGTTCAGTGCCGGATTCAGCGCCAGAATCTGATTCGTTTTTTCAAAATCAGCATCAGAAGTCCCGGTAGAGACCATCACGTGCTTAATGACATCTGCAGATGCTTCACTGACAAACGCGCTCCAGTCTGCAACGGAGTAGTGCTTGTGAACGGCGGTCAGAATACCGAAAGAAGCCAAAGCGGCAGCCATCGAAAATGTACCAACGGTGTCCATATTCGCAGCAATAACCGGGACGCCAGACCAGGTCTGACCTGAGTGTTTAAAGGTAAATTCACGTTCCAGTTCAACATCGGAACGACTTTTGAGAGTAGAACGCTTAGGGCGGATAAGAACGTCTTTGAAACCTAACTTCAGATCTTCTTCGATACGCATGTGCGGATTCCTGGGGTTAATGACTATTAGAATGAGAGCACAACTCCAGTGACGCTATCATACGCACTAATCATGGCTTCGCAAGACTGCGAAATTCTCTTTTTTTACGCTACAATCCCATAAATTTACCTGGCGAACAGTGGGCAACCCCCACGACAGCCTCGCCTTCGCATGTTTAACTTTTAACCATTTGATTATCAAAATCAATTTCCCGGGATCAAATTATATGAGGTATACGGTAGCCTTAACGGGCGGCATCGGCAGTGGTAAAAGCACCGTTGCAAATGCATTTGCTGACCTCGGAATAAACGTGATTGATGCAGATATTATTGCCCGCCAGGTGGTTGAACCCGGCCAACCCGCCCTTAACGCGATTGCGGAACATTTTGGTTCAGACGTTATCGCTGCGGACGGTTCGTTGCAGCGGCGAGTTTTGCGCGAACGCATATTTGCCGCCCCAGAAGAGAAGTCCTGGCTAAATGGCTTGCTGCACCCACTCATCCAGCAGGAAACTCAGCGGCAATTTCAGCAAACCACATCGCCTTACGTGCTTTGGGTGGTGCCGCTGCTGGTTGAAAACGCGCTCTACAAAAAGGCCAATCGCGTACTGGTGGTTGATGTCACCCCGGAAACACAGCGCCTTAGAACCATGCAACGCGATGATGTGACGCGTGAGCATGTTGAACAAATTCTGGCTGCCCAGGCGACGCGTGAAGCGCGTCTTGCCGTGGCGGACGATGTTATTGATAATAACGGCGCACCGGATGCCATTGCATCGGATGTCGCACGCCTGCACGCGCGCTATTTGCAACTTGCGTCGCAGTTTGTCTCACAGGAAAAACCGTAATGCACACCCAGGTCCTTTTTGAACACCCTCTCAATGAGAAGATGCGTACATGGCTGCGCATTGAATTTCTGATTCAACAACTTTCCGTCAAACTCCCTATTGCAGATCATGCCGGGGCACTGCATTTCTTCCGCAATATCGGCGACTTGCTGGACGTGTTTGAGCGTGGTGAAGTGCGCACAGAACTTCTCAAAGAACTTGAGCGCCAGCAGCGTAAGCTTAAGGCCTGGATGGAAGTGCCTGGTGTAGATCAAAGTCGAATCGATGCCCTTCGCCAACAATTAAAAACGGCTGGCAGCATTTTGATTTCAGCGCCGCGAATTGGCCAGGAACTGCGTGAAGATCGCCTTGTCGCTCTGGTGCGCCAACGCCTGAGTATTCCAGGCGGCTGCTGTAGTTTTGACCTGCCAACGCTGCACATCTGGCTGCATCTTCCGCAATCGCAACGCGATGCCCAGGTTGAAACATGGCTTACAAGCCTGAATCCACTCAATCAGGCGTTGACGTTGATCCTGGATCTGATCCGTAACTCCGCGCCTTTCCGTAAGCAAACCAGCCTGAATGGTTTCTATCAGGATAACGGTGATGATGCGGATCTGTTGCGTCTGCAACTGACGCTGGACTCACAGCTTTATCCGCAAATTTCAGGGCACAAGAGCCGTTTTGCGATCCGTTTTATGCCGCTGGACAGTGAAAATGGCCTGGTTCCTGAACGCCTGGACTTTGAGCTGGCATGTTGTTAAGAAGTGAGTTTAAGGAGCGAAAATGTCTGAACAAACCATCGTAAACTGCCCAACCTGCGGTAAAAATGTTGTCTGGAGCGAAGCCAGTCCATTTCGTCCGTTCTGTTCCAAACGCTGTCAGTTGATCGATTTAGGTGAATGGGCCGCCGAAGAAAAACGCATTCCCAGTTCTGGCGATCTGTCAGAGAGTGATGACTGGAGCGAAGAACAGCAGTAAATCTGCTGCTGTTCTGTCGGGCGGGTACCGCCATTGTTTGCCGGATGGAGGCTACGCCTTATCCGGCCTGTGGCCTACATGTTCTGCTTTAACTTCGTAATAACGGGTTCATTTGCCGGCGGAAAATCTTTCGCATCCAGCTCGCTCTGTGCAATCCACTGACCGGGTTGTCCTTCCCTTCCCCACGGCTCCCCTTCCCAGCTTTCGACCAGCCAGAACCAGAGGGTGATATGCCGATCCGGGAACTGATATTCCAGCGTATCAAATAACGTCGCACCTTGCGGTGTAATGCCTACCTCTTCCTGTAGCTCACGAATCAGCGCCTGTTCCGGCGTTTCACCCAATTCAATTTTCCCACCAGGAAATTCCAGCTTATTCGCCATATGGGCATCTGCGGCGCGTTGAGTTATGAAGATCTCCCCCGCGTCGTTGCGAATAATGCCCACCGCGATTTGCAGTATTTTCATATTATCTCGTCCATAAAAAAGGCGCAGATATCTGCGCCTTTATCGTTTTTATTCAGACCTTAGCTCAGACGACCATGGCACTGTTTGTATTTTTTACCGGAACCGCAAGGGCATGGATCATTACGACCCACTTTGCGATCGCCCGTTTGCGCAGCCAGCTCTTCTGCCACAGCGGAATCATCACCTTTATGGCTCAGTTGTTGCATTTGCGCCAAACGTTCAGCTTCTTCACGACGCTGCTGTTCCATGGCTTCAACCTCTTCCGGCATGCGAACCTGAACTTTGCTCAGCGTACTGATCACTTCGTATTTCAGTGACTCCAGCATAGAGGCAAACATGGCGAAAGATTCACGTTTATATTCCTGCTTCGGATCTTTCTGCGCATAGCCACGCAGGTGGATACCCTGACGCAAGTAATCCATCGCCGCCAGGTGCTCTTTCCACAGTGAATCGAGTGTTTGCAGCATAACGCCCTTCTCGAAGTGGCGCATCATTTCTGCACCGACCACTTCTTCTTTGCGCTGGTACACATCGATAGCATGCGCCAGAATACGTTCACGCAGCGTTTCTTCATGCAGTTCAGGCTCTTTATCCAGCCACTCTGAAATCGGCATCTCGAGATCAAAATCGTTTTTCAGGCGTTCCTGCAGCCCTGGAACATCCCACATCTCTTCCAGCGACTGCGGCGGAATATAGGCATCGATGGTGACTTTGAACACATCTTCGCGGATGCTGTTGATGGTTTCGCTTACGTCACTCACATCCAGCAGTTCATTACGCTGGCTGTAGATAGCGCGACGCTGATCGTTCGCCACATCATCATATTCCAGCAGTTGCTTACGAATATCGAAGTTACGGCTTTCCACTTTACGCTGTGCGTTGGCAATCGCTTTAGTTACCCACGGGTGCTCAATGGCTTCGCCCGGTTTCATGCCCAGTTTGCGCATCATGCCTGAAACACGGTCAGAGGCGAAGATACGCATCAGCGCATCTTCCATCGACAGGTAGAAACGGGAAGAACCGGCGTCACCCTGACGACCAGAACGGCCACGAAGCTGGTTATCGATACGACGAGATTCGTGACGCTCGGTACCAATGATGTGCAAACCGCCCGATGCCAGCACCGCATCATGACGCACCTGCCAGTCTGCTTTGATCTGCGCAATCTGTTCCGGAGTTGGATTTTCAAGCTCGGCCACTTCCGCCTGCCAGCTACCGCCCAGCACGATATCGGTACCACGACCTGCCATGTTAGTCGCGATGGTCACTGCAGCCGGGTAACCCGCCTGTGCAACGATCGCCGCTTCGTTGGCGTGGAATTTGGCGTTCAGAACGTTATGTTTGATACCGGCTTTCACCAGCTCGTTAGAAACCACTTCGGATTTCTCGATGGAGATCGTACCGACCAGCACCGGCTGACCATTCGCAGTACGCTCTTTGATATCTTCAATAATCGCCTGAATTTTTTCCGCTTCCGTCATGTAGACCAGGTCCGGCATGTCTTTACGGATCATCGGACGGTTGGTCGGAACCACAACGGTATCCAGCTTGTAGATAGAGCTAAATTCAAATGCTTCGGTATCTGCTGTACCGGTCATACCGGCCAGTTTCTCGTACAGACGGAAGTAGTTCTGGAACGTAATGGAGGCCAGCGTCTGGTTTTCGTTCTGGATATCCACGCCTTCTTTCGCTTCAACGGCCTGGTGCAAACCGTCAGACCAGCGACGCCCCTGCATGGTACGACCGGTGTGTTCGTCAACGATGATAACTTCACCGTCTTTCACGATGTAGTCGACGTCGCGGGTGAACAGCACGTGCGCGCGCAGCGCTGCGGTGACGTGGTGCATCAGCATAATGTTGCCCGGAGAGTACAGCGACTCACCTTCGTCCATGATGCCTTCATTCACCAGCAGTTCTTCAATCAGTACCAGACCACGTTCAGTTAGGTTCACCTGACGGGCTTTTTCATCAACGGAGAAATGGCCTTCACCCTGGAAGGTGTCGGAGTCTTCTTTCTCCTGGCGCACCAGGCGCGGGATGATTTTGTTCACTTTCATATACATTTCTGAGCTGTCTTCAGCCGGACCAGAAATGATAAGCGGCGTACGTGCTTCATCGATCAGGATGGAGTCCACCTCATCCACCAGCGCGTAGTGCAGTTTACGCTGAACGCGTTCTTCAGGGCTGAACGCCATGTTGTCGCGCAGGTAATCAAAGCCGTATTCGTTGTTGGTGCCGTAAGTGATGTCCGCCGCGTATGCTTCACGTTTTGCAGGAGCTGGCAGGCCAGACATGTTGATGCCGACGCTCATGCCGAGGAATTCAAACAGTGGGCGGTTATTTTCGGCGTCACGCTGTGCCAGGTAGTCGTTCACGGTCACCACATGCACACCTTTCCCGCTTAATGCGTTCAGGTAAGCAGGCAGCGTTGCAGTCAGCGTTTTACCTTCACCGGTACGCATTTCCGCGATGCAGCGATCGTTAAGGACCATACCGCCTAACAACTGAACGTCAAAGTGGCGCATCCCGAAGACACGTTTACTGGCTTCGCGGACAACCGCAAAGGCTTCCGGAATCAGGCTTTCCAGGCTTTCACCTTTTTCCAGACGAGCACGGAACTCTGCTGTTTTCGCTTTCAGTTCGTCATCGGAGAGTTTTTCCATCTCCGGTTCCATGGCATTAATCACGCCGACCACTTTGCGCATGCGACGCAACGTACGATCGTTACGACTACCGAATACTTTCGTTAATAATTTGATTAGCATAATAATAAAATCTCAAACGCCCCGCGAAGCGAAGTCATAAAAATGAATTAAAGGTTTTTTTGTTGTTAGCTGAGGCGTTGAGGACCGGCACGTATTCCCTGCGCCTGGCTAATCCAGACGGAAACGTTAAATACGGCCTGAGGTGTAAAATGGGCGTACGCCAGATGGCGCACGATCGCAGGCGGCTGGCCTTCCTGAGTCAGCATGGCGCTGAGCGTATTCAGTAAAGCAAGATGATGCGCCTGGAGCGGTAACGGTTCTTCAGCAACGGGCAGCGCTTGCGGCGCCATTGCGAAGGAAAGATGGCGAATAACCGTTCGAATTGCATGTTGGTGCCAGTAATCGACGGTAAAATTCGGGCGACGATTGGTGGCTTCCAACAACGCAAGCTGGCTAAAGTTTACCTTCGCAGATTGATCGTGGTTGCTGGCTGTCGCTTTTGCTGGCGTATTCGGCTCGGCAGCGTTACTGAGAGCGGGCAGACCAAAGCTCGCCGCGACCATCCCCAATAAGAGATGCGGCCAGAAGTACCGTCTGCCTAACTGTCGCCAGCGCGTCAGTATTCCACTCACGTCATTGCCACCTTAAAAGCCCGATCGTCGGGTTTATGCTTTCTAAACGTTATTTTTGCGCACAAATCTTATCACTAATACCGCTGTACTACAGCAGGAATGACAAAAAGCTAAGGGTAAAAATGCTTAAGAAAGCAGCGAACGCGCTGCATTTCGATTCAGCAACACATAAAAATCGCTTCGGAAAAAATGACGGGCGCGCTACAAAAAAAAACGACTGGCTTACCTGGCCGGAGAGAGTGCCAGATTAACCAGTCGAATTTATGCGACAGGGTGTGTCGTTATGCCAGTACAGTCGAAGGCGCTTTGAAAGCCAACGGCAGTTCTGCGTCGTCCTGGAAGGTCACAAATTCCCAGGCTTCCTGTTTAGCCAGGACTGCCTGCAGCAGTTTGTTATTCAGTGCATGACCGGATTTATACGCGGTAAATGCACCGATAATGTTGTGACCACACATGAACAAGTCACCGATAGCATCAAGCATTTTGTGACGAACAAATTCATCTTCAAAACGCAGGCCGTCTTCGTTCAATACGCGATAATCGTCAACAACGATGGCACAATCGAAGCTGCCGCCCAGGCACAAACCACGAGACTGCAGATATTCGATATCACGCATGAAGCCGAAAGTACGCGCACGGCTGATCTGGCGCATGAACGCGTCAGCAGAGAAGTTCATCGCATAGCGCTGTGTGCTGGAGTCGATCGCCGGATGGTTAAAGTCGATGGTGAAATCCAACGTAAAACCATTGTACGGCTTGAACTCAGCCCACTTGTCGCCATCTTCGACACGAACAGTCTCTTTGATGCGTACAAATTTCTTGGCGCTTTTCAGTTCTTCAATACCCGCATCAAGCAGCAGGTAGACGAACGGAGCAGCACTGCCATCCATGATCGGGATTTCCGGAGCATTGACTTCGATAACAATGTTATCGATGCCCAGGCCCGCCAGAGCAGCGTTAAGGTGCTCAACGGTTGAAATCCGTACATCATGCTCATTAACCAGACACGTACAGAGCATGGTATCACGCACAGATTTGGCATCGGCCGGGAAATCTACCGGTGGATTCAAGTCGGTGCGACGATAGATGACCCCGGTGTTGGCCGGCGCAGGTCGTAATGTCAGGGTGACTTTTTTGCCGGTATGTAAACCGACGCCAGTCGCCTGAACGATACGTTTAAGTGTCCTTTGTTTGATCATCGTATAATCTCGCCAAATTACCTATCCAACCGAAGTGTACTATACATTCGGCGGGTCAGTTTAGCACAAAGAGCCACGATACCCAAATTCCAGCTAATTCTTAGTCAGCTTGCTTGCGCAGGAACGCAGGGATATCGAGATAATCCGGCTCTTTAGTGGTTTGCGGCGTGTTGTCGTTAACCACTTTAGCAACCGGTTTTTGCTCTTGCGTCAACGGCGCCATGCCGTGCTGCTGGTAGCGATCCATCACTGGCTGCTGCACCTGCTTATTGGTGACCAGGGTGATTTCCGGACGTTTGTCCATACCAATTCCAGTGGCAACAACGGTAACGCGCAGTTCGTCATTCATATCCGGGTCAAGAGACGTACCGATAACCACGGTTGCATTATCCGAAGCAAATGCACGGATGGTGTTACCCACGGTTTCAAACTCATCCAGACGCAGATCGAAGCCCGCAGTAATGTTGACCAGTACGCCGCGAGCGCCAGACAGATCGATATCTTCCAGCAGCGGAGAAGAGATAGCCATTTCAGCCGCTTCTTCCGCACGGTCTTCACCGCTCGCCACGCCGGAGCCCATCATCGCATAGCCCATTTCGGACATCACGGTGCGTACGTCTGCAAAGTCGACGTTCATCAGGCCAGGACGGGTTATCAGCTCTGCGATACCCTGTACCGCGCCTTTCAGCACGTCGTTTGCTGCGCCAAATGCGTCCAGCAGGGAAATACCGCGTCCCAGCACTTTCAGCAGTTTGTCGTTCGGAATAGTGATCAGAGAGTCCACATGTTTGGACAGCTCGGTGATACCCTGCTCCGCGAATGCCATACGCTTCTTGCCTTCAAAGTTGAAAGGCTTAGTCACGACAGCAACGGTCAGAATACCTAAATCTTTTGCGACTTCAGCAACCACTGGCGCTGCACCGGTACCGGTACCGCCACCCATGCCTGCTGCGATAAACACCATGTCTGCCCCGTCAAGCGCTGCACGCAGAGCTTCACGATCTTCGTCAGCCGCATTGCGACCCACTTCCGGGTTTGCGCCCGCCCCCAGACCTTTGGTAATACCGCTACCGATCTGAATGGTCTGGCCAACAGCAGTTTTACGCAACGCCTGGGCGTCAGTATTGACTGCAAAGAATTCAACACCTTCAATGCGCTCGCGCACCATGTGTTCAACGGCATTACCGCCGCCGCCACCGACGCCGATGACTTTAATCACCGCGTCGTTGGTCAGTTCCATAGGTTCAAACATAGTTTCTCTCCGTTTTGTGCCTGTCGCCTGAGACCGTTAATCTTCTCCGGTCTCATAAAAATTAAAACTCTTTTCGCAGCCAGCTATTAAGTCGCTTGATCCACGAGCCAACTGAAGCCGTAACACGTTTTTCTACTTCTGCTTCACCACTCAAATGGGACTCTTTCCCGTAGTGAAGCAACCCCACCGCCGTTGAGTAATACGGCTCCTGAGCATAATCCGTCAGTCCGGTGATATTCAGCGGCGCACCAATACGCACCTGCGTATGGAACACACGCTGGGCGCAGGCTGCAAGGCCTTCAATTTGCGCCGCGCCACCGGTTAACACAATCCCCGCCGCCAGATGATGTTTCACACCCTGCTGGCGAAGTTGTTCTTGTAATTGCAGTATCTCTTCGTTGACCAGATTGAGCAGTTCGGTATAACGCGGCTCAATGACCTCTGCGAGCGTCTGACGCTGCAGACTGCGCGGCGGTCGCCCACCTACGCTGGGCACTTCCACGCTCTCGTCTTTCCCAACGATGGAGCCTAACGCACACCCGTGGCGCACTTTAATGGCTTCGGCGTCGCTCGGCGGCGTACCAAAGGCATAGGCGATATCACTGGTCACTACGTTTCCTGCGTAAGGTATTACTTTGGTATGGCGCAATGCCCCGCCAGTATAAACGGCGATATCCATTGTACCACCACCAATATCCACCACGCAGACGCCCAGTTCACGTTCATCTTCCGTCAACACGGAATAACTGGCCGCCAGTCCGGCAAATATCAATTGGTCAACTTTCAGGCCACAACGTTCCACGGCTTTGACAATGTTTTTCGCCATATCGTTGTGGCACGTAATCAAATGCACTTTTGCCTGCATACGTACGCCGGAAAGACCGACAGGATTTTTGATGCCTTCCTGGTAGTCGATCGCGTACTCTTGCGGAATAACGTGCAGAACACGATGTTCATCACGAACACGGACCGACTTTGCGGTGTGCACCACGTTTTCCACATCTTCCTGCGTCACTTCCTCTTCGGAGATCGGCACCATGCCGATTTCATTCTGACAGCTAATATGCTTCCCAGAAAGCGCCAGATACACCGAGGAGATCTGGCAATCCGCCATCAGTTCAGCCTGGTCAATGGCGCGCTGTACGCACTTTACCACTGACTCAAGGTCGTTCACTCCGCCTTTATCCATACCGCGCGACGGGCAACTGCCCACCCCAATGATATTGACTATACCATCGGGCAGAACTTCCCCTACTAAAGCGGCAACCTTCGCGGTGCCAATCTCCAGTCCAACTACCAGTTTTCTGTCCGTCGCCTTGATCATTGTTGTTCTGCCTGTGCCTGATTCTGTTGCTGATTAGATTCCTCAGGAGGTAAGGGAACCCACCCTACTGCCGCCCCCGAGTCATAACGCAAATCAACGTAGCTAATCCGTTTGCCATCGGTTTGCGCCTGCTGCTGTAAAACCGGATAAAGTTCTACAAAGCGAGCCAAACGTTTCATGGTGTCGCCCCGACCCAGATTGAGCTTAATATCGTTATTCAGCGTCAACTGCCAGGAACGACGAGCGGTCATTGCCGCTTCCTTCAGGGTGAATCTATCCTTAGCCAGCACCTGCCCCATTTCACGGTACCCTTGCAACACTTCACTCGCGCTGCCTTCCGGGCCGTATAACATGGGTAAAACCTGCTTGCTGGTCCGATCGGTGGGCACACTGAAGGCATTACCTTCCGCGTCCACCATATGCTGATCATTCCAACGCGCAATCGGCACATATTCAACCAGATGAATCTTCAATTCATCTGGCCACTGTTTTCTGACACTCGCCTGTTTAATCCATGGCAAACGTTCAATCTGACTCTGAATGATGTTCACGTCCTGGGTCATAAAGGTTCCAGGCGCCCCGAGAGCCAGAATTGACTGCCGGATATCATCATTGCGCGTGTAATGCCGATCGCCGGTCAGCACCAGTTTCGACAAGGGTAAACGCTGCGCGTCTTCCATCCAGCCCAACACCACCCAGCCGCTGACAAACACGGTGCACAACACTGTCAGCAGGAAAAGAATACCTGCAAGACGCGTTCCATTACTGCGGCGTGAAGATGAGAGTTCTTCTTCACTGTTTCGCGTGTTCAGCGCAGCCTGCGACATATCAGTCCGCCAACTCCAGAATTCGTACCACCAACTGCGAGAAGCTCATGCCCGCCTGACGTGCCGCCATAGGCACCAGACTGTGGCTGGTCATACCCGGAGAGGTATTAGCTTCCAGCAGATAAAACTGGCCATCGCTGTCCTTCATGACATCGATACGACCCCAACCTTTGCAGCCCAGCGCGGTCCACGCTTTCAGGACTAATGCCTGTAACGCGGCCTCTTGATCCACTTCCAGACCAGCAGGACAGAAATATTGTGTCTCATCAGACAGATACTTCGCCTCATAATCATAGAAGGTTCCAGCGGGTTGGATACGAATTGACGGTAAAATTTCTTCACCGAGCATCGCTACCGTAAATTCTGGACCGCTGAGCCATTTTTCAATCAATACTTCTTCATCATGATGAAAAGCCAATGCTAATGCGTTTTGCAAAGCATTTTGTTCTTCAACTTTCGACATTCCCACGCTGGAGCCTTCACGGCTCGGCTTCACAATCAGCGGTAAACCCAACGCGGAAATTTGCGCCATGACGTCATCGCTAAGCCCTTTTTCGAACTCAGCGCACGTTAACGCCACCCACGGCGCGACCGGTAATCCAGCCCCTTGCCACAGCAATTTGCTGCGCAGTTTATCCATAGAAATGGCAGATGCCATCACGCCACTGCCGGTGTACGGCAGGCCAATCAGATCCAGCATCCCCTGCAAAGTGCCATCTTCACCACCGCGCCCGTGCAGGGCGATGAACACCTTCTGAAAACCCATCGATTTCAGAAGGGTGATGTCAACCTCTTGCGGATCCACCGGATGCGCATCCACGCCGCCTTCGCGTAAGCCAGCCAACACGGCGGCACCGGAATTCAGCGAAACTTCACGCTCAGCGGAGGTTCCCCCCAACAGGACCGCAATCTTATCAGCCATGTTGTTCTTCCTCCTGAGTTTGCGGCTTCAGTTTGATTTCAGCTAAGGAACGTGCGATTTTGCCGATATTTCCCGCACCCTGCACCAGAATCAAATCGTTGCCGGTTAATACCGGTGCCAGCATTTCCGCCACTTGGGCAGGGTCGGACACCAGAATCGGGTCAATCTTGCCGCGTCCACGAATGGTACGGCACAGTGAGCGGCTATCCGCGCCAGGGATCGGTGTCTCTCCCGCAGCATAAACGTCCAGCATCAGTAGCGTATCAACCTGGGTCAATACGTTAGCGAAATCATCGTACAGATCGCGCGTACGCGTGAAACGGTGCGGCTGGAACAGCATAACCAGATTTTTGTCCGGCCAGCCCGCGCGCGCGGCTTTGATGGTCGCGTCAACTTCCGTTGGATGATGGCCGTAATCATCGACCAGCATCGCCGTACCGGCTTTACCGTTTACCGGCTCAAGCGGGAACTCACCAAGAACATCGAAACGACGTCCTGTCCCCTGGAAGCTCTCCAGCGCACGCAGGATTGCCTCGTCTTCAATCTCTTCTTCCGTTGCTACCGCCACGGCAGCCGCCGCATTCAGTGCATTATGGCGACCTGGCGCATTCAAGGTCACGCGCAGCGCAGGCTTGTCCTGGCGCAGAAGCGTGAAGTGCCCTTGCGGACCAATCTGCTGATAGTCTTCAATACGCACATCCGCGTCATCGCTAAAACCGTAGGTCGTGGTCTGACGCCCCACTCGCGGCAGCAGCTCACGGATTACCGGGTCATCAACGCACATCACTGCACGACCATAAAACGGCAAATTGTGCAGAAAATTAATGAACGTCTGCTTTAAATTTTCGAAGTCGCCCTGGTAGGTATCCATATGGTCCGCTTCGATGTTGGTGACAATCGCCACCATCGGCTGCAGATGCAGGAACGACGCATCGCTCTCATCTGCTTCAGCAATCAGATAACGACTGTGGCCAAGACGCGCATGCACGCCCGCCGCTTTGACCAGACCACCGTTCACAAAGGTCGGATCCAGACCCGCTTCGGCATAAATACTGGAAACCATTGCCGTGGTTGTGGTTTTGCCATGCGTCCCGGCAATGGCGATGCCGTGACGAAAACGCATTAATTCCGCCAGCATCTCTGCACGGCGAATCACCGGAATGCGCGCTTCATGCGCAGCGACAATCTCCGGGTTATCCGCCGAAATAGCGCTGGATACCACCACCACGCTCGCATCACGGACGTTCTCCGGGCGATGGTTGAAAAAGATAGTGGCACCCAGACTCGTCAACTGTTGCGTAACCGGATTCGGCGCCAAATCGGAACCACTGATCTGATACCCTTCATTGGCCAAAACTTCGGCAATACCGCCCATACCAGCACCACCGATGCCGACAAAGTGAATATGCCGAACGCGACGCATTTCAGGCACGATGGAACGCAGTTTCGCCAATTGTTGTGTATTCATTCTTTACGCCATTAACTTCAAAATTTCATGCGATGCAAAAGGCACCGCCACAATTACACCCGGGCAGCCCGGCTCACTTCATTTGCGACTCGTTCTGTGGCATCAGGAATCGATGCCGCGCGAGCACGCTCTGCCATGGTGAGTAACGTTTCTCGCGACCACCCGGAAAGGGTGCTGGCGACGGCATCCACGGTAAACTGTGGCTGCTCGAGAATTTTGGCTGCGCCCGCTTTTTCCAGCGGCAGCGCATTCCAGTACTGCTGCCTGTCTTTATGCTGAAAGGGCACAAACAGCGCAGGTAACCCTGCGGCAGCAATCTCGCTCACGGTCAATGCACCCGAACGACAAACAACCACATCTGCCCACGCGTAAGCGCCTGCCATGTCGTCAATAAACTCCGTCACCTTATGCTGCGGTTGCCCCGCCTGTGCATAAGCGTCTTCAACCGTCTGCTGCGCGCCTTTACCGCTCTGATGCCAGATAGTGACCGCATCACCCAGTTTTGCGGCAACCTGCGGTAGCGTCTGGTTCAGAACGCGAGCGCCCTGGGAGCCACCAACCACCAGCAGACGAACCGGGCCTTCACGCCCCGCCAGACGCTCCTGCGGCAGAGGCAGCGCCAGCACGTCCGTACGCACCGGATTCCCCACCACTTCCGCTTTCGGGAAGGCGCCAGGAAAAGCCTGCATAACCGTGGTTGCTATCTTCGCCAACCATTTATTGGTCAAACCGGCAATACCGTTCTGCTCATGCAGCACCACCGGGATCCCTAAAGACCAGGCAGCAAGGCCGCCGGGACCGGAAACATAGCCCCCCATGCCCAGCACCACGTCGGGTTTGAACTGTTGCATGATGGCGCGCGCCTGACGCCAGGCGTTAAAAATACGCAGCGGGGCGGCAAGCAATGCCTTGATCCCTTTGCCACGCAAACCGGAGATACGAATGAAGTCAATCTCAATGCCGTGTTTTGGCACTAAATCCGCTTCCATACGATCGGCGGTGCCCAGCCAGCGAACCTGCCAGCCCTGGGCCATTAAATGGTGAGCAACGGCCAATCCTGGGAACACATGTCCGCCGGTACCGCCTGCCATCACCATTAACCGCTTCGGTTGACCACTCATCGTGAACCTCGTGTAAACGCCTGCGCTTTTTCCAGACGCGTTTCATAATCAATACGTAACAAAAACATGATGGCTGTCGACATAATCAACAAACTCGAACCACCATAGCTGATCAGCGGCAGCGTCAGACCTTTGGTCGGTAGCATACCGGCAGCCGCACCAACGTTGACAAGTGCCTGGAAACTAAACCAGATACCGATCGAACAGGCGAGAAAACCGGAGAAACGGTGGTCAATTTCCAGCGCTTTACGCCCAATCGACATCGCGCGAAAAGCGACGAAGAATACCATTAAAAGTGCCAATACCACACCGATATAACCCAGTTCTTCCCCAATAATGGCGAAGATAAAGTCGGTATGCGCCTCCGGCAGGTACTCCAGTTTTTGTACCGAATTCCCCAGTCCTTGCCCCCAGACTTCACCGCGACCAAATGCCATCAGCGATTGCGTTAACTGGTAACCACTGCCAAAGGGATCTTCCCAGGGGTTCCAGAAAGAGGTCACGCGGCGAATACGATAAGGCTCGGCGAGGATCAGCAGAACAACCGCCGATATCCCCATCCCGATGATGGCGATGAACTGCCACAGTTTCGCCCCGGCAAGAAACAGCATCGCCAGCGTGGTCACAAATAACACCACCACCGTACCGAGGTCAGGCTGCGCCAGCAAAAGCACTGCCAGCACCAGGATCACGCCCATCGGTTTTAAGAAGCCGCGCAGGTTATTACGTACCTCGTCGACCTTACGCACCAGGTAGTTCGCGAGGTAGCAGAACAACGACAGCTTGGTAAATTCCGCAGGCTGAATACGCAGCGGCCCCAGCGCAATCCAACGCGATGCCCCGTTAACGGAACTCCCCACCACCAGTACTATTAACAGCATGATGATCGACGCAATCAGCATCGTGGTGCTGTACTTTTGCCAGAACTCCATCGGCAAACGCAGCGTGATCATCCCCAGGCAAAATGCCAGGAAGATATACAGCGCATCACGCTTGGCAAACAGGAACGGGTCGTTCGCCAGCCTTTGCCCCACGGGCATCGACGCTGAGGTCACCATCACGAAACCAATCGCCGCAAGTCCCAGGGTTAACCACAACAACATGCGGTCGTACATAATCAGGCTGTCCGCGTCTTTCTCACGCGAAGCCATCACCCAGCCCTTAAGCGCAGCAAAGCCCCATGCCAGGAGTCCAAATCCCGGCAGGCGCGGCATTCTCAGGCGAGGCAGAGAGAAGCGCATCAACCCAACTCCTTCGCCAGGCGGGTAAATTCATCCCCCCGCTGCTCAAAATTCTTGAACTGATCGAGGCTGGCGCAGGCGGGCGACAACAGCACCATATCTCCCGGCTTCACGCGCGGCGCGATCAAGCGCATCGCCTCTTCCATCGTTTCCGTCTGTTCAGCGACGTCCGGACGCAGTTCCGCCAGTTGTGCGCCGTCACGGCCAAAGCAGTACAGACGAACACGATCGCCGTTCAAATAACGCCCCAGCGAAGAGAAATCCGCTGATTTACCATCTCCGCCGAGCAGCAGATGCAGCGTGCCATCGACATGCAGCCCCTTCAACGCCGCTTCGGTACTGCCTACATTGGTCGCTTTAGAATCGTTGATCCAGCGAACACCGTTATGCTCCAGCGCCAACTGGAAGCGATGCGCAAGACCGGTAAACGTCGTTAACGCTTTCAGGCTGCTGGCGCGCGGTAATCCTGCTGCGTCCGCCAGTGCCAGCGCCGCCAGCGCGTTGGTGTAGTTATGCTGACCGGAAAGCTTCATCTCTTTCACGTTCAGTATTTTTTCGCCTTTGACCCGCAGCCAGGTTTCGCCCTGCTGACGGTTAAGGTGATAGTCACCCATATTGACGCCAAAACTCACGCAGCGCTCATCCGCACCGCGTACCGGCATGGTTAGCGCATCATCGGCATTCACCACGCACACTTTCGCATTCTCGTACACACGCAGTTTCGCCGCGCGATACTGTTGAAGACCAAATGGATATCGGTCCATATGATCTTCCGTAACGTTCAGAATTGTTGCGGCAGCGGCCTGTAGACTGGAGGTGGTTTCCAGTTGGAAACTGGACAGTTCAAGCACATAGAGTTCGCGATCGTCATCCAGCAACATCAGGGCTGGCAGACCGATATTGCCGCCCACACCGACGTTAACGCCCGCCGCTTTCGCCATTTCGCCAACCAGCGTCGTTACCGTACTTTTACCGTTCGACCCGGTGATAGCGACAATGGGTGCCTGCGCTTCGCGACAGAACAGCTCAATGTCGCCCACAATTTCAATACCCGCATCAGCAGCAGCGCGTAGTGAAGGATGCGCAAGGGCAATACCAGGGCTGGCAACCACCAAATCGGCGGCTAATAGCCACTCGTCGTTCAGGCTGCCAACGTGGCGTTCAACCGCTTCAGGTAATTTATCCAGTCCCGGCGGCGTCGCGCGGGTATCCATCACACGGGGCGTCACGCCACGCGCGAGGAAAAAGTCCACGCAAGAAAGTCCGGTGAGACCCAGACCAATGATAACGACGTTTTTACCCTGGTAATCAGCCATGATTAGCGTACCTTCAGCGTTGCCAGGCCAATCAGCACCAGCATCAGCGAAATAATCCAGAAGCGCACAATGACGCGCGGCTCCGGCCAGCCTTTCAGTTCATAGTGATGGTGAATCGGCGCCATGCGGAAAATACGCTGCCCGCGCAGCTTAAAGGAACCGACCTGCAGGATGACCGACAACGTTTCCACCACGAACACCCCGCCCATAATTACCAGCAGGAATTCCTGACGCAGCAGCACGGCGATAATCCCGAGTGCACCGCCCAGCGCCAGTGAACCGACGTCACCCATAAAGACCTGCGCCGGATAAGTGTTAAACCACAGAAAGCCTAACCCCGCGCCGACAATCGCCGTACAGACAATCACCAGTTCACCGGCATGGCGTAAATAGGGAATGTGCAGGTAGCTGGCGAAGTTCATGTTACCGCTCGCCCACGCCACCAGCGCAAAACCAGCCGCGACAAACACGGTTGGCATAATCGCCAGGCCATCAAGGCCATCGGTCAGATTGACCGCGTTCCCCGTCCCCACAATCACGAAGTACGCCAGCAGAACGTAGAACAGCCCCAACTGAGGCATCACGTCTTTAAAGAACGGCACCACCAGTTGAGTGGCTGGCGTATCTTTGCCCGCCAGATAGAGGGCAAACGCCACGCCTAATGCAATGACGGACATCCAGAAATACTTCCAGCGCGCAATCAGGCCTTTCGTGTCTTTGCGGACCACTTTGCGATAGTCATCGACGAACCCAATAATGCCGTAGCCAACCAGCACGACCAATACACACCAGACATACGGGTTAGACGGGTAAGCCCACAGCAGCACAGAAACGACAATCGCGGTCAGGATCATAATGCCGCCCATCGTCGGCGTCCCGCGCTTGCTGAAATGCGACTCCGGACCGTCGTTACGCACAACCTGGCCAAACGACAATTTTTGTAAACGGGCAATCATGCGCGGGCCCATCCACAAAGAGATGAACAGCGCGGTCAGCAGGCTGACGATGGCGCGAAACGTCAGATACGAAAAGACGTTAAAGCCGGAATAATATTTGACCAAATGTTCGGCCAGCCAAACTAACATGTCCCATTCTCCTGTAATGCGTGTACTACCTCTTCCATGGCGGCACTACGTGAACCTTTCACTAAAACAGTCATTGTCTGATGCTCTGCAACCAGCGCCTTAAGACGCGTCACCAACGCAGATTTGTCAGCAAAATGCTCGCCGACGCCGCTGGCGTCACTGATGGCCTGGCTCAGTTTCCCGGTACTCAATACACAATCGATATCTGCCGCTTTCGCCGCCTCGCCAACCTGCACATGGCACGCTTCGCTTTCTGCCCCCAGTTCCGCCATATCGCCAACCACCAACACACGAAAGCCCGGCATTTCAGAAAGAACCTGTACGGCTGCGGTCATCGACCCTACATTGGCGTTGTAGGAGTCATCAAGCAACAGCTGGTTTTCTGCCAGTGAGATCGGGAACAAACGGCCAGGTACGGCCGTTAAGTTAGCCAGACCCGCTTTGATAGCCTCGAGCGGCGCACCAACCGCCATCGACAACGCGCTCGCAGCGAGTGCATTGGCGATATTGTGGCGGCCAGGTAACGGCAGCAGCACATCAATGCTGCCCTTCGGGGTTTGCAGAGAAAACGTTGTGCCATGCAGCGTCACGTGGATTTGGGTTGCCGTGAAATCACTGTGGGCGGCATTGGGTGAAAAGCGCCAGACCGTGCGATCGCCAATAATGCTCTGCCAGTTCAACCAGTCGTTGTTATCGGCATTCAAGATGGCAATGCCGTTTTCCTGCAGACCGGTAAAGATTTCGCCTTTGGCTTTCGCCACGCCCGCCAGCGAGCCGAACCCTTCCAGGTGCGCCGCAGCGAGATTGTTCACCAGCGCCGCTTCCGGACGCGTCAGGCCGACGGTCCAGGCAATTTCACCCTGGTGGTTAGCGCCTAATTCAATCACCGCATAGTCATAATCATGATTCAGACGTAGCAGCGTCATCGGCACGCCGATGTCGTTATTGAGATTGCCGGCGGTATATAAAGTGTTTCCGCACTGGCTCAGAATGGCCGCCGTCATCTCTTTAACCGATGTTTTACCGGATGAACCGGTTAACGCCACCACGCGAGCCGGAACCTGTGCGCGTACCCACGCCGCCAGTTCGCCAAACGCCAGACGCGTGTCTTTGACGATCAGCTGCGGGAGGTCGATATCCAGAGGACGATTGACCAGCAGCGCCCCCGCCCCACCTGCTTTCGCTTTATCGGCAAAATCGTGGGCGTCGAAGCGTTCGCCTTTCAGCGCCACAAACAGGCAGCCCGGCGTCAGTTTACGCGTATCGGTCGTTACCGCGTCCAGCGTCAAATCGGCACCTTGCAACTCGCCGTGCAGAATCTCAGCCAGTTGGCTGAGCGTTACGTTAATCATGCGATAACCCCCAGCAGGCGCGCGGCGGTCACACGGTCGGAATAGTCGAGACGCTGGGAGCCGACGATCTGATAATCTTCATGCCCCTTACCCGCAATCAGTACGACGTCGTCCTCTTTCGCTTGCATAATGGCGTTGGTGACGGCTTCGGCACGGCCTTCCATCACCTTCGCATGCCCGGCGTCCAGCATTCCGGCAAGGATATCGTTGATAATGGCACGCGGCTCTTCAGTACGCGGATTATCGTCGGTCACCACTGCCACATCAGCAAATTGTTCAGCAATCGCGCCCATTAGCGGACGTTTGCCTTTATCGCGATCGCCGCCGCAGCCGAAGACGCACCACAGTTTGCCTGCGCAATGCAGGCGTGCCGCTTCAAGCGCTTTTTCCAGCGCGTCCGGCGTATGGGCGTAGTCAACAACGACAGTCGGTTTACCCGGCGCACTAAAGACTTCCATGCGCCCGCAAACGGGTTGCAGGCGGGAGGCTGTTTTCAGCAGTTCAGCCAACGGATAACCCAACGCCAGCAGCGTAGCCAGCGCCAGCAGAAGGTTGCTGACGTTAAACGCGCCCATCAAGCGGCTTTCAATCTCGCCTTCGCCCCAACTGGAAGCAAAGCGAATGGTTGCTCCGCTGTCGTGATAATTCACCTCAACGGCTTTCAACCAACGGCCATGGCAGTTGGGATTAATACAGTCTTCCATCGAAACGGCAACCGCATCCGGCAATTTCGCCAGCCAGCGACGACCCACGTCATCATCAGCATTAACAATCGCCTGACCGCAGTGATGCGTGGAGTACAGCAGCCATTTCGCCGCTTCGTAATGCTCCATGTCACCGTGATAGTCGAGGTGATCACGACTTAAATTCGTAAAGACTGACGCCGCAAATTTCAGCGCAGCGACGCGGTGTTGCACCAGGCCGTGAGAAGAAACTTCCATCGCGCCGAGTGTCGCGCCCTGCTCAACCAGTCCCGCCAGCACATGCTGGACATCAACCGCTGAACCGGTGGTATTTTCCGTCGGGATCACTTTGCCCAGCAAACCATTGCCTACTGTTCCCATCACCGCGCTGGTTTCGCCGAGCAATTGGCTCCATTGCGCCAGCAGTTGGGTGGTTGTGGTTTTACCGTTTGTGCCGGTCACGCCCACCAGACGCATTCTTTCTGAGGGTTCATGATAGAAGCGACCAGCCAGTGCAGATAAACGCTCGTTGAGCTGGCTGAGATAGATGACCGGAACGCCGTGCATTTCACGGATCTCACCGTCGGTCGCCTCATCTTTTGCCTCTGCAATAATGGCAGCCACACCTTGCGCTATCGCCTGCGGGATATATCGACGCCCGTCCGCCTGATGACCTTTTACTGCCACAAAGAGATCGCCCGATGCAGCCACACGGCTGTCGAGTGTCATCTCCCGCAGTGCTCGCTCCGGTGCGCCCGGCACCCATGGAGCAAGAAGGTCGCGCAAATTACGATCTGCCACCTGTTCCCTCGCCTTGATTAATTACGAATTCACTTTTCTCGCCCGTTGCCAGTGCGTCCGGTTCGATGTTCATGGTGCGCAGTACGCCGCCCATGATGGCACCAAAGACCGGCGCGGAAACGGCGCCGCCGTAGTATTTACCCGCCTGCGGATCGTTGATAACAACAACCAGCGCAAAGCGCGGCTGACTCGCAGGCGCAACGCCTGCGGTATACGCAATGTATTTATTGATGTAGCGCCCGTCCGGGCCCACTTTTTTCGCCGTACCGGTTTTAATGGCGATGCGATACCCTTTGATCGCGGCTTTTACGCCACCGCCGCCCGGTAATGCCACGCTCTCCATCATGTGCACGACGGTACGAACGGTAGATTCCGGGAAGATACGCTCGCCCGGAACGGGCGGGTCAACTTTGGTAATTGAGAGCGGGCGATAGACGCCGTAGCTGCCAATCGTTGCATAGACTCGCGCTAACTGTAACGGCGTTACCATTAGCCCATAGCCGAAAGAGAAGGTGGCCCTCTCTATGTCAGACCACCGTTGTTTTTGAGGATATAAGCCACTGCGTTCTCCGACCAACCCCAAATTGGTCGCTTTTCCCAGCCCAAAACGTGAGTAAGTATCTACTAACGCTGAGGACGGCATCGCTAACGCCAGCTTAGAAACACCGACGTTACTCGACTTCTGTAAAACCCCGGTAAGGGTCAGTTCGCTGTAACGCGCCACGTCTTTGATTTCGTGACCGTTAATTCGGTAGGGAATGGTGTTGAGTACGGTATTTTCACGCACCACGCCGCGTTGTAGCGCGGTCATCACCACCATCGGTTTGACGGTTGACCCCGGTTCGAAGACGTCGGTAATGGTACGGTTACGCATGACATCTTTCTGCGTGCCGGTCAGGTTGTTCGGGTTATAAGACGGGCTGTTAGCCATTGCCAGCACTTCGCCAGTGCTCACATCCACCAGCACGGCGCTACCCGACTCCGCCTTGTTAAAGGCTACAGCGTTATTCAGCTCGCGATACACCAGCGCCTGTAAGCGTTCATCAATGCTCAACGCCAGGTTATGCGCCGCCTGACTGTCGGTAGAAGAGATATCCTCAATGACGCGACCATAGCGATCTTTACGCACAACACGTTCGCCCGGCTGACCCGTAAGCCACTTATCAAAGCTCTTCTCAACGCCTTCAATACCCTGACTGTCGACGTTGGTAAAACCAATGAGGTGAGCGGTCACTTCTCCGGAAGGATAGTAACGGCGGGATTCTTCACGCAGATGAATACCAGGAAGCTTCAGCTTTTTGATGTAATCGCCAAGATCCGGGTTTACCTGACGCGCCAGATAAATAAAGCGGCCTCTTGGATTCGCGTTAACACGCGCCGCCAGCTGATCGAGCGGCATTTTCAGCGCGTCAGCCAGCGCTTTCCAGCGATTATCCAGTGTAATGCCACCGGCATCATGCAGCTCTTTCGGATCGGCCCAAATCGCTTTTACCGGGACACTCACAGCCAGCGGACGACCAGACCGATCGGTTATCATGCCGCGTGATGTTGCGACTTCCTGCACACGTAGAGAACGCATGTCCCCCTGGCGCACCAGCATATCCGGCGCGATGATCTGCAGCCAGGCCGCGCGACCCAACAGAAAAACCAGCGCCAGTAAAATGCAGCCGCACAGCAACGCAAAACGCCAACTGATAAAGTTGGGCTGTTCTTCCTGGCGTTTTGGTTTGAGCGTTTTTGCCGCTGCTTTCATGCGTCGCGTTTATCCTTATTTTTGCACTACGATATTTTCTTGTGAGGGATCAACATGCTGCAACTGCAGTTTTTCCGTTGCAATCCGTTCCACCCGGCTATGATCGCCGAGCGCATTTTCTTCAAGGATCAGGTTGCGCCATTCGATATCCAACGCATCCCGCTCCAGAACCAATTGCTCACGCTGCGCGGTCAATAGTCGCGTGTGATGCGCCGTGGTGACGACAGTCACCGCCGTCAAAATGATGCAAATGAACAGGCAGAGTGGCAGCTTCCCGTACCGCAAAAGATCGTCACCGATCACGCCAGGCAAAGCATGGCGCTCGTTGCTTCCTATTGATCCCTTAACTTTGCTGAGGGCATCTGTCACTCTGCTGATCATGCGTTCGTCCTCTCTGCAATTCGCAGAACTGAACTACGGGCACGTGGATTCTCTGCCACCTCTTCTTCGCCCGGCATCAACTTGCCTAACGCTCGCAACTCGCGGCCACCCAGTTTTTTGAGCTGATCTTCCGTCATCGGCAATCCTGCTGGTACTTGCGGACCGCGACTTTGCTCACGCATAAAGCGCTTCACAATACGGTCTTCCAGCGAGTGGAAACTGATGATGGAAAGTCGCCCTCCCGGGGCCAGCACGCTGAGCGAGCTTTTTAGCGCCTGCTCTATCTCCTCCAGTTCACTGTTCACCCAAATGCGCACCGCCTGGAAGGTACGGGTCGCGGGATGTTTGTGTTTGTCCTTCACCGGCGTCGCAGCCGCAATCACTTCTGCGAGCTCTTTGGTACGAGTCATCGGCTCAATGCGGTTACGTTCAACAATGGCGCGGGCAATACGTTTACCAAAACGCTCCTCGCCAAAGGTTTTGATCACCCAGGCGATGTCCGCTTCTTCAGCCGTTTGCAGCCATTCGGCAGCAGACTGGCCACGCGTTGGGTCCATTCGCATATCCAACGGACCATCACGCATGAAGGAAAAGCCGCGCTCGGCATCATCGAGTTGCGGAGAAGAGACGCCAAGATCGAGAAGGATTCCGTCAATCTTACCCGTCAGTTCACGCTCGGCGACGTACTCAGCCAGCGCAGAGAAAGGTCCATGAATGATGGAGAAGCGAGGATCATTGATGGTTTGGGCAACGGCAATAGCCTGCGGATCGCGATCGATTGCCAGTAAACGTCCGTTGTCGCCAAGTTGCGACAGGATCAGACGTGAGTGACCACCGCGACCAAATGTCCCATCAATGTAAATGCCGTCAGGGCGAATGTTCAGACCGTTTACGGCCTCGTCCAGCAGCACCGTTGTATGTTTAAAATTTTCCATCATCATTATAGAGACAAGTCCTGCAGTCGCTCCGACAAGGTTTCGGTAACAGACTGCTCAGCGTCGATATCTTCCTTGACCCGTTGATACCAGGTCGTTTCATCCCACAGTTCAAATTTGTTGAACTGTCCAACCAGCATCACTTCTTTCGTCAGTGCGGCATGTTGCCGCAGAATCGGCGCGATCAATAGACGACCGGCACTGTCCATCTGACATTCGCTGGCATGTCCCAATAGTAAGCGCTGCACGCGGCGCTCAACCGGATTCATGCTCGACAGACGCGATAATTTTTGCTCGATAACTTCCCATTCAGGCAGGGGGTACAGCAGCAGGCACGGGTGATGAATGTCAATGGTACACACCATTTGACCGGTAGCGCTCTCGAGCAGTTGATCCCGATAACGGGTGGGCACAGATAAGCGCCCTTTACTGTCGAGATTGACTAACGTTGCTCCCCGGAACATGCCAGCCTCACCCCCAATTACCACTTTATCCCACAAAATCCCACTTAAAGGAGTTTACGGAGCGGAGGAAAAGCTTGTCAAGCCAGTAGCAACGCTTACCGGAGCAAAAAACCCAATGTTTACGGCTAATATCAGCGTTGATTAAATTACGTCCAACGAACGAAGCAAATTAACGTCATGAATATTTGTAAGAAAAAAAAACAAAAACTCATCACCGTTTAAAACGACTCAATACCATCTGAAGAAAATATAAAGTGTCAGTTTGCGACGCGAGCGGCATTTTAGGACATATTGCAGCGGGATAACAGTACCTGTTTATCGGTCGTTATGCCCCCTGCAGCCAGGGAGTACGATGCGTTACCGCATCAGGGAAGGAAAGTGTTTGTTAATTCGGCAATTCCCCACAAGCATGTAACAAAATAATACAAGAGCAACCTGCCGTTACCGCCCAATAACCTGAAAAAGGGTTGTGAGAGTGCAATCAGGATTATTTATAAGATATCTCAGCGAGATTTTAAGGAATAATCTTAATTCTGATACGGTTATTGATTTTCTTTTTTTATTTCCCCCGCACCTAAGCATTTTCTGGCGCGGGGGTATTAACTCAGCTACGGCTAAGGACGCCACGGCGATACAAATTACGTTTGATCCGTGTTAAACCCGGTTTTGGCTTACGGGGTTCATCCAGACTCGCCAGAACAATCTCAAGAACACGCTCAGCGACATCACGATGGCGTTGCGCCACGGCAAGTACCGGACATTGCAGAAAATCGAGCAGTTCATTATCACCAAAAGTGGCGATAGCCAGTTCGGAAGGTAATTTCCCATCACGACGCAATGTCACATCCATCACGCCCTGCAACAGTGCAAAAGAGGTGGTAAACAGCGCCTGCGGCATCGGGTGCGTTTCCAGCCATTTTTCAAACAGCTGCGCTGCGGCGGCCCGCTCGTAACTGTTGGCATACAAGAAATGCACTTCACGCGGATCATCCTTCCACGCGGTACGGAATCCCTGCTCACGCAGGAAACTCACCGACAGTTCTGGCAGCGCCCCCAAATAGAGCACCGTTTCCCCAGGGAATTTGCGAAGCTCTCCAGCCAGCATTTCCGCATCATCCTGGTCAGCGCCAACAACGCTGGTAAAATGTTCGCGATCGAGTGCACGATCCAGCGCAACAATCGGGAAAGCATCATTAGCCCAGCGCTGATAGAAAGGATGCTCCGGCGGCAAAGAGGTCGACACAATAATTGCATCCACCTGGCGCTGCAAAAGGTGTTCGATGCAGCGCATTTCGTTATCCGGCTGATCTTCAGAACAGGCGATCAACAGTTGATAACCCCGCTGGCGCGCCTGGCGTTCCAGATAGTTTGCAATGCGGGTATAACTTGTGTTCTCGAGGTCAGGAATGACCAGACCAATGGAGCGAGTGCGTCCCGCACGCAGCCCGGCAGCCACAGCATTGGGGTGATAATTATGCTCGCGCACCACCGCCATGACTTTTTCAACGGTCTTGTCGCTCACGCGATATTGCTTTGCTTTTCCGTTAATAACGTAGCTTGCAGTCGTTCGCGATACACCGGCTAGCCGAGCGATTTCATCCAGTTTCACAATTGCCCCTTGCGTAAAAAGTACAAACCATAACCACTGAGACGGCATGGGTAAAATTAATTAACATCTAATCGCAGAATACGCACTGCGTGCAACCGCTTTTGTCTCTGGTTATTGCGGATTTCGCAAAAAAAGGCCCAACCGGTAACGTTGAGCCTGCGAAATCGGAGTAAGGTATTCCTTAGCGCATGATTTTATCACCGCGCGAAAGACCGACCACGCCTGAACGCGCAACTTCAACAATCTTCGCCACCTCGCGCAACGTTGCCAGGAAAGCATCCAGTTTTTCACTGGTTCCCGCCAGTTGGACGGTATAAATAGACGGGGTGACGTCAATAATCTGCCCACGGAAGATCTCGGTGTTGCGCTTGACCTCTTCACGCCCGTAGCCGCTGGCCTGGATCTTCACCAGCATGATTTCACGTTCAACGTGCGCCCCTTGCCCAAGCTCGCTCACCCGCAACACATCGACCAGCTTGTGCAACTGTTTTTCGATTTGTTCGAGGACTTTTTCATCACCCACGGTCTGGATGGTCATACGCGATAATGTCGGATCGTCAGTCGGCGCAACGGTCAGGCTTTCAATATTGTAGCCACGCTGCGAAAAGAGGCCAATCACGCGCGACAATGCCCCTGACTCGTTCTCCAGCAATACAGATAATATCCGGCGCATAATCAGGTCCTCTCCGTTTTGCTTAACCACATTTCATCCATCCCGCCCCCGCGAATCTGCATAGGGTAGACATGCTCACTGCCATCCACCGTCACATCGACGAAGACCAGGCGATTATTATGTACGTGCTCAAGGGCCTCGCTCAGTTTGCTTTCCAGCTCGCCCGGATGGTTAATCTGGATACCAACATGACCATAGGCTTGCGCCAGACGTACAAAATCAGGCAATGACTGCATGTAAGATTGCGAATGCCGCCCCGAATAGATCATGTCCTGCCACTGCTTAACCATCCCCAGATATCGGTTATTCAGGTTGAGCACCAGAACAGGCAATTCATACTGCAGCGCAGTCGACAGCTCCTGGATGTTCATCTGGATACTGCCATCGCCGGTCACACAAACGACCGTTTCTTCGGGCAGCGCCATCTTCACCCCCAGCGCCGCAGGCAGACCAAACCCCATGGTGCCCAGCCCACCGGAGTTAATCCAGCGACGCGGTTTATCAAACGGGTAGTAAAGCGCGGCAAACATTTGGTGTTGGCCGACGTCGGAGGTGACGTACGCCTCGCCTTTGGTGAGACGCCAGATAGCCTCGATCACCGCTTGCGGTTTGATGCTCTCACTTTGCGTGTCATATTTCAGACACTGGCGTGCACGCCAGCGCTCAATCTGTTGCCACCAGTCGCGAATATCATCCAACGGTTGCGCGGCGGACTCTTGCGGTAGCAATTCCAGCATCTGCTCCAGCACCAGACGCGCGTCGCCCACAATCGGCACATCTGCCGTCACCGTTTTTGAGATAGACGTAGGGTCGATATCAATATGTAAAACGGTCGCATTCGGACAATATTTTGCCAGGTTATTGGTTGTGCGATCGTCGAACCGTACCCCCACAGCAAAAATCACATCCGCGTTATGCATGGTCATATTCGCTTCATACGTGCCATGCATGCCCAACATCCCTAAGGACTGTTGATGCGTTGCCGGGAATGCGCCAAGCCCCATTAATGAAGAGACAACCGGGAGATTAAGCGTCTCAACCGTCTGGCGGAGTTCCTCGTGGCAGGCTGAATTTATCGCCCCGCCGCCCACGTAGACCACCGGTTTTTTCGCTGCCACCAGGGTTTGCAACGCGCGCTTAATTTGCCCTTTATGCCCTGTCGTTGTCGGATTATACGAACGCATACTGACGGCATCCGGCCAGACATAAGGCAGTTTTTTCGCCGGGCTTAGAATATCTTTGGGTAAATCCACCACTACCGGGCCGGGCCGCCCGCTCGCCGCCAGCCAAAACGCCTTTTTGAGCACCTGAGGGATATCTTCCGTCTGCTTGACCAGGAAACTGTGTTTTACCACCGGGCGGGAGATCCCCACCATGTCACATTCCTGAAACGCATCGTAGCCAATCAACGAGGTCGCCACCTGGCCGGAAAGGATCACCAGCGGAATAGAATCCATGTAGGCCGTAGCGATGCCCGTAATGGCGTTTGTCGCTCCGGGACCTGAAGTCACCAGCACCACGCCTACCTCACCGGTCGCCCGCGCTAACCCATCCGCCATATGCACGGCAGCCTGTTCATGACGTACCAGGACGTGATCGATCCCCCCCACCGTATGCAGTGCATCATAAATATCGAGAACTGCGCCCCCGGGATATCCGAAAACCTGTTTCACGCCCTGATCGATGAGCGATCGCACGACCATCTCGGCTCCAGACAACATCTCCATGGCTTGCCTCACTGTATGATGATTAACATTTGCTAAACACATTAACCGCTCGTCCTGATGCAGGCAATTCGGGTAGACGCCGGTAAACAGAGTGAGATTAGAATAAATGAGAGGAATGAAAGGATTTAATGGCGGATTACACCATGATACGTATTCGTGGTGACAATTAATCGCTTAAAAATGAGGAGTTACAGCAATTCCTCTATTTTTCAGGATGTCCAACATGAAGCTCAACAGTGAATTCAGTATAAAATTTCACACTTATTAAAAAATGCAGAATAAACCAGAAGTCGCACCCTGATTTATTCTGCCCGTTTTATCGCTTGCAGACAGAAACCAATAACTCTTCCATCCACTGATGTCCTTTATCGCGACCCGCTGCTTCATGCCAGGAGAGATAACACGTCCGGTTATTCAGTTTTAAAGGTAAAGGCAATATTTGTAATTCTAATGAGCCCGCAAATTCTTCTGCCAGCCAGCGAGGGGCAATAGAAACCAGGTGCGTTTGCGAAACAACATTAAGCACGCTAATCATCGCCATACCTTGATAGGCGACACAGGCTTGTTTATCCGCTGAGTCATACCAGGGTTGGCTAAAAGAAGCAAAACGATCCAGTGATACAACAGCGTGTTGTTCATTATACACATCGCTTTCCAGCAATGGGCCATTGATATGCGGATGTTTTTTGCTGGCAACTAATACCATTTCATCATTAAACAACGGAATGCTGGTGAACTCGGGACGACGAAATTCCTCATAACTAATAACAAATTCCGTTTCCTGATAACGTAATTGATGTTCTGTGTTCTGATTTAATGACGATTTAAAAACAACATGTATATTTGGGGCAATTTGTTCTACACGATTATAAATAAGAGACGTCAGAATATTATCCAACGGACTGCAGACACAAAGATTGAACACGCGTTCGCTGCTGGTCGGTTCAAAGCCCGAACCCGGTAACTCATTCTGCACCAGTTGCAGCGCCTGCCGAACGGAACCGAATAGCTGAAATGCACGCGCTGTCGGCTGAATACCACGCCCGTAACGCACAAATAACTCGTCATTAAACATGACTTTCAAACGCGCAACTGCGTTACTTACCGCAGGTTGTGACATCCCCAGAGAATGTGCCGCTCGCGTGATATTCTGTTCCTGCATTACCGCATCAAAAACGGTTAATAAATTGAGATCAACCATTCGAAGTTGCGGTTTCCCCATCTCTAAAAGATGCGGTTTAGTTTTTACCTCTGGCATATTTAACTCCACTGTCACACTACACTTCCTTTTCCTTGGGGGGAATGCAGAAATAAACTCAGAAAATATGATTTACCATGCATATAGAATAAGAAAAAGAAAAATAAAAAAATTAGGAAAACATAAAGGCATCGTTTAGAAAACGGTGAAAGATATGACAAACATAACGTGATAAATGTCACACCCAATAATTCATAATGTTCAAATTACGGAAGTAATATAACCATAAGCGCGACGAATACACAATCATACGTTTAGTGAATGATTATTTAAGTTTTAATTAAATATTTATATTAACAGAACCCTTACTCTTAACATTAATTTATCAATAAGGTGCTGGCGAGGATAAAAACTCATTCACTGAAAATATAAAAACAATGTAAATCATAAAGATAAACAACGCCTTTACAAGACCTTCCAAAGACCTTTCTTCACAGGCAAATGAAAAAAAGTATGCTTAAGTATTTCAAATGATGAAAAGTGTGAACGACAAACAACTAATTTGTCTTTTATTGGACTGGTTGCCCAGCACAATTAGCTAAAGTAAAAGACAGAATCCCCTGCGTAACAGCGTTATTTTACAGGAGACAGGGTTGACTTCAGACAACGTATCCAGTACCACTAAAAGCATATCGCTTTCGCCTGGAGTTTGATTAATGATTCGTAACGTTCGCTTCCTCAGCCTACTACTACTAAACGCATCCTCGTTGCGCGGTAGACTGGTGAGCGACATTCAGCATTAAGTCATCTTCCAGTAAGACAAAAAACCCGCGCCGTTGCGCGGGTTTTTTTATGCCTGATGCAAGGCGCTCTCAGAGACAAGGACCTAAACCATGAGCCAGCAAGTCATTATTTTCGATACGACCTTACGCGACGGTGAACAGGCGTTACAGGCAAGCCTGAGTGTGAAAGAAAAACTGCAGATTGCTCTGGCGCTTGAGCGTATGGGCGTTGACGTAATGGAAGTCGGTTTCCCTGTCTCTTCCCCTGGCGATTTTGAGTCCGTACAGACCATTGCGCGCCAGGTTAAAAATAGCCGTGTGTGTGCTCTGGCCCGCTGTGTAGAAAAAGATATCGATGTGGCGGCTGAGTCGCTGAAAGTCGCTGAGGCATTCCGTATCCATACGTTTATCGCTACATCGCCGATGCATATCGCCACCAAATTGCGCAGCACGCTGGACGAGGTCATTGAACGCGCGGTTTACATGGTCAAACGTGCACGCAATTACACGGATGACGTGGAATTCTCATGCGAAGATGCAGGCCGCACCCCAATTGCCGACCTGGCTCGCGTAGTAGAAGCCGCCATCAACGCAGGGGCAAGAACCATCAATATCCCTGATACCGTGGGTTACACCATGCCTTTCGAGTTTGCAGGTATCATTTCCGGGCTGTATGAGCGAGTTCCGAACATCGATAAAGCCATCATCTCTGTTCACACCCACGATGACTTAGGTTTGGGCGTGGGTAACGCACTGGCAGCAGTGCATGCGGGCGCGCGTCAGGTAGAAGGCGCGATGAACGGTATCGGCGAACGTGCCGGTAACTGCTCGCTGGAAGAGGTGATCATGGCGATTAAAGTGCGTAAAGATATCCTGAACGTACAGACCCGCATTCATCACCAGGAAATCTGGCGTACCAGCCAGTTAGTCAGCCAAATCTGTAACATGCCGATTCCGGCGAACAAAGCGATTGTTGGCAGCGGCGCCTTTGCCCACTCTTCCGGCATCCATCAGGATGGCGTGCTGAAAAATCGTGAAAACTACGAAATCATGACACCAGAATCGATCGGCCTGAATCAAGTTCAGTTGAACCTGACGTCACGCTCAGGCCGCGCGGCGGTAAAACACCGTATGGATGAGATGGGTTATAAAGAGGACGAATACAGCCTGGACAATCTGTATGACGCGTTCCTGAAACTGGCGGATAAAAAAGGTCAGGTATTCGACTACGACCTGGAAGCGCTGGCCTTCATTAACAAACAGCAGGAAGAGCCGGAGCATTTCCGTCTGGATTATTTCAACGTGCAGTCCGGCTCGAACGATATCGCCACGGCGTCCGTCAAACTGGCCTGCGGCAACGAAGTGAAGGCAGAAGCGGCCAACGGCAACGGTCCCGTCGATGCTATCTATCAGGCCATCAACCGTATCACTGATTACAACGTCGAGCTGGTGAAATACAGCTTAACGGCAAAAGGCCACGGCAAAGATGCGCTGGGCCAGGTGGATATCGTCGCCAACTATAACGGTCGCCGTTTCCACGGCGTCGGCCTGACGACGGATATCGTCGAATCCTCCGCCAAAGCGATGGTGCATGTCCTGAACAACATCTGGCGTGCGGCTGAAGTCGAAAAAGAGTTGCAACGCAAAGCTCAGAACAACGAAAACAACAAGGAAACCGTGTGATGTCGAAGAATTACCATATTGCTGTGTTGCCGGGCGACGGTATTGGCCCGGAAGTCATGGCGCAAGCCCTGAAAGTACTGGATGCCGTTCGCAACCGCTTTGCCATGCGTATTACCACCAGCCATTACGACGTAGGCGGCGCTGCCATCGACAATCACGGTCAACCGCTGCCGCAGGCCACGGTTGAAGGCTGTGAGCAAGCGGATGCCATTTTGTTTGGCTCGGTCGGCGGTCCAAAATGGGAAAAACTGCCGCCTGACCAGCAGCCCGAGCGCGGCGCCTTACTGCCGCTGCGTAAGCATTTCAAATTGTTCAGCAACCTGCGTCCAGCCAAACTGTACCAGGGGCTGGAGGCCTTCTGCCCGTTACGTGCGGATATTGCCGCCAACGGTTTCGATATCCTGTGCGTGCGCGAGTTGACCGGCGGGATCTATTTCGGTCAGCCAAAAGGCCGTGAAGGTCACGGTCAGTATGAAAAAGCCTTTGATACCGAGGTCTATCACCGTTTTGAAATCGAGCGTATCGCACGCATTGCTTTTGAGTCAGCCCGTAAACGCCGCCATAAAGTGACGTCAATTGATAAAGCGAACGTACTGCAAACGTCCATTCTGTGGCGTGAGATCGTCAATGAAATCGCGAAAGAGTATCCGGACGTTGAACTGGCGCACATGTACATCGACAACGCCACCATGCAGTTGATCAAAGATCCGTCTCAGTTCGACGTGCTGCTGTGCTCCAACCTGTTTGGCGACATCCTGTCTGACGAATGCGCCATGATTACCGGTTCCATGGGCATGTTGCCTTCCGCCAGCCTGAATGAACAAGGTTTCGGCCTGTATGAACCTGCGGGCGGCTCGGCGCCAGATATCGCCGGGAAAAATATTGCCAATCCGATTGCGCAAATCCTCTCTCTGGCGCTGCTGTTGCGCTACAGCCTGGAGGCAAACGACGCCGCAACCGCGATAGAAAGCGCCATTAATCGCGCGTTAGAAGAAGGTATCCGCACCGGTGATTTAGCCCGTGGCGCTGCCGCAGTCAGTACCGATGAGATGGGCGATATCATCGCCCGCTACGTCGCAGAAGGGGTGTAATCATGGCTAAAACATTGTATGAAAAATTGTTCGATGCGCACGTCGTCTATGAGGCGCCGAACGAAACCCCGCTGTTATATATCGACCGTCATCTGGTGCATGAAGTGACCTCTCCGCAGGCATTTGATGGTCTGCGCGCGCATGGCCGTCCGGTTCGCCAGCCGGGTAAAACCTTCGCGACGATGGATCACAACGTCTCCACGCAAACCAAAGACATCAACGCATCCGGCGAGATGGCCCGCATTCAGATGCAGGAGTTGATTAAAAACTGCAACGCGTTCGGCGTCGAGCTGTACGACCTGAATCACCCGTATCAGGGCATCGTCCACGTGATGGGCCCTGAACAGGGTATCACCTTACCGGGCATGACCATTGTCTGCGGCGACTCCCACACGGCGACCCACGGCGCATTTGGCGCACTGGCGTTCGGAATCGGAACCTCTGAAGTTGAGCACGTTCTGGCGACGCAGACCCTGAAACAGGGCCGCGCTAAAACCATGAAAATCGAAGTTAATGGCACTGCGGCGCCGGGGATTACGGCAAAAGATATCGTGCTGGCGATCATTGGGAAAACCGGCAGCGCTGGCGGTACCGGACATGTGGTTGAATTTTGCGGTGACGCGATCCAGGCCCTGAGCATGGAAGGCCGTATGACGCTGTGCAACATGGCCATCGAAATGGGCGCGAAAGCCGGTCTGGTCGCGCCGGATGACACCACCTTCAACTATGTACAGGGTCGTCTGCACGCGCCGAAGGGGAAAGATTTTACCGATGCCGTAGCATACTGGAAAACCCTGAAGACCGACGATGGCGCCAAATTTGATACCGTCGTTACCCTGCAGGCGGAAGAGATCGCGCCGCAGGTCACCTGGGGCACCAACCCAGGCCAGGTCATCTCCGTGACGGAGAATATTCCCGATCCCGCATCATTTGCCGACCCGGTCGAACGCGCCTCCGCCGAAAAAGCGCTGGCCTATATGGGACTGAAACCCGGTATTCCGTTAACGGAAGTGGCTATTGATAAAGTATTTATCGGCTCCTGCACCAACTCGCGTATTGAAGATTTGCGTGCGGCGGCAGAAATCGCCAAAGGCCGCAAAGTGGCTCCGGGTGTACAGGCGCTGGTCGTGCCAGGCTCTGGCCCGGTGAAAGCCCAGGCGGAAGCGGAAGGTCTGGACAAGATCTTCATTGAAGCCGGTTTTGAGTGGCGTTTACCCGGTTGTTCCATGTGTCTGGCAATGAACAACGATCGCCTGAATCCGGGTGAACGTTGCGCTTCCACCAGCAACCGTAACTTTGAAGGTCGTCAGGGACGCGGTGGACGCACACACTTAGTCAGCCCGGCCATGGCCGCCGCCGCCGCCGTTACCGGTTATTTTGCCGACATTCGCAGCATCAAATAAGGAAACCACCATGGCAGAGAAATTTATCCAACATACAGGCCTGGTTGTCCCGCTGGATGCCGCCAACGTCGACACCGACGCCATTATTCCTAAGCAGTTTTTGCAGAAAGTCACCCGTACCGGCTTTGGCGCACACCTGTTTAACGACTGGCGATTCCTGGATGAACAGGGCCAGCAGCCCAACCCGGAGTTCGTACTGAACTTCCCGCAATATAAAGGGGCCTCCATTCTTCTGGCGCGGGAAAACTTTGGCTGCGGTTCTTCACGCGAGCACGCGCCATGGGCGCTGACGGATTACGGGTTCAAAGTGGTCATCGCCCCCAGCTTCGCGGATATTTTCTACGGCAACAGCTTCAACAATCAGTTGTTGCCAGTAAAGTTAAGCGATGCGGAAGTGGATGAACTGTTTACCCTGGTGCAGGCGAATCCGGGCATCACATTCGACGTGGACCTGGAGGCTCAGGTGGTAAAAGCGGGAGATAAATCCTACCCCTTTGCGCTCGACGCATTTCGCCGCCACTGCATGATGAACGGTCTGGACAGCATCGGGCTGACACTGCAACACGAAGATGCCATTACGGCATATGAAGAGAAGCAACCGGTGTTTATGCGCTAACCCCAGGTGCCGCCTGGGAGAATTGCCCGGCGGCACTTCGTTTGCACGGGCCTACAAAGTCCGTGTAGGCCGGGTAAGGCGAAGCCGCCACCCGGCAAAATTAAACATCTTTTACTCGTCCGGTCATCGCCAGCGTCACCACAGAGATCGCCGCAATCACCCAATAGACGGCAAAATGCCCGTAACTTTGCGCTACCGCGCCCTGGATAACTCCGGCCAGGATCACTCCCGTTGAAATACTGTTGGTGAACAACGTTGTTGCCGACCCCGCCCGCCCCGGCATCAGATCCTGAAACCACAACATCCCGATACCCGCGATAATGCCAATAAACACCGCATTAAACAGTTGCAACACCAGCAACGCCGCATGGCTGTGAAAAAAGATAAGTCCAAGATAGAAAAGGACGCCTGCCGCGACCGCCGTGATCATCATGCGCCGCTTTCCGAAGCGCTTCACATAATAGCCCGCGAGGATCATCGCCGGAATTTCCAGCCCTGCTGCCGTCCCCATCAGGATCCCCGCCAGTTTATCCGGCAGCCCAAGATCGCTGCTAATCCAGAGCGGCATATCAATGATGTACATGGTGTTGCAGGTCCACATTAAGGTGGAGGCAATAAACAACATCCGCACATTTTTATCCTGCCAGCCGCCGGTCGGCGTTTCAGGCGCATCAACGGGTTGCTCAACGCGCGCCACCGAAGGCAGTATCAACGCAATCAGCACGAGGCTGATAGCAAAGATCCCGGCCGCAATAGCAAACATCGTGGTGAAGCCATAATTCAGCGCCAGCATAAACGCCAGCGGCGGGCCAATCACCCACGCCAGCGAGAGCTGGGCACGCATCACCGAGCTGAACATCACCACTTCCCGCGCCGAACTGTCTGCATACTCCCGCGCCAGCGCAAACAGCTGCGGCATGGCGCTATTCGCCAGCGATGCCAGCAGTACGCCACAGGTAATCAACGTGAGGTAATGGCGATTAAACGCAAACAACAGCGCGTTACCGATGGCCATCAGACAGCAAAACATGATCAGTCGACGGCGGTCGCCCCGGCTATCCGAACGTTTTGCCAGCCCCAGACTCACCGCGATCCCGGCAATGGCGTTTACCGTATAAAACAGCCCGACCCAAAACGGTTGCGCCCCCACTTCACGGCTCAAAAACAGGCTCAACGTCGGTGCCTGAAGCGCGCCTGCCACGCCCATCATAAAAGCCACCAGCATGAACGCCGCGTAAACGCCGTTAAGACGCCGCCCCATCGTCATAATCCAGAGCATACAGTTCCTTAATTGTGCTGCTGAAACGAAAAAAGCCAGCAGGTATTATCTGCTGGCGGGTGATTTTAGGCCAGAGCCTACACCAATACTCAGTCACACATGATGTCTGCAATTTGGACCTCAGAGGTCAGGCTGTCACCTCCCATTGCATCAGTTCTTCGAGCACCTTTAAGCGCTGCGGCGCGCTCAGGCAAGCCAACCAGGACAACCCTTCTGTCGCGGTAAAGTAGTGCAGAAAAAACGGACGCATAGTCGACCTCTCCATATTGCTTCATCGGAATCCATTATTGGCCTAATATGGGGATTATAAAATTGCTGAGTTTTTCGCAGGAGTTCCTCTTTTATGTCTTCAGGTCGTCTGCAACAACAGTTCATCCGTCTGTGGCAATGCTGTGATGGAAAAACGCAAGACACCACGCTGAATGAGCTGGCGGAACTGTTAAGTTGCTCCCGCCGCCATATGCGTACGCTGCTGAACACCATGCAGGCGCGCGGCTGGCTGACCTGGGAAGCCGAAGTCGGACGCGGTAAACGCTCACGCCTGACCTTCCTCTACACCGGACTTGCGCTACAGCAACAGCGGGCGGAGGACCTGCTGGAGCAGGACCGCATAGACCAGCTGGTGCAATTAGTCGGTGACAAAACGGCCGTACGGCAAATGCTGGTTTCACATCTGGGGCGCAGCTTCCGTCAGGGCCGACATATCCTGCGTGTGCTTTACTATCGACCGATGCACAACCTGCTGCCGGGCAGCGCATTACGCCGTTCTGAAACCCACATCGCCCGGCAAATCTTCAGCGCGCTAACCCGCGTAAATGAGGAAAATGGGGAACTGGAAGCCGATATTGCCCATCACTGGCAGCAAATTTCTCCTTTGCAATGGCGATTCTTTCTGCGACCGGGGATTCACTTTCACCACGGGCGAGAGCTGGAAATGGAAGATGTGGTGGCGTCTCTCACGCGCATCAACGCCCTTCCGCTCTACTCGCACATCACGCAGATTGTCTCTCCGACAACCTGGACGCTGGATGTCCATCTCTCACAACCCGATCGCTGGCTTCCGTGGTTGTTAGGCCAGGTTCCGGCGATGATCCTGCCGCGAGAATGGGAAACCCTGAACAATTTCTCCAGCCATCCAATAGGTACTGGCCCTTATGCCGTGATGCGCAATACGCGTAATCAGCTGAAGATCCACGCCTTTGACGATTACTTTGGCTATCGGGCACTCATTGATGAAGTGAATGTTTGGGTGTTGCCGGACATTAGCGAAGAACCGACGTGCGGCCTGATGCTCGAAGGCACTGTAGAAAGTGAAAAGGCCATTGAGAGTCGTCTTGAGGAAGGCTGTTACTATTTACTCTTTGATGCGCGAACCCATCGCGGTGCCAATCAGCACGTCAGAGAGTGGGTAAGCCACGTGCTTTCCCCTACCCATTTGCTTTACCACGCCGATGAGCAGTACCAGCGCCTGTGGTTCCCCGCCTATGGATTACTGCCCCGCTGGCACCATGCCCGGCCGGGGCGCGGTGAAAAACCTGCGGGTCTGGAAACCCTGACGCTGACGTACTATCGCGAACACATTGAACATCGGGTTATCGCCCAGATCATGAGCGACCTGCTGGCAGAACATCAGGTTCACCTGAATATTCAGGAGATCGACTACGATCAGTGGCACGCAGGCGAGATCGAAAGCGACATCTGGCTAAATAGCGCCAACTTTACGTTGCCGCTCGATTTCTCACTATTCGCTCACTTATGCGAAGTGCCTTTGCTACAAAACTGTATCCCACGAGACTGGAAGGAAGATGCCGCGCAATGGCACGCAGGCGAGATGAATCTGGCCGCGTGGTGCCAACAGTTGCTCGCCAGCAAAGCGATTGTGCCGCTCATTCACCACTGGCTGATCATTCAGGGACAGCGCAGTATGCGCGGCTTGCGGATGAATACGCTCGGCTGGTTCGACTTTAAATCGGCGTGGTTTGCCCCACCGGATCCTTAACCCTTTTGATCTCTTCACGTAATCATTACAATGTGCCGTTCTCAACGGGGTGCTGCGCCATGTGCGCGGGCTGAGAAAATACCCGTCGAACCTGATCCGGATAACGCCGGCGAAGGGATTTGAGGCTAATGCTCAAGTCCTTTGCCACTCTTTTACTGAGGTGCAAAGTGTTAAAAAAATGTCTTCCCTTACTGGTGCTGTGTGCTGCACCGGCCTTCGCTAAACCGGTCCTGACCGTGTACACCTACGACTCTTTCGCCGCCGACTGGGGACCCGGTCCCACCATCAAGAAAGCTTTCGAAGCCGACTGCCAGTGCGAACTGAAAATGGTGGCGCTGGAAGATGGCGTCTCGTTGCTTAATCGCCTGCGTATGGAAGGGAAGAACAGCAAAGCGGATGTGGTGCTTGGGCTGGACAACAACCTGCTCGAGGCCGCCACGCAAACCAACCTGTTTGCGAAAAGCGGCATTGCGCCTGATGCCGTCAACGTACCTGGCGGTTGGCAGAACGAGACCTTTGTCCCCTTCGACTACGGATACTTCGCGTTTGTTTATGATAAAAACAAGCTGAAAAACCCGCCTAAAAGCCTGAAGGAGCTCGTTGAAAGCGACCAGAAATGGCGCGTGATTTATCAGGATCCGCGTACCAGCACGCCGGGTCTTGGACTGATGTTGTGGATGCAGAAAGTCTATGGCGATAAGGCCCCCGAAGCCTGGCAGAAACTGGCGGCCAAAACGGTCACCGTCACCAAAGGCTGGAGCGAAGCCTATGGCCTGTTCCTGAAAGGGGAAAGCGATCTGGTGCTGAGCTACACCACCTCTCCGGCGTATCACATTATCGAAGAGAAAAAAGACCATTACGCTGCGGCAAACTTCAGCGAAGGCCACTATCTGCAGGTAGAAGTCGCCGCCCGTACCGCCGCCAGCAAACAGCCGGAACTGGCAGAGAAATTCCTCAAATTTATGGTTTCTCCGGCATTCCAGAACGCCATCCCCACCGGCAACTGGATGTACCCTGTCACCAACGTCACTCTACCCGCCGGGTTTGATCAGTTGACCAAACCGGCCACTACGCTGGAGTTCACTCCTGCTGAAGTGGCATCTCAACGTCAGGCATGGATCAGCGAATGGCAACGCGCCGTCAGCCGTTAATTCCCGGCTGGCTGATACCCGGACTTTCTGCCGCCACGCTGATAGTGGCGGTTGCTCTGGCCGCATTTCTGGCGCTCTGGCTTAACGCGCCGCAGGGAGAATGGCTCTCGCTTTGGCAGGACAGCTACCTGTGGCACGTGGTGCGTTTTTCGTTCTGGCAGGCGTTTCTCTCAGCGCTGTTATCGGTGGTCCCGGCGATTTTCCTTGCCAGGGCGCTTTACCGACGCCGTTTCCCCGGTCGTCTGGCGTTATTACGCTTGTGCGCCATGACCCTGATTCTGCCGGTACTGGTCGCCGTTTTCGGTATTCTCAGCGTCTACGGTCGCCAGGGCTGGCTCGCCACACTCTGGCAAGCGCTGGGGCTGGAGTGGCGTTTCTCGCCTTACGGGTTGCAGGGCATTCTGCTGGCGCACGTCTTTTTTAATCTGCCGATGGCCAGCCGCTTGCTACTCCAGGCGCTGGAAAACATCCCCGGCGAACAGCGACAGCTCGCGGCGCAGTTAGGCATGCGCGGCTGGAATTTTTTCCGCTTTGTGGAGTGGCCGTGGTTACGTCGGCAGATCCCTCCGGTGGCGGCGCTCATTTTTATGCTCTGCTTCGCCAGTTTTGCGACCGTACTTTCACTCGGCGGCGGCCCTCAGGCCACCACCATCGAGCTGGCGATTTATCAGGCTCTCAGTTACGACTTCGATCCTGCGCGGGCGGCAATACTGGCGTTGATCCAGATGACATGCTGCCTGGCGCTGGTGCTGCTCAGCCAGCGTTTAAGCAAGGCCATTGCGCCGGGAACGACGCTGGTGCAAGGCTGGCGCGATCCGGACGATCGCCTGCATAGCCGCCTGACCGACGCAGCGCTGATTATTCTGGCACTGTTGCTACTGCTGCCTCCGCTATTGGCGGTCATTGTTGACGGTTTCAACCGCCATTTGCTGGATGTCCTCGCACAACCTGTGCTCTGGCAGGCCCTGTGGACATCACTGCGGATCGCACTGGCCGCCGGTTTGCTGTGCGTGGTTCTGACCATGATGCTGTTGTGGAGTAGCCGAGAACTGCGGGCACGGCAACAGGTGCTGGCAGGTCAAACGCTGGAATTGAGCGGCATGTTGATTCTTGCCATGCCCGGTATTGTCCTGGCAACAGGCTTTTTTCTGCTGCTGAACAACAGTATCGGTTTGCCGGAATCCGCAGACGGAATTGTGATTTTCACCAATGCGTTAATGGCGATTCCTTACGCACTGAAAGTGCTGGAGAACCCTATGCGAGACGTGACGGCACGTTACAGTATGCTGTGCCAGTCGCTGGGGATCGAGGGATGGTCACGCCTGAACGTGGTGGAACTGCGCGCACTGAAACGGCCGCTGGCGCAGGCGCTGGCGTTTGCCTGCGTACTTTCGATTGGCGATTTTGGCGTCGTCGCCCTGTTTGGCAACGATGATTTCCGCACACTGCCATTTTATCTGTACCAGCAGATTGGCTCTTACCGCAGTCAGGACGGTGCGGTAACGGCATTATTGCTGCTGATACTCTGCTTTATGCTCTTTACCGTGATTGAAAAACTACCGGGGCGACATGCTAACTCTGACTGATATCACCTGGCTTTATCACCATTTGCCGATGCGTTTTACGCTTTCTGTGGAACGCGGCGAACAGGTGGCGGTGCTGGGGCCAAGCGGTGCCGGGAAAAGCACCTTGTTGAATCTCGTTGCGGGATTCCTCGCACCCGCCAGCGGTACTCTGCTGATTGAAAGCGAGGATCACACCACCACGCCCCCGGCCCGTCGCCCGGTCTCGATGCTGTTTCAGGAAAACAACCTGTTCAGCCATCTGACGGTGCAACAAAACATCGGTCTTGGGCTTGATCCGGGACTGAAGCTCAATGCGCTCCAGCGGGAGAAAATTCAGCATATTGCCCGCCAGATGGGCATCGATAACCTGATGGCGCGTTTACCGGGCGAGCTTTCCGGCGGTCAGCGCCAACGTGCGGCGCTGGCGCGCTGCCTGGTCCGCGAACAGCCGGTGCTGCTGCTCGACGAACCGTTTTCCGCACTCGACCCCGCCCTGCGCCAGGAAATGCTGACGTTGGTCAGCGACGTGTGCCGCGAACGGCAATTGACCTTGCTGATGGTGTCTCACAGCATAGAGGACGCGGCGCGTATTGCGACACGTTCCGTCGTGGTGGCTGACGGGCGCATTGCGTGGCAGGGAACCACGGATGAACTGTTAAGCGGTCATTCCAGCGCGTCGGCGCTATTGGGGATTAAAGCATAAATAGCATTGCCGGATGGCGGCGTGTAGGCCGGATAAGGTGAAACCGCCATCCGGCATAAACCGAACTCAGTAACCCACGACTTTTCGCAGAATATCAAGATAGACCGGCATCAGCGGGTGGCGTAGCAACGCCACCAGCGCCATCACGCCGATAGCGAGGAGCGCCGGGGTCAGCCACAACAAGCGGCCACGCGGCAAATAGGAGGTCAGACGATCGGGGGCAGCCTTACCGAAACGCCACAACCGCCAGCACAGCCAGCCCGCGACCCACAGCAGCAGCGCCGTGGCCAGTAACAGCCATTTAAAACCGCCGCTCTGCATGCCCTCGGGAATATCGATCGCCGCACCGGCCAGGATCCCCGGCAAAAAATAGAAAGGCGGCCACAGCACGCAGCCAATGATATTGGGTATGACGAACTTCGCGATCGGCAGATCCAGCATTCCTGCTACCATCGGCACCAGCGGGCGGGTGGGTCCCACAAAACGCCCCACCAGAATGGTGAACATGCTGTGCTGATGCAGCGCATGCTCGGTTTTATCCAGTAGCGCTTTGTTCTTTTTCATGAATGACCAGCGGTGCAACGGTTTTTTAAAGCGCCACCCCAGCCAGAAAGAGATCCAGTCGCCCAGTAAACATCCCACAATGCCCGCCAGCCAGGCATGCCAGAAATTCACTTCTCCGCTCCCAATGAGCGCCCCCAGCCCCGCCATCAGTACCGTGCCAGGTAAGAGCAGACCGACCAATGCCAGCGATTCCAGAAATGCCACCAGCATGACCGCAATTAACGAATAGAGGGTGGATTGGAGAATAAAGTGTTCCAGCAATGCTTGCATAGTATGCCCGTCAGTTTTACGAAGCTGGGATTCTGCAAACCCTCTCTCACTTCGTCAAGCCATCATTTATCTGAATAGTTTACGGGTTATGACACTTTTGCAGACACATCATTCACTTTTTATTCACATCCGGCACGGAATTCGCTTGGGCTGGCCCCGGTACATTTCTTGAAGACGCGGGAGAAATAGAGCTGATCGTCAAACCCCACATTACGCCCAACGGTGGCAATCGGCATTCGTGTTGTACTGAGCAACAGTTTCGCCTGACTGATACGCTGATCTTCACGCCAGCTCAACACACTGATGCCAAGTTGCTGACGGAACAGGTGTGACAAACGGGAAGGCGACAGGCAAACATGCTGCGCCACGCTGGCAATATCGAAATGGCTGTCCGCCAGGTGATCGCTGATGTACTGGCAGGCGTCTCGCACACGGTTATCCATCGGCGGGTGTAGCGATTCGTTGATCGCTTCCATGCGGCGCAACAGCAGTTGCTCCAGCAGGTTTATCGCCAGTAGCTCAGAGTAGCGCCCTTCTCCCTGCCCGGCGTTAATAATCTGACCGAACATGTCATTGAAATGGGGCTGATGGGCCTCATCCGGACGATAAAATCCCGTCTGAGCAAAAATTGTCGGCCAGGCCAGCCATTCTTGCCAGTAGGCTCGCGGGCGAAAGTAGACCCATTGGTGATACCACTCGCTGGCGTCGGGATGGCGTCCATAATGGTGAACTTCGCCTGGCGGAAACAGTAAAATATCCCCCGGGCGGCAGATAAACTGTTTCCCGTGGTTATTGATAACCCCTTCGCCGCGAACGGTCAGATTAAGAATGTAACCCTTCATCCCCAACGGCCTGTCGATAAAAAAATCCAGGTATCCGTTGGCTTCAATAGGGGTTAACCCCGCCACCAGATGTGCGTTAAACGAGTACCCCGGCAGCAGAGGATCATTTTGTATTTCAGCCATAAATTCATTACTCCGGGCGTTCTGTGAAGAAACAAATTGTCCATATTGCATGAGGCACCTTCAATTTCACCGCTTCCGGCCACCGCGATTTCAGTGACAGACCATCAATCCCGCGGGTGAAAAGCATTCTGTAAAAAAGGCACACATCAGAGGCGATGAAAACGGGTAACAAAAGTGTCTATAATTACGGCAGTAATGTCCACATTGATTATTTGCACAGCGTCACACTTTGCGATGACATAGCATTTTAATCCATAAGATTAGCGGATCCTGCCTGACGGTTTTTATCCCCACTATCTACTGTTTCTCCATACCTGTTTTTTTGGATGGAGTAAGACGATGGCGATTGCAATTGGCCTCGATTTTGGCAGTGATTCTGTACGAGCGCTGGCGGTGGAATGCGCCACCGGCGAAGAGATCGCCACCAGCGTAGAGTGGTATCCACGCTGGCAGGAAGGGCGCTATTGCGACGGTCCGAATAACCAGTTCCGCCATCATCCGCGCGACTATATTGAGTCGATGGAATCCGCACTGAAAACCGTCCTGGCTGAACTCAGCGCATCACAGCGCGCAGAGGTGGTCGGGATTGGCGTTGACAGCACCGGCTCCACACCTGCCCCCATTGATGCCGACGGTCATGTCCTGGCCCTGCGCCCGGAATTCGCCGACAACCCAAACGCGATGTTTGTGCTGTGGAAAGACCACACCTCGGTAGAAGAAGCGGAAGAGATTACCCGCCTGTGTCATACGTCGGGCAAGGTTGATTACTCCCGTTACATTGGCGGCATTTACTCCAGCGAATGGTTCTGGGCCAAAATTTTACATGTCACCCGTGAGGATAGCGCCGTCGCGCAAGCCGCCGTTTCATGGATTGAGCTGTGCGACTGGGTGCCCGCCCTGCTCTCCGGCACCACCCGCCCGCAGGATATTCGCCGTGGTCGCTGCAGCGCCGGACACAAATCACTGTGGCATGAAAGCTGGGGAGGACTCCCCCCCGCCAGTTTCTTCGACGAACTTGATCCGCTGCTTAACCACCACTTGTCTTACCCGATGTTTACCGAAACGTTTACTGCCGATATTCCCGTCGGAACGCTTTGTGCAGAGTGGGCGCAGCGCCTCGGTTTACCAGAAAGCGTGGTGATTTCCGGCGGCGCGTTTGACTGCCATATGGGCGCCGTCGGCGCTGGCGCGCAGCCAAATGCGCTGGTGAAAGTGATCGGGACGTCCACTTGCGACATCCTGATTGCCGACAAAGAGAGCGTCGGTGAGCGTGCGGTGAAAGGGATTTGTGGGCAGGTCGACGGCAGCGTGGTGCCCGGTTTTATCGGCCTGGAAGCCGGTCAATCCGCCTTTGGCGATATCTACGCCTGGTTTGGTCGCATTCTCAGTTGGCCGCTGGAACAGCTTGCCGCTCAGCATCCTGAGCTGAAAGATCAGATCAAAGCCAGCCAGAAACAGCTCTTACCCGCACTGACCGAAGCGTGGGCAAAAAATCCGTCGCTGGATCACCTGCCAGTGGTGCTCGACTGGTTTAACGGTCGCCGCACGCCAAACGCCAACCAGCGCCTGAAAGGGGTGATCACCGATCTCAACCTCGCTACCGATGCGCCAGCGCTGTTTGGCGGCCTGATCGCCTCCACGGCCTTTGGCGCGCGCGCCATCATGGAATGCTTTACCGAACAAGGCATTGCGGTCAATAACGTGATGGCGCTCGGCGGTATCGCCCGTAAAAACGTCAGCGTTATGCAGGCGTGCTGCGACGTGCTCAATCGCCCATTACAAATTGTTGCCTCCGATCAATGTTGCGCACTCGGCGCCGCGATTTTTGCCGCCGTCGCCGCGAAGGTCCACGCCGACATTCCTGCCGCGCAGGACAAAATGGCGAGCGCCGTCGAACACACGCTGCAACCTCGCCCGGAACAGGCCCAACGTTTTGAACAGCTTTATCGCCGCTACCAACAGTGGGCGATAAGCGCTGAACAACACTATCTCCCGACTGCCGCCCCGGTGCCAAAAGCCCCGGAACCCCAGGCAACCCTGACTCATTAAGGACACGACAATGACGATTTTTGATAATTACGAAGTGTGGTTTGTGATTGGTAGCCAGCATCTGTATGGTCCTGAAACCCTGCGTCAGGTGACTCAGCATGCCGAGCACGTCGTAAAGGCACTGAATACCGAAGCCAAACTGCCGTGCAAACTGGTCCTCAAACCGCTGGGCACGCGCCCGGATGAGATCACCGCTATCTGCCGCGACGCCAATTATGACGAAAAATGTGCCGGTATGGTGGTGTGGTTGCATACCTTCTCTCCGGCCAAAATGTGGATCAACGGTCTGACGATCCTCAACAAACCACTGCTGCAATTCCACACCCAGTTCAATGCCGCTCTGCCGTGGGACAGCATCGATATGGACTTTATGAACCTGAACCAGACCGCACACGGCGGCCGCGAGTTCGGTTTTATCGGCGCACGTATGCGTCAGCAGCACGCGGTTGTCACCGGTCACTGGCAGGACAAACAGGCACACGAGCGTATTGGTTCGTGGATGCGCCATGCCGTCTCCAAACAGGACACCCGTCATCTGAAAGTGTGCCGTTTTGGCGATAACATGCGTGAAGTGGCGGTGACGGACGGCGATAAAGTGGCCGCGCAGATCAAGTTTGGCTTCTCCGTTAATACTTGGGCGGTGGGCGATCTGGTGCAGGTGGTGAACGCCATCAGCGACGGCGACATTAACGCGCTCATCGACGAGTACGAAAGCAGCTACAGCCTGACCCCGGCCACGCAGATCCACGGTGATAAACGTCAGAATGTGCGTGAAGCGGCGCGCATTGAGCTGGGTATGAAGCGCTTCCTCGAGCAAGGCGGATTCCATGCCTTCACCACTACGTTTGAAGATTTACACGGCCTGAAACAGCTTCCTGGCCTCGCCGTACAACGCCTGATGCAGCAAGGCTACGGCTTTGCCGGTGAAGGCGACTGGAAAACCGCCGCCCTGCTTCGCATCATGAAGGTGATGTCAACCGGTCTGCAGGGCGGCACCTCCTTTATGGAGGATTACACTTACCACTTCGAGAAAGGCAACGATCTGGTGCTCGGCTCGCATATGCTGGAAGTGTGCCCTTCGATTGCCGTGGAGGAAAAACCGATCCTCGATGTGCAGCACCTCGGCATTGGCGGTAAAGATGACCCTGCCCGTCTGATCTTCAATACCCAAACGGGTCCGGCAGTCGTCGCCAGCCTGATTGATCTTGGTGATCGCTACCGTCTGTTGGTCAACTGCATCGACACGGTAAAAACGCCGCACGACCTCCCGAAACTGCCGGTGGCCAACGCCCTGTGGAAAGCGCAACCCGACCTGCCAACCGCGTCCGAGGCCTGGATCCTCGCCGGTGGCGCGCACCATACCGTCTTCAGTCATGCGCTGGATCTGAACGACATGCGCCAGTTCGCTGAAATGCACGACATCGAAATCAGCGTCATCGATAACGACACCCGCTTGCCTGCCTTTAAGGATGCGCTGCGCTGGAACGAGGTCTATTACGGCTTTAAACGCTAAGCGTCGTATCGGAATGCCCGGTGGCGCTGCGTTTACCGGGCCTACGCTCTTGTAGGCCGGATAAGCGCAGCGCCATCCGGCACACAGGAGCCAACATGTTAGAAGATCTCAAACGCCAGGTGTTAGAAGCCAATCTGGCGTTACCAAAACACAATCTGGTGACCCTCACCTGGGGGAACGTCAGCGCGGTCGACCGGGAACACGGCGTATTCGTGATTAAACCCTCTGGCGTCGATTACAGTGTGATGACTGCTGATGATATGGTGGTCGTGAGCATCGCCACCGGAGACGTCGTTGAAGGTACGAAGAAACCCTCTTCCGATACGCCGACCCACCGACTGCTGTATCAGGCGTTTCCGACAATCGGCGGAATCGTTCACACCCACTCACGCCACGCCACCATCTGGGCGCAGGCGGGTCAATCGATCCCGGCCACAGGAACGACCCACGCCGATTATTTCTATGGCGCCATTCCCTGCACCCGTAAAATGACCGATGCGGAAATCAACGGCGAATACGAATGGGAAACCGGCAATGTGATCGTCGAAACCTTTGAAAAACAGGGGATTGATGCAGCACAAATGCCCGGCGTGCTGGTGCACTCCCACGGCCCGTTTGCGTGGGGAAAAACGGCAGAAGACGCCGTTCATAACGCCATTGTGCTGGAAGAAGTGGCCTATATGGGCATTTTCTGTCGTCAGCTCGCACCGCAATTGCCGGATATGCAACAGACGCTGCTGGACAAGCATTACCTGCGCAAGCATGGCGCAAAAGCCTACTACGGGCAATAAACGTGTAGCCAGGGGTCGCCACGTTTCACTGGAATGATACCTGTATAAAACCACAGCAAAATCACCTAAACCAGGCTATAATAACGCCTGGTTTTTTTGATGGGTACACAGCTTGGCGCAGGCAGGTTTTATTTTAACCCGGCACTGGCGGGATACCCCGCAGGGAACGGAAGTCTCATTCTGGCTAGCGACGGACAATGGTCCATTGCAGGTCACGCTCGCGCCACAGGAGTCAGTGGCTTTTATCCCTGTCGATCAAATTCCCCGCGCCACTTCACTGTTAAGCACTGAAAATGGCTATCGTATCGCGCCGCTCAATCTGCGGGATTTTCACCGCCAACCGGTTTCAGGTTTGTATTGCCGCTCCCATCGACAGCTCATGCGTCTGGAAAAACGGCTGAAAGAAAACCGCATCACGGTCTATGAAGCCGATGTACGCCCGCCGGAACGCTATCTGATGGAACGGTTTATCACCTCTCCGGTGTGGGTCGATGGCGACCACCATCATGGCGCCATCGTAAATGCGCGCCTGAAACCCAATCCGCCCTATCGACCGCCATTAAAATGGGTGTCGCTGGATATCGAAACCAATCGCCACGGCGAGCTTTACTGCATTGGCCTGGAAGGCTGCGGCCAACGTACTGTTTATATGCTCGGCCCGGAGAATGGTGATGCCCGGGCGCTGGATTTTGAGCTCGAATATGTGGCGAGCCGCCCTCTGTTGCTGGAGAAACTCAACGCCTGGTTTGCCCAACACGATCCTGACGTGCTCATTGGCTGGAATGTGGTGCAGTTCGATTTACGCGTCCTGCAAAAACATGCTGAACGCTATCGCATTCCTCTGTGTCTGGGGCGCGAGAAGACTGAGCTGGAATGGCGCGAGCACGGCTTTAAAAACGGGGTGTTCTTCGCTCAGGCGAAAGGACGACTCATTATCGACGGCATTGAAGCGCTGAAATCCGCGTTCTGGAATTTCTCCTCATTTTCTCTGGAGACCGTTTCGCAGGAGCTGCTCGGTGAAGGGAAGTCCATCGACAATCCCTGGGATCGCATGGACGAAATTGACCGCCGTTTCGCCGAAGATAAACCCGCACTGGCCACCTATAACCTGAAAGATTGCGAGCTGGTCACGCGGATTTTTCACAAAACGGAAATCATGCCGTTCTTACTGGAACGCGCGACGGTCAACGGTCTGCCCGCCGATCGTCACGGCGGCTCGGTCGCCGCCTTCGGGCACCTCTATTTTCCGCGTATGCACCGCGCCGGTTATGTGGCGCCAAATCTGGGGGAAGTACCGCCCTTAGCCAGCCCCGGCGGTTATGTGATGGACTCTCGCCCCGGCCTGTATGACTCGGTGCTGGTACTGGATTACAAAAGCCTGTACCCCTCAATCATCCGCACTTTTCTCATTGATCCCGTCGGTCTGGTGGAAGGCATGGCGCAGCCCGATCCCACACACAGTACCGAAGGATTCCTCGACGCCTGGTTCTCGCGGGAAAAACACTGTCTGCCGGAGATCGTTACCCAGATTTGGCTCGGGCGCGACGAGGCAAAGCGCCACGGCAATAAACCGCTTTCGCAGGCGCTCAAGATCATCATGAACGCGTTTTACGGCGTGCTCGGCACCACCGCCTGCCGCTTTTTCGATCCCCGACTCGCTTCCTCGATCACCATGCGCGGCCACGCGATCATGCGCCAGACCAAAGCGCTCATTGAAGAACAAGGCTATGACGTGATCTATGGCGATACCGACTCCACATTCGTCTGGCTGAAGGGGGCGCACTCGGAAGAGGAGGCGGCGAAAATAGGTCGTTCGTTGGTACAGCATGTCAATGCGTGGTGGGCGCACTCGTTGCAACAACAGCAGTTAACCAGTGCGCTGGAACTGGAGTTTGAAACCCACTTCTGCCGCTTTCTGATGCCCACTATTCGCGGGGCGGATACCGGCAGCAAAAAGCGTTATGCCGGGATGATTCAGGAAGGCGACGCGCAGAGAATGGTGTTCAAAGGTCTGGAAACGGTACGCACCGACTGGACGCCGCTGGCGCAGCAGTTCCAGCAGGAGCTGTATCTGCGTATTTTTCGTAACGAGCCGTATCAGGATTACGTGCGGGAAACCATAGATAAACTGATGGCGGGAGAGCTGGACGAAAGGCTGGTCTATCGTAAACGTCTGCGCCGTCCATTAAGTGAATATCAACGAAATGTCCCTCCACACGTTCGCGCAGCCCGGCTCGCCGATGAGCAGAACCTGGCGCGCGGGCGACCTGCGCAGTATCAGAATCGCGGTACCATAAAATATGTGTGGACCACAAACGGCCCCGAACCTGTGGATTATCAACACTCGCCGCTGGATTACGAGCACTACCTGACGCGCCAGCTACAGCCCGTGGCAGAAGGAATTCTTCCCTTTATTGATGATAATTTTGCTACACTACTGACTGGGCAACTGGGGTTATTTTGACGCGTGACGAACGCGCCGCCATCCAGTACCATAGCGCCCTTTCCACTCCTGGACCCATATAACACTGCTGCCACTTTAGCCTGGCAGTGGGTGATTATTGCCTGCAATTAAAGATATAGAGCCAAACACATATGCCTTTTACACTTGGTCAACGCTGGATCAGCGATACAGAAAGCGAACTGGGACTTGGAACTGTTGTTGCGATGGATGCGCGAACCGTCACCTTACTTTTCCCGGCTACAGGTGAAAACCGTCTGTATGCGCGTAGTGACTCCCCCGTGACCCGCGTGATGTTTAATCCCGGTGATACGATTACGAGCCATGAAGGCTGGCAGTTGCAAATCGATGAAGTAAAAGAAGAAAACGGTCTGCTTGCCTACGTGGGTACTCGTCTTGATAGCGAAGAAGCGGGCGTCATGCTACGTGAAGTGCTGCTCGACAGTAAACTGGTCTTCAGTAAACCGCAGGATCGTCTGTTTGCCGGTCAAATCGACCGTATGGACCGATTTGCGCTGCGCTATCGCGCCCGTAAATTTCAGAGCGAACAGTATCGTATGCCGTGGAGCGGTCTGCGCGGTCAGCGTACCAGCCTGATCCCGCATCAGCTCAATATCGCTCATGACGTTGGCCGTCGCCACGCCCCGCGCGTGCTGTTAGCGGACGAAGTCGGTCTGGGAAAAACCATTGAAGCGGGGATGATCCTGCATCAGCAATTGTTGGCCGGTGCGGCAGAGCGCGTATTGATTATCGTGCCTGAAACATTACAACATCAGTGGCTGGTTGAAATGCTGCGTCGTTTTAATCTGCGTTTCGCGCTGTTTGATGATGAACGTTACGCAGAAGCCCAGCATGACGCCTATAACCCGTTTGAAACCGAACAACTGGTTATCTGCTCGCTGGACTTCGCCCGTCGCAGTAAGCAACGCCTGGAACACCTGTGCGACGCCGAATGGGATCTGATGGTTGTCGATGAAGCGCACCACCTGGTGTGGAGTGAAGATGCGCCCAGCCGTGAATATGCCGCTATCGAACAGTTGGCGGAACGCGTTCCGGGGATCCTGCTGCTTACCGCAACGCCGGAACAACTGGGGATGGAAAGCCACTTCGCGCGTCTGCGTCTGCTGGACCCAAGCCGTTTCCACGACTTCGGGCAATTTGTCGAAGAACAGAAAAATTACCGTCCGGTTGCGGATGCCGTTGCGATGCTGCTGGCAGGCAATAAGCTGAGCAATGACGAACTCAATATGCTCGGCGAGTTGATTGGCGAGCAGGATATCGAACCGCTGCTGCAAGCCGCCAACAGCGATCGTGAAGACGCACAGAGTGCCCGTCAGGAACTGGTCTCCATGCTGATGGACCGCCATGGCACCAGCCGCGTGCTGTTCCGTAACACCCGTAACGGTGTTAAAGGCTTCCCGAAACGCGAACTGCACACCATTAAACTCCCGCTGCCAACGCAGTATCAAACGGCGATTAAAGTCTCCGGGATTATGGGCGCACGTAAAAGCGCGGAAGACAGAGCCCGCGACATGCTCTACCCGGAGCAGATTTATCAGGAATTCGAAGGCGATACGGGAACCTGGTGGAACTTCGATCCCCGCGTTGAATGGCTGATGGGCTACCTGACCAGCCATCGCTCGCAGAAAGTGCTGGTGATTTGTGCGAAAGCCACCACCGCATTACAGCTGGAGCAGGTTCTGCGCGAACGCGAAGGTATTCGCGCCGCCGTATTCCACGAAGGCATGTCGATTATTGAGCGCGACCGCGCTGCCGCCTGGTTTGGGGAAGAAGACAGCGGCGCTCAGGTTCTGCTCTGTTCTGAAATCGGTTCCGAAGGCCGTAACTTCCAGTTCGCCAGCAACCTGGTAATGTTTGACCTGCCATTCAACCCGGACCTGCTGGAACAGCGTATTGGTCGTCTGGATCGTATTGGTCAGGCGCATGATATTCAGATCCACATTCCTTTCTTAGAAAAAACCGCGCAGTCGGTACTGGTTCGCTGGTATCACGAAGGTCTGGATGCGTTTGAGCACACCTGCCCGACCGGGCGCACCATCTATGACACGGTTTATAACGATCTGATCACCTTCCTGGCCGCGCCTGAAAACAGCGATGGCTTTGACGAACTGATCAAATCCTGCCGCGAACAGCATGAAGCACTGAAAGCACAACTGGAGCAGGGTCGTGACCGTCTGCTCGAAATTCACTCTAACGGCGGTGAAAAAGCGCAACAGTTGGCCGAAAGTATTGAAGAGCAGGATGACGATACCAACCTGATTGCGTTTGCCATGAACCTGTTTGATATCGTAGGTATTAATCAGGACGATCGCGGTGAGAATCTGATTGTTCTGACCCCTTCCGATCACATGCTGGTGCCGGACTTCCCGGGTTTACCTGAAGATGGCTGCACCATTACCTTCGAGCGCGACGTGGCGCTGTCGCGCGAAGATGCGCAGTTTGTGACCTGGGAACACCCGCTGATCCGTAACGGTCTGGATCTGATTTTGTCGGGCGATACCGGCAGCAGTACGATTTCCCTGTTGAAAAACAAAGCATTGCCGGTCGGTACGTTGCTGGTTGAACTGGTGTATGTGGTGGAAGCCCAGGCACCGAAACAGCTGCAACTTAACCGCTTCCTGCCGCCAACGCCGGTCCGTATGTTGCTGGACAAAAACGGCACCAATCTGGCGGCACAGGTTGAGTTCGAAACCTTCAACCGCCAGTTAAGCGCCGTGAACCGTCACACCGGCAGTAAGCTGGTCAATGCGGTTCAGCAGGATGTCCACGCGATTTTACAATTGGGTGAAGCGCAGGTAGAAAAATCCGCCCGTGCGTTGATCGATGCCGCACGTAGCGAAGCCGATGAAAAACTCTCCGCAGAGTTGTCACGTCTGGAAGCGCTGCGCGCCGTCAACCCTAACATCCGTGATGACGAACTGACGGCTATCGAGACAAATCGTCAGCAGATTCTGGAAAGCCTTGATCAGGCGAACTGGCGTCTGGATGCGTTGCGCCTTATTGTCGTCACGCATCAATAACGGAGCTGAAAATGGGAATGGAAAACTACAATCCGCCGACGGATCCCTGGCTGGTTATCCTGTATCAGGATGAACACATTATGGTGGTCAACAAGCCGAGCGGCTTGTTGTCTGTGCCGGGTCGTCAGGAAGAGCACAAAGACAGCGTGATGACGCGTATCCAACGCGATTACCCGCAGGCAGAGTCGGTGCATCGTCTTGATATGGCGACCAGCGGCGTGATTGTAGTGGCGCTCACGAAAGCGGCTGAGCGTGAACTCAAACGCCAGTTTCGCGAGCGTGAACCGAAAAAGCAGTATGTTGCGCGTGTGTGGGGGCATCCCGCGCCCAGCGAGGGAGTGGTCGATTTACCGCTGATTTGTGACTGGCCGAACCGGCCAAAACAAAAAGTGTGTTATGAGACGGGAAAAGCGGCCCAAACTGGGTATGAAGTGGTGGATTTCGCGGCGGATAATACCGCTCGGGTCGTCCTCAAACCGATTACCGGGCGTTCTCATCAACTACGCGTACACATGCTGGCACTCGGGCATCCTATTTTAGGCGACCGGTTTTATGCGCCCCCGGAAGCGCTGGCGATGGCGCCACGCTTGTTACTGCATGCCGAAATGCTCACCATTACGCATCCCGCTTACGGTAACAGCATGACCTTCAAAGCCCCGGCAGATTTTTAATGTCGGTCTGACTGCCGGATAGCGTGCAACGCATTGCTATCCGGCATCACGGATTACTTGAACCCTTTTTGTTCCTTAATCAGTTCATACGCCTTTTGAATTTCCTGCGCTTTTTGCTTCGCCATCTCCATCATCTCTGGCGGCAGACCTTTCGCCACCAGTTTGTCAGGATGATGCTCGCTCATCAGCTTACGATAGGCGCGTTTGATCGTCGTCGCATCGTCGCCAGCTTTCACGCCGAGTACATTACAGGCATCTTCCAGCGTCGGTCCTCGCTGCGCCTGTTGCCATCCGCCGCCAGATTGCTGCTGATATCCGCCGCCAAACTGTGCCCCGCCCTGCATCATGCGCAGAAACTGGTCAAACTGCGTGCGGGAAATCCCTAACTCTTCGGCGATGACATACAGCACTTCCCGCTCGTTCGGATGCAAAGTGCCATCGGCAAACGCCGCCTGAATCTGAATCTCCAGAAACATGCGGATCAGATCGAATCGCCCAAAACAGACGCTACGAAACTGGCGCATTTTTTCACGTAATGGGTAATTGTCTGATTTTCCGACGCGGAAGGCATGTTGCGCCGCTGTACGCGATTCACCGTGCAAATTCATCCGATCCATCAACTGACTGGCGATATGAATATCGGCTTCGGTGACGCGCCCCTTCGATTTGGTTAAGTGTCCCATGACTTCAAAAGTCGTGGCAAAAAACAGCGCCTGACGCTCACGTTGGTTCGCAAACCACGCCATTTTGCGACTGCGGGCTTTGTCGAACATATGCCCGACCAGCAGGCCTAAAACCACGCCCCAGAAGCCTCCGCCCATCATTAGAGCCACGGCGACACCAATTATTTTTCCCCAGTACTGCATAGACTCCCCAAATCTTTACGCGGTCAGTGAGGCTATGTCCCACAATATAAGGTGCTTTTACGGTAATCAACGCTACGGTCAATTGTGGGACATAGCCTATAATTTGCATTATCATACCTGTCATTCAATGCCGTGCCTAACACCACAGACGCTATATCCATTGGATTTCGAGTTGCAACACGGCGATAACGTACCGCCAAAAACGATGCAGCCAGGAAGATGGCGGGTATAAAACGGACAGGATTAACACTAGCGCAGTGAAGATGAGTACGTTAGTCTCTGACCGTTTGTCACGCGCAACGCTACCGATGATGGAACAATAAATACAACGTATGAAAAAACGTATTCCCACTCTTCTGGCCACCATGATTGCCAGCGCCCTTTATAGCCAGCAGGGCGCCGCAGCCGATCTCGCCTCACAGTGTTTGCTGGGTGTGCCGAGCTATAACCGTCCACTGGTGCAGGGCGAGACGAACGAGCTACCCGTTACCATTACGGCCGATCACGCCAAAGGGAACTACCCTGATGACGCGGTGTTTACCGGTAATGTGGATATCGCCCAGGGCAATAGTCGCCTTCTGGCTGATGAGGTACAACTCCATCAGAAAGAAGCGCAAGGCCTCCCCGAGCCCGTTCGTACTGTCGATGCGCTGGGTAACGTCCATTATGATGACAACCAGGTCATCCTGAAGGGACCGAAAGGTTGGTCGAACCTGAATACCAAAGACACTAACGTGTGGGAAGGCGACTATCAGATGGTCGGTCGTCAGGGGCGTGGTAAAGCGGACCTGATGAAACAGCGTGGCGAAAACCGTTATACCATCCTTGAAAACGGTAGCTTCACCTCCTGTTTACCCGGCGCTGACACCTGGAGCGTGGTGGGCAGTGAAGTTATCCACGACCGCGAAGAACAGGTGGCGGAAATCTGGAACGCCCGTTTTAAAGTCGGCCCTGTTCCGGTCTTCTATAGCCCGTATTTGCAGTTACCGGTTGGCGATAAACGCCGCTCAGGCTTCCTGATCCCGAATGCGCAGTACAGCAGTAATAACTATTTTGAGTTCTATCTGCCGTATTACTGGAACATCGCGCCCAATATGGACGCCACGATCACACCACATTATATGCACCGCCGTGGCGGCATTATGTGGGAGAACGAATTCCGCTACCTCACCCATGCGGGCGCCGGTTTGATGGAGTTTGACTACCTGAACTCCGATGATGTCTATAGTGACGAAAATCCTAACGATGACAACTCGCGCCGCTGGTTGTTCTTCTGGCAACACTCAGGTGTCATGGACCAGGTATGGCGTTTCAACGTCAACTATACCAAGGTCAGCGACTCACAATATTTCAATGACTTCGATAACAAGTACGGTTCCAGTACTGACGGCTATGCGACGCAGAAATTTAGCGTTGGCTATGCGGTGGAAAACTTTGACGCCACCGTGTCGACCAAACAATTCCAGGTCTTTAGCGATCAGAGCACCAGCAGTTACTCGGCGGAACCACAGTTAGACGTTAACCTCTATCAGAATGACGTCGGTCCTTTTGATATGCGTGTCTACGGTCAGGCAGTGCATTTTGTTAACACCAAAGACGATCAGCCGGAAGCAACTCGTCTGCACATCGAACCGACCATCAATTTGCCGTTGTCGAATCAGTGGGGCAGTATCAATACGGAAGCCAAGTTGATGGCAACCCACTACCAACAGACCAATCTGGATTCGTACAATAACAATCCCAAGAATTTGAATAAGCTGGATGAGTCCGCAGACCGTGTGATGCCGCAGTTCAAAGTCGACGGTAAGATGATTTTTGAACGCGACATGGCCACCTTCGCCCCAGGTTATACCCAGACGCTGGAGCCGCGCGCGCAGTATCTGTATGTGCCGTTCCGTGACCAGAGTGGTATCTACAACTACGATTCGTCTTTACTGCAGTCTGACTATTCTGGCCTGTTCCGCGACCGGACTTATGGCGGACTGGACCGCATCGCTTCTGCAAACCAGGTCACGACCGGCGTCACATCTCGTGTATATGATGACGCTGCCGTTGAACGTTTTAACGTTTCTCTGGGTCAAATCTACTATTTCACGGAGTCTCGCACTGGCGATGACAACATTAAATGGGAGAACGATGACGAAACGGGCTCACTGGTGTGGGCGGGCGACACCTACTGGCGTATTTCCGATCGTTGGGGTTTACGCAGTGGGGTGCAATATGACACGCGTCTGGACAGCGTGGCGACCAGCAGCAGCAGCATTGAATACCGTCGGGATGAAAATCGCCTGGTGCAACTGAACTACCGGTATGCCAGCCCGGAATATATTCAGGCAACATTGCCCAAAAATAGTGACGATACTCACTGGAATGCCCCACAGTACAAAGACGGGATTAATCAGGTCGGTATGGTGGCGAGCTGGCCGATTGCTGACCGGTGGTCCATTGTTGGCGCCTACTATTATGACACCAATGTGAATAAAGCTGCCGACCAGATGCTCGCTCTACAGTATAACTCCTGCTGCTATGCGCTGCGCTTCGGGTACGAACGTAAGCTGAACGGTTGGGATAGTGACAAACAAGAGTCTGTCTATGACAACGTGATCGGCTTTAACATCGAGCTGCGTGGCCTGAGCTCCAACTATGGCCTCGGCACGCAAGAGATGCTGCGCTCGAACATTCTGCCGTACCAGAACTCTTTGTGATCTGATTGATTTACCACGTAATCCGCATTGCGGTTAATTGAAATGGAAAAAGTATGAAGAACTGGAAAACGCTGCTTCTCGGTATCGCCATGATCGCGAATACCAGTTTCGCTGCCCCGCAGGTAGTCGATAAAGTCGCAGCCGTCGTCAATAACGGCGTCGTACTCGAAAGTGACGTCGATGGGTTAATGCAGTCAGTAAAACTCAACGCGGGTCAGGCGGGTCAACAGCTTCCGGATGACGCTACGCTGCGCCATCAGATCCTTGAACGTTTGATCATGGATCAGATTATGCTGCAGATGGGCCAGAAAATGGGCATCAAAATCTCTGACGAGCAGTTGGATCAAGCCATCGCCAACATTGCCAAGCAGAACAACATGACGCTGGATCAGATGCGTAGCCGTCTGGCTTACGACGGTCTGAACTACTCGACCTACCGTAGCCAGATCCGCAAAGAGATGATCATTACTGAAGTGCGTAACAACGAAGTACGCCGTCGTGTAACGATTCTACCGCAGGAAGTTGATGCGCTCGCCCAGCAGGTCGGTAAACAAAACGATGCCAGCACCGAGCTGAACCTGAGCCATATTCTGATTCCGCTGCCGGAAAACCCAACCTCCGACCAGGTGAACGAAGCCGAAAGCCAGGCGCGTTCTGTCGTTGAGCAAGCGCAAAGCGGCGCTGATTTCGGCAAACTGGCCATCGCCCATTCTGCTGACCAACAGGCGCTGAATGGCGGCCAGATGGGCTGGGGTCGAATTCAGGAACTGCCGGGTATCTTCGCTCAGGCACTGAGCACAGCGAAAAAAGGCGATATCGTCGGTCCGATTCGTTCAGGTGTCGGTTTCCATATTCTGAAAGTGAATGATATGCGTGGCCAGAGCCAGAGCATTTCGGTGACTGAAGTTCACGCCCGTCATATTCTTCTGAAACCGTCGCCGATCATGACCGATCAACAGGCGCGCCTGAAACTGGAAGAGATCGCTGCGAACATCAAGAGTGGTAAAACCACGTTTGCCGCCGCTGCGAAAGAGTTCTCTCAGGATCCGGGTTCTGCCAACCAGGGCGGCGATTTGGGCTGGGCTGCGGCGGACATTTTCGACCCTGCCTTCCGTGATGCGCTGACCCGACTGAACAAAGGCCAGATGAGCACCCCAGTGCACTCTTCCTTTGGCTGGCATCTGATCGAACTGTTGGATACACGTAACGTTGATAAAACCGACGCAGCCCAGAAAGACAGAGCCTATCGCATGCTGATGAACCGTAAATTCTCGGAAGAAGCAGCGACCTGGATGCAGGAACAGCGCGCCAGCGCATACGTTAAAATTCTGAGCAATTAATGAGCAGAACACAACGTGTTGTCATCACTCCCGGCGAACCCGCCGGGATTGGTCCGGACCTGGTTGTCCAGCTTGCACAGCGTGAGTGGCCGGTAGAACTCGTCGTCTGTGCCGATGCCACGCTATTAACAGACCGAGCAGCCATGCTCGGTTTACCGCTCACACTACTCCCTTATTCGCCCCACTCTCCAGCCAGGCCCCAGTCAGCAGGCACGCTGACCCTCTTGCCTGTCGCACTGCGTGCATCGGTCTCAGCAGGTCAGTTGGCGGTCGAAAATGGGCAGTATGTGGTGGATACGCTGGCTCGCGCCTGCGATGGTTGTCTGCAGGGCGAATTTGCGGCGCTGGTGACCGGCCCGGTTCACAAAGGCATCATTAATGATGCTGGCGTGCCATTTACCGGACACACGGAGTTTTTAGAAGAACGCTCACAGGCAAAGAAAGTGGTCATGATGCTGGCAACCGAAGAACTTCGCGTTGCGCTGGTCACCACGCATCTGCCGCTCAGAGCCGTTGCCGATGCGATTACGCCTGCCCTGCTGCAAGAGGTGATCGGTATTTTGCATCACGACCTGCGCCTGAAATTTGGCCTGACCGATCCGCATATTCTGGTATGTGGTTTGAATCCGCATGCCGGAGAAGGCGGTCATATGGGAACGGAAGAGATCGATACGATCATTCCGGTGCTGGATGCGCTACGTGCGCAGGGTATGCTTTTAAGCGGCCCACTGCCCGCCGATACGCTATTTCAGCCTAAATACCTCGATAGTGCCGATGCTGTTCTGGCAATGTACCACGATCAGGGTCTTCCCGTGCTAAAATACCAGGGCTTTGGGCGCGGCGTGAATATCACGTTGGGCCTACCCTTTATTCGCACATCTGTTGATCACGGCACCGCGCTTGAACTCGCGGGTCGTGGAGAAGCCGATGTCGGCAGTTTTATTACGGCGCTTAATCTCGCCATCAAAATGATTGTTAATACTCAATGAATAATAGAGTCCATCAGGGCCACTTAGCCCGTAAACGCTTCGGGCAAAACTTTCTCAACGATCAGTTTGTGATCGACAGTATCGTTTCTGCTATCAACCCGCAGAAAGGTCAGGCCATGGTCGAAATCGGTCCTGGACTGGCAGCACTGACGGAGCCGGTAGGCGAACGCCTGGATCAGCTCACGGTCATCGAACTCGACCGCGATCTGGCTGCACGTCTGCAAACACACCCGTTCCTGGGGCCGAAGCTGACGATTTATCAGCAAGATGCCATGACCATGAATTTTGGCGAGCTTTCCGAAAAAATGGGGCAGCCGCTGCGTGTGTTTGGCAACCTGCCCTACAACATCTCCACACCGTTGATGTTCCATCTCTTTAGCTATACTGATGCCATTGCTGACATGCACTTTATGCTGCAAAAAGAGGTTGTGAACCGTCTGGTTGCAGGACCAAACAGTAAAGCGTATGGTCGATTAACCGTCATGGCGCAGTATTACTGTCAGGTGATCCCGGTTCTTGAAGTGCCGCCATCGGCCTTCACACCGCCGCCTAAAGTGGATTCTGCCGTCGTACGTCTGGTACCGCATACAACGATGCCGCATCCGGTCAAAGATGTTCGCGTACTGAGCCGTATTACTACCGAAGCCTTTAACCAGCGTCGCAAAACGATTCGCAACAGCCTCGGTAATTTGTTTAGCGTTGAGCTGCTGATCGAACTGGGCGTTGACCCGGCAATGCGGGCAGAGAATATTTCTGTCGCGCAATACTGCAAGATGGCGAACTATCTGTCAGAGAACCCGCCGTCGAAGGAGAGTTAAGCATGATCAATTCGCCCCGAGTGTGTATTCAGGTACAAAGCGTCTATATTGAGGCGCAGTCCGCACCTGATGATGAACGTTACGTCTTTGCATATACCGTGACCATCCGCAATTTGGGGCGAGCGCCAGTACAGCTGTTAGGTCGCTACTGGCTGATTACCAATGGTCATGGCCGTGAAACTGAAGTACAGGGTGAAGGTGTGGTTGGCGTACAGCCACACATCGCGCCTGGTGAAGAATATCAGTATACCAGCGGTGCCGTCATTGAAACGCCGCTGGGCACCATGCAGGGTCATTACGAAATGATCGACGAAAATGGCGTCGCCTTTACGATCGATATCCCCGTATTTCGACTCGCTGTTCCTACACTCATTCATTAAAACTAGAGCGATGGCAACATACCTCATTGGCGACGTTCACGGTTGCTACGACGAACTGATCGCATTGTTAGAACAAGTAGAATTTACCCCAGGGAATGACACCTTATGGTTGACGGGCGATCTGGTCGCCCGTGGTCCCGGTTCTCTGGATGTGCTGCGCTACGTTAAATCACTGGGTGACAGCGTTCGCTTAGTGCTGGGCAATCACGACCTTCATTTGCTGGCCGTCTTTGCTGGCATCAGTCGCAATAAACCCAAAGACAGACTTACCCCGCTGCTGGAAGCGCCAGATGCAGACGAACTGCTCAATTGGTTGCGTCGTCAGCCGCTATTACAGGTTGATGAAGAGAAGAAACTGGTCATGGCCCACGCGGGCATCACACCACAGTGGGATCTACACACCGCCAAAGAGTGCGCACGCGATGTCGAAGCGGTCTTATCCAGCGACTCTTACCCTTTCTTTCTGGACTCAATGTACGGCGATATGCCAAACAACTGGACACCGGAGTTAACAGGGCTGGCGCGGCTGCGTTTTATCACCAACGCGTTTACCCGCATGCGCTACTGTTTTCCGAACGGTCAACTGGATATGTACAGCAAAGAGTCACCGGAAAACGCACCGGCGCCGCTGAAGCCCTGGTTTGCCATTCCGGGACCGGTTAGCGAAGCGTACAGCATTGCTTTCGGACACTGGGCCTCACTGGAAGGAAGAGGCACGCCAGAGGGTATTTACGGGCTGGATACAGGATGCTGCTGGGGCGGTGACTTAACCTGCCTGCGTTGGGAAGATAAAAAATATTTTGTGCAGCCATCAAACCGCCACCGAAATCCTGGCGGACATGAAGCGGTGGCGTCGTAATCGCGCAACAGGAATACAGGCCGGATAAGACGCGTCAGCGTCGTCATCCGGCACTCTGCGCCTGATTCTCTGATAACGCGTCGCTTATCAGTCTTACCGGCGTTCCAGAACTTCGAAGCAGTAGCTGTGTGAGTTCTGCTCGTCGGCGTCATGAAACTCACTGAATACCGATTCCCAGTCATCAGGCTCGTAGTCCGGGAAATGCGTATCCCCTTCAACTTCGGCATCAATGTGCGTCAGATACAGCTTTTGCGCTTTCGGCAAGAACTGCTCGTAAACACGGCCACCGCCAATCACCATAATCTCTGGCGCATCACCACAGGCTGCCACCGCGTCGTCAATAGAGGTCACCCACTGCACACGATCGTCAGTGCCTGGCTGGCTGCTGATAACGATATTCTTACGCCCTGGCAGCGGTCGACCGATGGATTCCCAGGTGTGACGTCCCATAATGACAGGCTTGTTTAACGTGTTACGTTTAAACCAGGCGAGATCGGCAGGCAGGTTCCACGGCATGGCGTTTTCCATGCCAATAACGCGATCTACCGCTAACGCCGCAATCAGACTGATCATTGAATAATTCCCGGATGCAAAAAAATTGTCGCCACTATACGGAAAGCGTAATCTTTCGTCGACTGGCGGAAAGAAGATGAGCACGAAAATTTTCCGTTCTGCTGGCGACCCCACTGATTTAAAGTGGAGTGCCAGCCTTACAGTATTTTAAAAACAGTCAATTAGCAGTAAAGTTTGCAGAACATCACATTTTTTACCTTATGCTGACGGTTTCACTTCCGGCTCATCGGCAACGTCGCCCGTATGTTTACCTTCATCCGTGCCTTGCCAGCCATGGCGTTGAATTAAAGACAAATGTTCGCGATCTTCGGTGATGATTTCACTCAGCATTGCACTGGTGCGTTTGTAGACGGCCGCGCGGGCATTTGCGTCATTTTCCCCCATTGCCATCTCTTCAACCATTTGCGTATTGAAATGGCGGAACAAGTCCGCGCGCTCACGCGCTTCATAACGGCCTAATCCTAAACTTTCCAGCGCCAGACGCCCGGTCTTTAACGCGCCTTCAAAGGTTTCACGTTCCGGCATCTCCACCCCGGCCTGTCGCAAACGAATGTAGTGATCGACATCGCGGGCGCGGGCAAGAATTTGCAGACTGGGGAAATGGGTCTTCACCATTTCAGTCAGCTCAAGACTGGTTTGCGGATCGTCAATGGCGTTAATTAACACCTCTGCTTTTGCAGCCCCCGCAGATTCCAGCAAATCCATGCGCGTCGCATCGCCGTAAAACACCTTCATACCAAATTTACGCAGCGTCTCAATATGGTCAGGGTCGTGATCGAGGACGACCATTTTCACCCCGCTCGACAACAGCAAACGACCGGTTATCTGACCATAGCGCCCGAACCCGGCGATGATCACCCGCGGTTGTTCTTCATCAATTTCATCAGCTTCACGTTCTTCTTCGGCCGCGGATTTTTCCATCCGGGTCAGCAGCACCAGCAAAATCGGCGTCGCCGCCATAGAGAGTGCCACCGCCAGCGTCAGCGCTTTGGCCCATTCAGGATCCAGCACATTCGCCATTTGCGCCGCCCCAAACACCACAAACGCAAATTCACTCCCCTGCCCTAATAATACGGCAAACCAGCGACGTTGTTTGTTCGGAACCTGCAATGGTCGGGCAATCAGCCACAGCATACCCATTTTAATGACCAGGAATCCCACCAGCAGAATGACGATACGCAGCGGGTTATCAATCAGCGTGCCAAAATCGATCGACATGCCGACGCCAATGAAAAATAGCCCCAGCAATAGCCCTTTAAACGGCTCAATATCGCTTTCCAGCGCATGTCGGTATTCTGAACTCGCCAGCAGCACGCCAGCCAGAAACGCGCCCATTGCCATTGAGAGCCCCACCTCTTCCAGCAGCAATCCGAAGCCGAAAACAAGGAACAGCGCCACGGCGCTGAAGACTTCCCGCAGGCCTGAGCGAGCCACAAAACGCAGCGCCGGACGCGTAACATAGCGCCCCAGCAACACCACCAACACCAGAGCACCTGCGACTTTTAATGCAGAAAGCGCAAACGCCCCCAGAGTCGTGGCTGCACCGCTGGCCGCCAGCAAGGGAATCATCGCCACCAGCGGAATCGCCGCGATATCCTGGAACAGCAGCACCGCAAAGGCGCTACGCCCCATTTGGGAAACCGTCAGATTACGTTCGTTCATCGCCTGCATGGCGATGGCCGTCGAGGAGAGCGCCAGCGTCATACCAATCAGCTCTGCAACCTGCCAGCGCAGACCGAGGAACATACAGAACAGCCCAATCAGGCCGCCACAAACCACCATCTGCAAAGCGCCGCCGCCAAACACAGAGGCCCGCAGTTTCCACAAACGCTGCGGATCCAGCTCAAGGCCGATAACAAACAGCATCAGCACCACGCCAATCTCAGCAAAATGCAGGATAGATTCGGCGTCTGTCACCAGGCGTAATCCCCAGGGGCCGATAATGCATCCGGCAATGAGATACCCCAGCACCGACCCTAAGCCAAGCCGCACAGCAATCGGCACAATCAGCGCCGCAGAACCCAGATAAATTAACGCCTGTATTAGCGTGTGACTATCCATTGTGCGCCTCCTGCCATTCCATCAACCGCTGCTTGTAGTGACGCGCCTGCGCCTGCAACGTTTCGTCATCGCAAATAAAGGTGCAATGCACAGCAAACGGCGGCTGCCAGGTCAATCCGCAGTAAATTGCAGTGGCCTGCAGAGGTTGAGAAAGCACGTCAAACCCCGGGTGTGAGCCAATATCAAAATGGCTTTCGCCGCCGCCCGTGGTGACGGCCCACATCAGGTGTTTATCGCGAAGCGCGGTTCCGCCGTGCCCATAGGCCCAGCCGTGAGAAAGGACTTTATCCATCCAGAGTTTAAGCAAGGGGGGAACGCCGTACCACTGCATCGGGTGTTGCCAGATGACCAGGTCAGCGCGGGATAGCGCTTCCTGTTCTGCGGCGATATCGATATTGAAGTCGGGATAGAGCTGGTAAAGAGAGCGAATTTCTACACCGTCCAGCGTCCTTGCCTGTTCGAGCATCCGCTTATTCGCATGCGAATGGTGCGGATAGGGATGCGCGTAAATGATAAGAATCATGATTAGCCTGTTATTTTGCGACACTCTTTTACCACAGAGTGTAGTCAGTTATTCACCAGGCTTATAGTCAATATTCTTGAGCGGTCAGGATGAGAATTCTGAACGAGTGGTTCCGGCCGCTTATGGCTTACCGCGAATTTTCATATTCCCTGTCTGCAACAGCGTCAGGCCACGCGTTTCCGGGGCAAACATGACGGAGACAACCAGACCTATCAGCGAAATCAGTGCCCCAATCAGCATCACGTTATTAATTCCGTAGCGGGTGATGAAAATCGGTAACGCCCAGGTGGAGACCACCGTCCCGATACGGCTGAGCGACATGATCACACCGACCGCAGAAGCGCGAATGTCAGTGGGAAACAGCTCGTTGGGGTAAAGCCATTGCAAAATACCCGGCCCACCGGAGAAAAACGCATAGACCGCAAACGCCACCACCACCAGACCGATCCCTAAATTGGGGATAAACCCAAGCAGCGCCAGGGCGAACGTCATCATCGCAAAGCTGCCGATAAGCAACGGGCGGCGACCGATGCTGTTCAGCCAGAACATGGCCGGAACACAGCCCAGCATAAAGAAGAGGCTGATCACCACGTTTCCTAATGCCGCACTCCGCCCCTGCTCCCAGCCGAGCAACCCGACTATCTGCGGACCAAAGGTGTAGATGGCAAACATCGGGATCACCTGGCAGGTCCAGATAACCGCCACGAAAAGCACAAACGGAAAATGGCGGCGGTTGAACAACTGCAGGAAGCGGGTTTCCTTAGGCGGTTCATCATCAAAAACGACGGGTTCGCCAAACAGTTTGATCATCATCTTCTGGCACTCTTCCACCCGCCCTTTGCGTAGCAGCCATCGCGGGGACTCCGGGAGGTCAAAACGGCCAATCAGGATGATAAGGCACGGAATCGCAGCGCTGCCAAGCATCCAGCGCCAGCCGCCTTCAACGTCATATAAGCAGTAACCGACCAGATTGGCGCAGGTCGCGCCCACATACCACATGGCGGCAATAAAACCGATGGAAAACGCCCGCTGGCGAGTGTTGGAAAACTCGGTGATCATCGAGGTGGCGATGGGATAATCTGCGCCTATCACAATCCCAATCAGCACGCGCATGATGAGCAGTTCAAACGGTGTAGAGACAAACATGGTCGCCACCGATATCACCCCAATGGCGACGATATCGATAAGGAACATTTTGCGACGTCCGACCTTGTCGCAAATATAGCCAAACAGCGAAGTACCGACAAACAGCCCAGCCAGCGTCGCGGCGCCGAGCATACCGATCCACTCGGCATCCAGGCCCAATGTCGGGGTCAATTGCTCCAGGGCAACGCCGATGATGACGAGTACATATCCATCCAGAAAAGGCCCACCGCTTCCCCACAGCATGATACGGCGGTGAATAGATGAGAATTTGAGGTCATCAAAATTCCTGGGCTGCTGCATGGCTATTTCCTGTTTCATCGGCAATATTGCCGGATGGCGACGAGAAACGTCTTATCCGGCCAAAAAACTGCATATTTTAGTTGGCCGGATGCGCGTAAGCGCTACCCGGCATCGGGCTCAGCCGTAACGAAACTCCACGCCAAAGGTGCCACGCGGGTATTCCCACTTTTCCAGCGCCGTCCCCAAACCGAGGATCCGGCAGGTGCCGCATTCAAGACACCCTGCATAATCAAAACGTACGCTACCGTCATCCTGTTTTTTATACAATCCCGCAGGGCAGGCCTTGATCAGAACTTCCAGCGCCTGTTTATCGGGGTCAGTTTTCAGAATGATGTGTGGGTTCTCTTCATCCACATTGAATTTATTAACGCCCAGTTTGACGTCTACATTGACGGAAGAAGTCATAATGCGGTTACTCCTTTAATGCCGTCCTTCATCAGATTGATAAAGCCGACTTTCTTGGCATGGCGCAGGATTTTTTTACGCATCGGCACTGGCGCGCTGCCATCAATGGTGAAGAGATCGCGCGCAATGCCGACCACCATTTCAGGGTATTGCGTAAACATGCGCGGGTTGTCGAGGAATGCAGGTAAACGCTGGTACATGCGCATATCACGCATCGGGCCGTTGTCCAGATGCTGATGATATTCCGCCAGTCCTTGCTTGCTGAAATCGTTGCTACGCATGGCAGAGAGCACTGTTTTCGCGGCGGCTTCACCGGCTGATACCGCCAGATCCATACCGCGAATAGTAAAGCCCAGGTTCATACACATTCCGGCGGCATCACCGGCAATCAACACGCCGTCACCTACCAGCTCAGGCTGCATGTTCATTCCGGCCTCAGGAACGACGTGCGCAGCGTATTCGACCATCTTGCCGCCTGCAATGAGCGGCGCGACTGCCGGGTGTTGTTTAAAGTCTTCCAGCATTTGTGGAACCGATTTTTTGGCGTCTTTCAGATGATGAAGGCCACACACCAGTCCCAGAGAAATGGTTGTTTCATTGGTATAGAGGAAACCGCCGCCCATCAGGCCGTCGGTTGGCGATCCCGCAAACAGACAGGCAGCCCCTTCGTTGCCCTGCAGCTGGAAGCGATCTTCAATCACCGATTTAGGTAATTCGATAAGCTCTTTTACCCCGACCGCAACGTGTTCTGCTTCAACGCGTTTTGCCATGCCCAGCTGTTCCGCCAACAGAGAATTCACCCCGTCGGCAAGGATAACGACCTTCGCTTCGAGAATATCGCCATCGGCTTCTACACCCACCACTTTCCCGTCGCGCTTAACGACGTTATCGACGCGGATGCCGGTGATCAGCTGCGCACCCGCTTCTTCCGCCTGTTCCATGAGCCAGGCATCAAATTTACTGCGCAGTACGGAATAAGAGACTTGTGAAGGTGCGGCGTCTTCACCGTTGAAATAATCCACCGTCATCGCCCCTTTATCCGTCATAAAGGCGAGTTTTTCGTGGGTAATCACACGTTCGACGGGGGCCTGTTCAGCAAACCCAGGGAGAATGCGTTCAAGACTATGGGCATAAATACGCCCACCGGTGACATTCTTCGCACCTGCGGAATTGCCGCGCTCGATAACTAACACCTGTGCCCCTTCACGGGCGAGCACCAGCGCCGCAACCGAACCGGCCAGCCCTGCTCCCACGATGATGGCATCAAAGATATCTTCGGACATAAGAACTCCAGATTAACCTGTCGATGGCAGGGCCGGGATCCGGCCCTGCCTGGTGGATCAGCGTGCTAACGCGCTCGTGAGCGCTGGCAGGATCTTCATGACATCGCCGACAATGCCGTAATCAGCGTATTGGAATATCGGGGCATTTTTATCTTTGTTAATGGCGCAAATGGTTTGTGAGCCGTTCGCCCCTACCATGTGCTGAATTTGCCCGGAAATCCCGACCGCCAGATACAGGTCTGGCTTAAGCATCAGGTTGGAGATCCCGACATAACGCTCGTGCTCCATCCATTTTTCGTTTTCCGCCACCGGACGGGAGCAAGCCAGCTCCGCGCCAATGGTTTCGCACAGTGCGACCGCAAGGGAAATATTCTCTTTGCTGCCGATACCTCGTCCAACGCTGACCACCAGGCGCGCTTTGTCGAGATCAACGCTGTTGCTTTGACGCGCCAGTGTTGCCGTGCGGGTCACCGCAATCTCAGGTGACTGCCACTGTACAACCTGCGCAGTCCCACTCAGAGAGGCATCCTGAGCCGCGGCCTCAAACGTGCCGCTGCTGAGCGTGATAACAGCAAATGGCGACGCGATCGTCTCTTCACCAATGGCCAGACCGCCATAGACCATATGTTTAACGGCCGCACGCCCCTCTTTTTGCTCTACCGCGCTCGCGTCGTTGGAGACGGCGGCTGACAAACGAAACGCCAGCTTTGCCGCCAGCAGTTTGCCGCGACGGGTATTAGGCAGCAGCACCACTCCCGCCTCGCTTTGCTGACGAATGGTTTGCACCATCACGTCGGCATAATCTTCCATCATGCGGTCATCGGGCTTACCGCTCAGTTGCCAGACATGATGTGCGCCGGACTGAAACGCCGTTACGCCATCAGTATCGTTAAGCACAAACGCATTAATCTGTTCACCTAAAGCCTGTGCGCCACCCATCAGTTCCGGCAGGCGAGAAGGGGTATCGCTGAATACCCAGACACTGGAAAACTTGCTCATAACATCCCCTTTTAACGAATAATTTTGCGCAGATGATCGGCAAACGCGGCGATCTGTTCTTCACCATCGCCTTCAATGACGATGCGCTGACGTTCGCGCTGTTTCGGCGCAGCAACCTGTTGAGCGGAATAAGCGTCAACCGCATTGAATCCGATATCCGCAGATGACCAAACCTGAACCGGTTTTTTGGCCGCGCCAAGAATGGCTTTCATGGACGGAATCTGCGGAGTGTTAATGTCGGTAGAAACGGCCACCACCGCAGGAAGGGGAATGCTCAGGGTTTCGATTTCATCTTCCAACTCACGTTCCACCATGAGGGTGTTATCCGCCAGCGAGAGGATCTTGCTGACGCCATTAATGGCGGGGATCTGCAGCGTTTCGCCTACCAGCAGGCTCACCTGCTGTGCATAAAGGTCAGAAGAACCATCGCCACAGACAATCAGATCAAAGCCGGATTTTTTCGCGGCGGCAGCCAGCGCGGCAGCCGTATGCTGCGGTAACGCCTGTTCAAACTGGTCGTCAATCACCACGATCAGTTCATCAGGACCACGGGAAAGCACATCTTTACGCCCTTTGGCGTTAGTCAGCGCTTTGCCGCCCACGCTGAGCGCAATAACCTGAGCCTCACCAACCTGCTGTTTTAACTGACAAGCAGCTTCGATCGCATTCAGATCATATTGGCTGATTTTGCCATCCGCTTTGCTGAGATCTAATGATCCATCAGCATTATTAATTACAATATCCTGTTCATCAGGTACGCACTTGTAGCAAGTAATTATCTTCATTGCATCTCCAGAAATCATGAAGGAAACGTCGTTCATATCGGCAGTGTTAAATATACAGATACCACGCTCTTTAATTCGGAAATAAAACATTAATCACCAATATTGAAAATGTCACACACTGATATTTTCAACTTTCAATAATGTTAAGTCCCTCACCAATATTGAAAGCAGACATCAAAGCCCAAAACTTTCAATATTGTTTTGTTGATCACCAATATTGAATGCCAGAGAGTTAAAAAAGTAAAAAAATCACACATAAGCATTTGATTTTAAATCAAAAACAAACAAATAATCGCCAAAAATCACCCGGTATAAAAGTGTGACGCAGGTAACAGTACACAGAGGGCTGAATACCCATTATGAAGTACTTTCCAACGCGTCCCCGAGGTTAATAAATCATTAAATTATTATTACAAAAAACAAACAATAAATAACATCCGGGAACACAAAATAAATTTTGTTTTGACACTGGAATTAACTCATGAAAAATGAAAAGAAAAAGTCTGGAATTGAACCAAAGGTTTTTTTTCCGCCCTTAATAATTGTTGGAATACTATGTTGGTTAACCGTTCGCGATCTTGATGCGGCAAATGTCGTTATTAACGCCGTATTTAGTTACGTCACGAATGTCTGGGGTTGGGCATTCGAATGGTACATGATCGTTATGCTTTTTGGTTGGTTCTGGCTGGTTTTTGGCCCCTATGCCAAAAAGAAATTAGGCGATGAAGCACCGGAATTCAGCACCACCAGCTGGATTTTTATGATGTTTGCCTCCTGTACCTCAGCCGCCGTCTTATTCTGGGGTTCGATTGAGATTTACTACTACATCTCGACACCGCCGTTTGCCCTTGCGGCGAATTCCACGGGCGCGAAAGAGCTCGGCCTTGCCTACAGCTTGTTCCACTGGGGACCGTTACCGTGGGCAACCTATAGCTTCCTCTCCGTCGCGTTCGCTTACTTTTTCTTTGTTCGCAAAATGGACGTTATTCGCCCCAGCTCAACGCTGGTGCCGCTGGTCGGAGAGAAACACGCAAAAGGCTTATTCGGGACCATCGTTGATAACTTCTATCTGGTGGCACTGATCTTCGCGATGGGTACCAGTCTGGGTCTGGCGACACCGCTGGTCACAGAGTGTATGCAGTGGTTGTTTGGCATTCCGCACACCCTGCAACTGGACGCCATCATCATCACCTGTTGGATCATCCTGAACGCGATTTGCGTCGCCTGTGGTCTGCAAAAAGGGGTGAAAATCGCCAGTGACGTACGTAGTTATTTGAGTTTCCTGATGTTGGGCTGGGTGTTTATTGTCAGCGGCGCCAGCTTCATCATGAACTACTTCACTGATTCCGTCGGCATGCTGCTGATGTATCTCCCACGCATGCTGTTTTATACCGATGCCATCGGCAAAGGCGGCTTCCCGCAAGGCTGGACGGTCTTCTACTGGGCCTGGTGGGTTATCTACGCCATCCAGATGAGTATCTTCCTCGCCCGTATTTCCCGTGGACGTACCGTTCGTGAATTGTGCTTCGGGATGGTGCTGGGTCTGACCGCATCTACCTGGATCCTGTGGACCGTTCTCGGCAGTAACACCCTGCTGCTGATGGACAAAAACATTCTCAATATTCCGCAGTTGATCGAACAGCACGGTGTGGCGCGCGCCATCATCGAAACCTGGGCCGCACTGCCGTTCAGTACCGCCACGATGTGGGGATTCTTTATCCTCTGCTTTATCGCCACGGTAACACTGATTAACGCCTGTTCTTACACCCTGGCAATGTCGACCTGCCGCGAAGTACGCGACGGCGAAGAACCGCCTCTGCTGATTCGCATCGGTTGGTCAGTGCTGGTTGGCATCATCGGTATCGTACTGCTGGCGCTTGGTGGGCTGAAACCGATTCAAACCGCCATTATCGCCGGCGGCTGTCCGTTGTTCTTCGTCAATATCATGGTGACGCTGTCCTTTATTAAAGACGCCAAAGTGCACTGGAAAGACAAGTAACTTTAACCCCAATATATCAAGAGGTTGGAAGATGGATTTTAATTTAAATGACGAGCAGGAACTGTTTGTCGCCGGTATTCGTGAACTGATGGCCAGTGAAAACTGGGAAGCGTATTTTGCCGAGTGCGATCGCGACAGCGTCTATCCAGAACGTTTTGTAAAAGCACTGGCGGATATGGGCATTGATAGCCTGCTGATCCCGGAAGAACACGGCGGACTGGAAGCCGGTTTTGTCACCGTCGCAGCGGTCTGGATGGAACTGGGACGCCTGGGCGCGCCAACGTATGTTCTGTACCAGCTTCCAGGCGGGTTTAACACCTTCCTGCGCGAAGGAACCCAGGAGCAGATCGATAAGATCATGGCTTTCCAGGGGACCGGGAAGCAAATGTGGAACTCCGCCATCACAGAACCGGGAGCGGGATCAGATGTTGGCAGTTTAAAAACTACTTATACACGCAAAAATGGTAAGGTTTATCTTAACGGCAGTAAGTGCTTTATCACCAGTAGCGCCTATACCCCTTACGTTGTGGTAATGGCACGAGACGCCGCCTCTCCGGACAAACCAGTTTATACCGAATGGTGTGTCGATATGAGCAAAGCGGGCATCAAAGTTAACAAACTTGAGAAGCTCGGTCTGCGCATGGACAGCTGCTGTGAAATCAACTTTGACGACGTCGAACTGGAAGAGAAAGACATGTTCGGTCGTGAAGGTAATGGCTTTAACCGCGTAAAAGAAGAGTTCGATCACGAACGTTTCCTGGTGGCCTTAACCAACTACGGTACCGCGATGTGCGCCTTTGAAGATGCCGCGCGCTATGCGAATCAGCGTGTGCAGTTTGGCGAAACTATCGGCCGCTTCCAGCTGATTCAGGAAAAATTCGCTCACATGGCGATTAAATTAAACTCCATGAAAAACATGCTGTTTGAAGCAGCATGGAAGAGCGATAACGGCACCATCACCTCCGGTGATGCCGCGATGTGTAAGTACTTCTGCGCCAATGCTGCGTTTGAAGTTGTGGACAGTGCTATGCAGGTGTTGGGCGGCGTGGGGATTGCGGGCAACCACCGTATCACGCGTTTCTGGCGTGACCTGCGCGTTGACCGTGTATCCGGCGGTTCTGACGAAATGCAGATCCTGACGCTGGGTCGTGCAGTACTGAAACAATATCGCTAAATGGAATGCCCGGTAGCGCTTCGCTTACCGGGCCTACGTTTTTGTTGCCCGGATAAGGCGTTTACGTCGCTGTCCGGCAACATGCAGCAGGAGCCATATCATGACCGAGCATTTACCGATGCCCACCTTTGGGCCACTTACCGGGTTGAGGGTTGTCTTCTCCGGGATTGAAATCGCTGGACCGTTCGCCGGGCAAATGTTTGCCGAGTGGGGCGCGGAAGTCATCTGGATTGAAAACGTTGCCTGGGCCGATACGATCCGCGTCCAGCCCAACTATCCACAACTTTCACGTCGTAATCTGCACGCTCTTTCCCTGAACATTTTCAAAGATGAAGGCCGGGAAGCGTTTCTTAAACTCATGGAAACCACCGATATCTTCATTGAAGCCAGTAAAGGTCCGGCATTTGCCCGTCGGGGGATCACCGATGAAGTGCTCTGGGAGCATAACCCGAAGCTGGTTATCGCCCATCTTTCCGGTTTTGGCCAGTACGGTACCGAGGAGTACACCAACCTTCCGGCGTACAACACCATCGCCCAGGCCTTCAGCGGCTACCTGATTCAAAACGGCGACGTCGATCAGCCGATGCCTGCCTTCCCTTACACGGCGGACTATTTTTCCGGCATGACCGCGACCACCGCAGCGCTGGCGGCACTGCACAAAGTGCGTGAAACCGGTAAAGGCGAAAGTATTGATATCGCCATGTACGAAGTCATGTTGCGCATGGGGCAGTACTTCATGATGGATCACTTCAACGGCGGTGAAGTTTGCCCGCGAATGACCAAAGGCAAAGACCCCTATTACGCCGGGTGCGGACTCTATAAATGCGCGGACGGCTATATCGTCATGGAGCTGGTCGGCATTACCCAAATTAACGAATGCTTTAAAGATATTGGCCTCGCGCACATCCTGGGGACGCCAGAAGTCCCGGAAGGCACGCAGCTGATTCACCGCGTCGAATGTCCGTATGGACCCTTAGTGGAAGAAAAACTGGATGCCTGGCTGGCAACGCACACCATCGCCGAGGTGCAGGAACGTTTTGCCGAGTTGAATATCGCTTGTGCAAAAGTACTGACTATCCCGGAACTGGAAGACAACCCGCAATACGTTGCCCGTGAATCCATCACCCAGTGGCAAACGATAGACGGTCGCACCTGTAAAGGGCCGAACGTGATGCCGAAATTCAAAAACAACCCTGGGAAAATCTGGCGAGGCATGCCTTCACACGGCATGGATACCGCCGCCATTCTTAAAAATATCGGTTATAGCGAAGCAGACATTAAAGAGCTGGTCGGCAAAGGTCTGGCCAAAGTTGAGAACTAAACGCGGTCGCGCTGGCTGGCTTTGCCAGTTAGCGCCATCACGGTGAAAAATGGATAGAGGTGCAATGGATATCGTTGGCGGACAAAACTTACGTCAGATGTGGGACGACCTTGCGGACGTCTATGATGATAAAATGGCGCTCATTTTCGAGTCCAGCGAGGGCATCGTACAGCAATTCAGTTATGCCTCGCTGAATGAGGAAATCAACCGTACAGCAAACCTGTTCCATTCGTTAGGTATTCGAAAGGGCGATAAGGTTGCACTGCATCTGGATAACTGTCCGGAATTTATCTTCTGCTGGTTCGGACTGGCAAAAATTGGGGCTGTCATGGTGCCAATTAATGCCCGACTACTGCGGGAAGAAAGCACCTGGATTTTGCAAAGTAGCCAGGCCCAGCTGTTAGTCACCAGCAGCCAGTTCTATCCGATGTACCAACAAATTCAGCAGGATGACGACAATCCGCTTACGCACATTTGTCTTATCGGGCAGGACATTCCAAAGGTCGATGGCGTTATCAACTTTACGCAGTTGAGAGAGCAGCAATCCACCACGCTTCGTTATGCCCCGCCGCTCAGTACAGACGATACCGCCGAAATCCTGTTCACCTCTGGCACCACGTCACGCCCTAAAGGGGTGGTCATCACCCACTATAATTTACGTTTCGCAGGCTACTACTCCTCCTGGCAGTGCGCCTTGCGCGAGGATGATATCTACCTGACGGTGATGCCTGCTTTTCATATCGACTGTCAGTGCACGGCGGCAATGGCCGCGTTCTCGGTAGGCAGTACCTTTGTATTGCTCGAGAAATACAGCGCCCGCGCGTTTTGGGAACAGGTACGAAAATACCGCGCCACCGTCACCGAATGCATCCCGATGATGATCCGAACGCTGATGGTGCAACCCGAATCGCCACAAGACCGGCAGCATCACCTGCGCGAAGTGATGTTCTACCTCAACCTGTCGGTACAGGAAAAAGATGACTTCATTGCGCGCTTTGGCGTCAGACTGCTGACCTCCTACGGAATGACGGAGACCATTGTTGGGATCATTGGCGACAGACCGGGAGACAAGCGACGCTGGCCCTCTATCGGGCGCGTCGGTTTTTGCTATGAAGCCGAAATTCGTGATGAGAACAACCGCCCTCTTCCCCCGGGGGAGACCGGTGAAATCTGTATCAAAGGCATCCCAGGGAAAACCATTTTCAAAGAATATTACGACCGCCCGGATGCGACCGCAAAAGCGCTGGAGCCAGAGGGCTGGTTACATACCGGTGACTCCGGCTACAGAGACGAAGAAGGCTTTTTCTACTTTGTCGACCGGCGCTGCAACATGATCAAGCGCGGAGGGGAAAACGTCTCCTGCGTTGAACTGGAAAATATTATTTCCGCACACCCGAAGATTCAGGACATCGTTGTCGTCGGGATTAAAGATTCTATTCGCGATGAAGCGATTAAAGCCTTTGTGGTCCTTAATGAAGGGGAAACGTTAAGCGAAGATGAATTTTTCGGTTTTTGTGAAATGAATATGGCGAAATTTAAAGTTCCCTCTTTTATGGAGATACGAACCGATTTGCCACGCAATTGTTCAGGAAAAATAATCAAAAAAAATCTGAAATAACGCACACGGTGGGGAAATAGCCCACGCAGAAAAATATCACGACGAAATGGATGCAGCGCTTTGCAGGATCCGTGCTGCCTCTGTAACGGAATAAAAATAATTAAGGAGTGAAAAAATGAGTGAATCATTACATCTGACCCGCAACGGCCACATTCTGGAAATTACCCTGGACAGGCCAAAAGCGAATGCCATCGACGCCAAAACCAGTTTCGAAATGGGCGAGGTTTTTCTCCAGTTCCGTGACGATCCAGAGCTGCGCGTGGCCATTATTACTGGCGGCGGAGAAAAATTCTTTTCTGCCGGCTGGGACCTGAAAGCCGCCGCTGAAGGTGAAGCGCCAGATGCCGATTTTGGTCCTGGCGGATTTGCTGGCTTGACCGAAATCTTTGACCTCGACAAACCGGTCATTGCCGCCGTTAACGGCTATGCGTTTGGCGGTGGTTTTGAGCTGGCACTGGCGGCTGACTTTATTGTCTGCGCAGAAAACGCCAGCTTCGCGTTGCCGGAAGCCAAACTGGGGATCGTGCCAGACAGCGGCGGCGTACTGCGTCTGCCTAAACTGCTACCACCTGCGATCGTCAATGAAATGGTGATGACCGGCAGACGCATGGATGCTGAAGAAGCACTGCGCTGGGGGATCGTGAACCGCGTCGTGAGCCAGTCTGAACTCATGGAGAGCGCCCGCGAACTGGCGCAACAACTGGTAGACAGCGCACCGCTGGCCATCGCCGCGCTCAAAGAGATTTACCGCGCCACCAGCGAAATGCCGGTTGAAGAAGGCTATCGCCACATCCGCAGCGGCGCGCTAAAACATTACCCTGCCGTACTGCATTCCGAAGATGCCATCGAAGGGCCGCTGGCGTTTGCAGAAAAACGCGACCCGGTCTGGAAAGGGCGTTAATGCCCGATGGCGCTGACGCTTATCCGGCCTACAAAGAGTGCTGTTCGTAGGCCTGATAAGGCATTTATGCCGCCATCCTGCAAAAAACATAAAGGAATATTTATGAGCTATTACGCCTTTGAAGGCCTGATTCCGGTGGTACACCCAGAGGCGTATGTCCATCCCAGCGCCGTGCTTATTGGGGATGTGATTGTTGGGGCCGGGGTGTATATCGGCCCACACGCTTCGCTGCGCGGCGACTATGGCCGCCTGATCCTTGAAGCGGGCGCCAATCTCCAGGATGGCTGCATTATGCATGGCTATTGCGACACCGACACCATAGTGCATGAGAATGGGCACATTGGACACGGCGCGATTCTGCACGGTTGCATTGTAGGGCGGGACGCGCTGGTCGGCATGAACAGCGTCATCATGGACGGCGCAGTGATTGGCGAAGAGAGCATCGTCGCTGCAATGAGTTTTGTGAAAGCAGGATTTGCCGGTGCTCCCCGCCAGCTACTGGTGGGCACACCCGCACGTTTTCTGCGCCCGGTGACGGACGAGGAGTTACGCTGGAAGCGGCTCAATACGAAGGAATATCAGGATCTTGCTGTCCGCTGTCGGACCGCGCTACATGAAACACAACCGTTAACACAGGTAGAAGAAAACCGGCCGCGGCTAAAAGGCACCACGGAAGTAAAACCAAAATCGGAAATGTAAATCATGCCGGATGGTGCCAGCGCCTGTCTGGCTGTTCAGAAAGGTGAAAGTGTTTGCCGGATAAGGCGTTTCACGACGCCCTCCGACAAACAGGCCATTACGATTAACGACGCATGCTTTTAGAGAGCATCATCTGCCATTTTTGTTCGCGATTGAGCTCCCTCGGCGGTACAGACATACAGGTTCGGCTCACCGGACTGACCACTTTTGTCTGCGCACTGATACCCAGGCGGGTATACAGTGAAGCATCAATATTATTGATACGCACCAGTCGCTGACATTGACATCCCCGCCCCTCAAGTTGGTTTGGAATTGTCTTGGTTTCGCAGGCTATTTCCCCAACCTCAGAGAGAATATAAGAAACCGTATTAATCGCTTTGCAATGGTCCATATCAAAATGCTTAGCGATCTCTTTGGCGCTAACCCAACGATTTTGCGCCATCACCCAATCAGCAATTAACAAATAAAGTGGTTTTTCAACATATTCTTCACACATAGGCACACCATTTTCACTAATTAAAATTCTTGCTCAGGCTCTGTCGGCGCAAATTAACGCAATGCCATTAGCCATATTAAAGTCGTGGATATCAGCGATAATATGCAAGTTAAAGATTAATTAGTGTGAGCTAAATCTTGCTTGTCACATTGTAAATATGATTAAAGAAATATAAACGCCCTGGAATTAACTTACCGACCAAAAAAAACGGCTCCTTTTCAGGAACCGTTAAGATTAATGGCAAATATTCCGTTTTGCCGGAAGGCGGGTAAGTCCCCGCCAGCCGAGATTATTTTTTAATCTGCGCGTGCATTTCCTGCACTGATGTCACCTTCTCGGTAGCATCCGCATTTAACGCCATCGCCGTGGCGAAACCGCCGTTCAGCGTGGTGTCATAATGCACTTTATACTGCAGCGCGCTGCGGCGAATCAGTTTGGAGTCTTCAATCGCCTGGCGACCTGCGGTGGTGTTGATGATGTAGGTGTATTCGCCATTCTTGATACGGTCCTGAATGTGCGGACGACCTTCATGCACCTTGTTCACCAGACGCGGGTTAATACCGGCTTCTCCCAGCACAATCGCCGTGCCGTGGGTGGCATCCAGTTCAAAGCCCTGCTTCAGCAGTTTTGCGGCCAGGTCCACTACTCGCTCTTTGTCGCCTTCGCGAACAGAGAGCAATGCACGACCGGATTTCTTCATAGTAGAGCTACTGCCCAACTGTGCTTTCGCGAACGCTTCTGCGAAGGTGCGACCGACGCCCATCACTTCCCCGGTAGAGCGCATTTCTGGCCCTAACAGCGGGTCAACGCCCGGGAATTTATTGAACGGCAGCACCACTTCTTTCACCGAGTAGTACGGTGGGATGATTTCTTTGGTGACGCCCTGCTGTGCCAGAGTCTGGCCTGCCATCACGCGCGCCGCCACCTTCGCCAGCGGTACACCGGTCGCTTTAGAGACGAACGGTACGGTACGTGCCGCACGTGGGTTGACTTCAATCAGGTAGACTTCGTTGTCTTTCACCGCAAACTGCACGTTCATCAGACCACGTACCTGCAGTTCAAAGGCCAGTTTCTGCACCTGCTGGCGCATTACGTCCTGGATTTCCTGGCTCAGCGTGTAGGCTGGCAGAGAACACGCGGAGTCACCGGAGTGAACGCCTGCCTGCTCGATGTGCTCCATGATGCCGCCAATCAGCACCATTTCGCCGTCGCAGATAGCGTCGACATCGACTTCAATGGCGTCGTCAAGGAAGCGGTCCAGCAGTACCGGTGCATCGTTGGAGACGCTGACGGCGGTCTGGAAGTAGCGACGCAGGTCGATTTCGTCGTAGACGATTTCCATCGCGCGGCCGCCGAGTACGTAGGACGGGCGAACCACCAGCGGGTAGCCAATCTCTTTCGCCTTCTCAACCGCCATCTCAATCGCGGTGACGGTGGCGTTGGCCGGCTGTTTCAGCTTCAGACGGTCAACCGCATGCTGGAAGCGCTCGCGGTCTTCTGCACGGTCGATAGCATCCGGGCTGGTACCGATAACCGGTACACCAGCGGCTTCCAGCGCACGCGCCAGCTTCAGCGGGGTCTGGCCGCCGTACTGCACGATAACGCCCTTCGGCTTCTCGATGCGCACGATTTCCAGCACGTCTTCCAGCGTCACCGGCTCAAAGTACAGACGGTCAGAAGTGTCGTAGTCGGTAGAAACTGTTTCTGGGTTACAGTTGACCATGATGGTCTCGTAACCGTCTTCGCGCAGCGCCAGTGAGGCGTGTACGCAGCAATAGTCGAACTCGATGCCCTGACCGATACGGTTCGGGCCGCCGCCGAGGACCATGATTTTTTCGCGGTCGGTGGACGGGTTGGCTTCGCACTCGTCTTCGTACGTGGAGTACATGTAGGCGGTGTCGGTGGCGAACTCTGCGGCGCAGGTGTCCACACGTTTGTAGACCGGGTGCAGGTTGTACTGGTCACGCAGTTTGCGAACTTCCGCTTCGCGTACGCCGGCCAGTTTAGCCAGACGCGCATCGGCAAAGCCTTTGCGCTTCAACTGGCGCAGGAAGTCAGCGTTGAGGCCGGTGATACCGACTTCAGCCACTTTCTCTTCCAGACGTACCAGCTCTTCAATCTGCACCAGGAACCAGCGGTCGATGTTGGTCAGGTTAAACACGCCGTCGACAGACAGGCCGGCACGGAAGGCATCGGCGATGTACCAGATACGCTCGGCACCCGCGTCTTTCAGTTCGCGGCGAATTTTGGTCAGGGCTTCCGGGTCGTCGAGGCTGACTTTCGGGTCAAAGCCGGTTGCACCGACTTCCAGACCGCGCAGCGCTTTCTGCAGGGATTCCTGCTGAGTGCGGCCAATCGCCATCACTTCACCGACAGATTTCATCTGGGTGGTCAGACGGTCGTTCGCACCGGCGAATTTTTCGAAGTTAAAGCGTGGAATCTTGGTAACGACGTAGTCGATGGACGGTTCGAAGGAAGCCGGAGTACGGCCGCCGGTGATGTCGTTCATCAGCTCATCGAGGGTGTAGCCCACCGCCAGTTTCGCTGCCACTTTGGCAATTGGGAAGCCGGTTGCTTTAGATGCCAGCGCCGAGGAGCGGGAGACACGTGGGTTCATTTCGATAACGATCAGACGACCGTCTTTCGGGTTCACCGAGAACTGGACGTTAGAACCGCCGGTCTCAACACCGATTTCACGCAGTACCGCCATCGAGGCGTTACGCATGATTTGGTATTCTTTGTCGGTCAGCGTCTGGGCAGGCGCTACAGTGATGGAGTCACCGGTATGGATACCCATGGCATCGAAGTTTTCGATAGAGCAGACGATGATGCAGTTGTCGTTTTTATCACGCACCACTTCCATCTCGTACTCTTTCCAGCCAATCAGCGACTCGTCAATCAGCAGCTCTTTGGTTGGGGAAAGATCCAGGCCGCGCTCGCAAATCTCTTCGAACTCTTCGCGGTTGTAAGCGATACCGCCGCCGGTGCCGCCCATGGTGAAGCTTGGACGGATGATGCACGGATAACCAACGTCAGCGGCAACCGCCAGCGCTTCTTCCATGGTGTGTGCAATACCGGAACGTGCGGTGTCGAGGCCGATTTTCTTCATCGCCACGTCGAAACGGCGGCGGTCTTCGGCTTTATCAATTGCATCAGCGGTAGCACCAATCATGGTGACGCCGAACTCTTCCAGCACGCCCTGACGTTCCAGCTCCAGCGCGCAGTTCAGCGCCGTCTGACCGCCCATGGTTGGCAGTACGGCGTCTGGACGTTCTTTCTCAATAATTTTGCGTACGACTTCCCAGTGAATCGGCTCGATGTAGGTGGCATCGGCCATTTCCGGGTCGGTCATGATGGTCGCCGGGTTAGAGTTCACCAGAATAACGCGGTAACCCTCTTCACGCAGGGCTTTACAGGCCTGTGCGCCGGAGTAGTCAAATTCGCAGGCCTGGCCGATTACAATCGGACCAGCGCCAAGGATCAGGATGCTTTTTATATCTGTACGTTTTGGCATTGTCTTCTCGGCTCCTGATTATTTAGCGGTCTTACGGTATTGCTCGATAAGTTCGATAAAGTGATCGAACAGTGGCGCGGCATCGTGCGGGCCTGGGCTGGCTTCCGGGTGTCCCTGGAAGCTAAACGCCGGTTTATCGGTGCGGTGAATTCCCTGCAGAGTGCCATCGAACAGCGATTTGTGGGTCACACGCAGGTTAGCAGGCAGCGTCGCTTCATCTACCGCAAAACCGTGGTTCTGCGCGGTAATCATCACCACGTTGTTATCAATATCTTTCACCGGGTGGTTACCACCGTGGTGACCGAATTTCATCTTGATGGTTTTCGCACCGCTGGCCAGCGCTAACAGCTGATGGCCCAGGCAGATACCGAATACCGGAATCTCGGTCTGGAGGAATTTTTCAATCGCGTCGATAGCGTAATCACACGGAGCCGGGTCGCCAGGGCCGTTTGAGAGGAAAATGCCGTCCGGATTCAGCTTCAGGACGTCTTCGGCAGAGGTTTTCGCCGGGACAACCGTCAGGCGGCAGCCGCGGTCTACCAGCATGCGCAGAATATTGCGTTTGGCGCCAAAATCGTAGGCAACGACGTGGAACGGCAGCTCATCTTCTTTTTTGGCTTCTGGCAGTTCGCCTGCCAGTGTCCAGCTACCCTGAGTCCAGCCGTAGGTTTCAGCCGTGGTCACTTCTTTCGCCAGGTCCATACCATTCAGCCCCGGGAACGCTTTGGCTTTTTCTAACGCCAGCGTCGCATCAAGATTATCACCGGCGATGATGCAGCCGTTCTGAGCGCCTTTCTCACGCAGCAGGCGTGTCAGCTTACGGGTATCGATATCGGCAATCGCCACGATGTTATGGCGTTTCAGGTAAGAAGAGAGGTCTTCAGTATTGCGGTAGTTGCTGGCAATCAGCGGCAGGTCGCGAATGACCAGGCCTTGCGCATGTACCTGAGAGGATTCTGCATCGGCTTCATTGGTGCCGACATTACCGATATGGGGATAAGTAAGAGTGACGATTTGGCGGGAATAGGAAGGATCAGTGAGGATTTCTTGATAACCGGTCATTGAAGTATTGAAAACGACTTCCCCAACCGCCGAACCCGTTGCCCCTATGGCCCGACCGTGAAACTGGGTTCCGTCTTCCAGAACCAATAGCGCTGACTTAATCAAAACACCCTCCAGAGAATATTCACTCACTTTATTTGCATATTAATTCATTTTGATTGCATGAATCAATGCAAATTTGCTTACCCATGTATTTCTGGCAAACGGCGGCATTCTAGAGACAGACCAGACAAAAGTCTACCTGAAAGGGGAATTTTTATTATTATTTTACGTCACTGAGATAAATCGTGCGATTTAACAGGCAAAAAGATCAGCTAAGTCGTATCGGAAAACGCTTGCGCGATGAAAAGAGTATGGAAATACGCGTTCAAGATGAAAAAAGTAGACCATTTGGTCAAAATTTACATAAAACCAACATAAACAAAGACAAAAACACGAAATTTATAGCCACTCATGAAAAACAGATAACCAAACCAATAAAATAAAAGGGCAATAAAATATTGCCCTATGTAATCAATAAATTATGACTACAATGACCACATCACTAAGGGTAACTCATGCTTATAAATCATTTAAATTAAGCACATCTCGCATATCAAAAAGGCCATTTGATTTGCATTTTAACCAAATTGCCGATTTTACGGCTCCGTTAGCAAATGTCATGCGGCTGGATGCCTTATGCGTAATCTCAACGCGCTCGCCAATATCGGCAAACATCGCAGTATGTTCACCCACAATGTCACCCGCACGTACGGTAGCAAAACCAATCGTGCCGGGTACTCGCTCACCGGTATAGCCTTCCCGGCTGTAGACGGCGCAGTCTTTAAGATCTTTGTCCAGCGCATGGGCAATCGCTTCCCCCATCGCCAGTGCCGTACCTGACGGCGCATCCACTTTACGACGATGGTGCGCTTCAATAATTTCAATGTCGGCGTAGTCGCCCATTACTTTTGCCGCTTTTTCGAGAAGCTTCAGCATGACGTTGACGCCCACGCTAAAGTTCGCCGCAAACACAATTCCGATCTCCTGAGCGGCGTCGCGAATAGCCTGCTTACCAGCCTCGTCGAATCCAGTCGTACCTATCACCATGCTTTTGCCGTGCTGGCGGCAAAAGGCCAGATGCGTTAGCGTCCCTTCCGGGCGGGTAAAATCGATGAAGACATCAAAATCGTCTTTGATGGTATCAAGGCTGCTTTGTACGGTAACACCACACTTTCCGGCACCCGCCAGTTCACCAGCATCACTGCCCAGCAATGAGGAACCTTCCCGCTCCAGCGCCGCGCCCAATTGGACGCCTTCCATGCTCAGTGTCGCCTGAATCAACTGGCGTCCCATGCGTCCACCGGCTCCCGCGATGGCAACGCGGATATGTGCATCATGCATAGCTATTCTCTTTTGTTAATTTTACGTAAATCGTTTTCAGATTAACCAGCGCGCTGCCGCACCGCTAGCCAAAAACGTCGATAATTAGAATTTAATGATAAACAGGGTGAGATATCAGTAAAAGGCATGATGCATCGGAATAAGTCGCACCATACCGTTTGATACACCTGAATTTACGGAGCCAATGCCAGCACGTCTGCAACCCATTGCTGAAAACCAGCGACATCGATATCGAGGGCGACCTGTGCGTTTTCCGGTCTGTTCATCCGTCCCTCAATATCCACAACGGTTGTTCCGGCGGTATATTCCCCCTGCGTTTCTACCGCGACGAAGCACGGCTTGACGGTAAACAGATCCGGGCGAACCAGCCAGGCGATGGCGCAGAGGTCGTGCATCCGCACGCCAGTGCTCATTGTTCCGCTGCGATAGTGACTGAACAGGGCATGCAACATCTTTCCGGTACGATTCAGGGTGGGTAATGCGGCCAGATACTCCGGCGTCAGCATGGCCTGATTAGTGACATCCAGCCCGCACATCACAATTTCAATTCCACTCTGGAATACACAGGCGGCAGCTTCCGGATCGACTGCAATATTAAATTCGGCATTAGGGGTGAAGTTCCCCCGCCCGGCAGAACCGCCCATGATCACCAAACGGCGGATATTGAACGTACATTCCGGAGAGTGCATTAGCAGCAGCGCAATGTTTGTTAACGGGCCAATCGCCACCAGAGTGACCGGTTCCGGGGCGCTCATCAGCGCGTCACGAATGGCGATAAAGGCCGGTTTCGCCAGCGGCTGTCGGTCATGGCCGACAAAATCATAGCCTTCCATACCGGATTCGCCATGAACATCAGCGGCGTCGCGTAACGAACGCAGCAGCGGCTTGGCAGCCCCCTGCGCCAGAGGAACATCGGTATTCCAGAAATGCAGCAGTTGCAGGGCGTTACGGGTGGTTTTCTCCACCGAGACGTTACCGGCGACCGTGGTCATCAGCCGCAGATCAAGCTGAGGGGCAAACAGCGCAGCGGCAATCGCCGCGGCATCATCAATGCCGGGATCGGTGTCGAGAATAATGGGTAGGCGCATATTTTCTCCATAAAAAAATGCCAGACATCAAGTCTGGCATCTTCTCATAATCATCACGTGCAAGATTTACTCTACTTCACGAACATCCACTCGTAACTCTTTCGGCACTTCAAAAACGATGTTCTCTTCACGGCCTTCCAGCGGAATCGCTTCGCCGCCGCCAAGCTCTTGCAGACGCGAAATGACATTCTGTACCAGAATATCCGGTGCGGATGCCCCGGCAGTGACGCCAACGCAGGCCGCATTCTTGACCCACGTTTCCTGAATATCGGTCGCATCGTCGATAAGAAATGCCGTTTTCCCCATTCGCTGCGCCAGTTCAGCCAGACGGTTGGAGTTTGAGGAATTCTTTGAGCCGACCACTAACACCACATCGGCCTGTTCAGCCAGCGCCCGCACCGCTTCCTGACGGTTGGTCGTCGCATAACAGATATCGTCTTTACGCGGCCCGACGATTTTCGGGAATCGCTTACGCAGCGCATCAATAACGTCTGAGGTGTCATCCACGGAAAGCGTGGTTTGCGTCATAAAGGAGAGTTTGCCCTCATTTTTGACATTCAGCTTCCAGACATCCTCTGGGGACTCGACCAGGTACATCCCCCCTTCCGGGTTGCTGTACTGACCCATTGTACCTTCGACTTCCGGGTGCCCCGCATGACCAATCAGGATCGACTCTTCGCCGCGACGGCTGGCGCGCGCCACTTCCATATGCACTTTCGTTACCAGCGGACAGGTCGCGTCAAAAACCGTGAGATCGCGGCTTTTCGCTTCGTTGCGTACCGCCTGAGACACGCCATGGGCAGAGAAAATCAGGATCGCGCCGTCCGGTACTTCACTGATTTGCTCAATAAAAATCGCCCCACGCTCGCGCAGGGTGTCCACCACATAACGGTTATGTACCACTTCGTGACGAACATAAATTGGTGCGCCATAAATCGCCAGCGCGTTTTCCACAATGCTGATAGCGCGGTCTACACCTGCGCAAAATCCGCGCGGGTTGGCCAACAGGATCTGCATTTTACGCCTCCAGTGCCGGATCGACTTCCAGCACTTCAATATCAAAATGAACGATACGCCCTGCCAGCGGATGGTTGAAATCAACGGTGATGGAGTCGCCATTAATTTCGCGGATCACGCCAGGCATTTCACTGCCGTCCATTGCGGTAAAGAGCATAATTGCCCCGATTTCGGGTTCGCCTGCGTCCATAAATTCCCGGCGCGAGAAATACTGAATCAAATCCGGGCTCGGTACGCCAAAGGCGGCATCCGGCTCCAGAGAAAACGTGGTCTTTTCGCCATTTTTCAGGCCAAGAAGATGCTGCTCCAGTCCTTCAGACAGAGAACCATCACCCAGGCGGAATAGCGCAGGTTTACCATTATTGCGGGTCGACTCTGCGGTGGAGCCATCGTCTAGCTTTAAGGTGAAGTGCACCAGCACCGCACTGTTACTCTGTACTGATTTAGACATGCAGGTTGCTCTTTAAAATTGCTGCCGCCTGTTTGCCCGGTGGCGCTACGCTTACCGGGCCTACAAGGATTGCGATTATTGTAGGCCGGATAAGGCGTTTACGCCGCCATCCGGCACAGGTTTGCCTGATGGCGCTACGCTTATCAGGCCTACAGCACCTGATAAGCGCCATCCGGCCATTTTTTATGCGGCTTTTTTCTCTTTCGAAGGCAAAAAGCCTTCCAGCACAATCATTGCCGCGCCGACACAAATTGCCGTATCCGCGAGGTTAAACGTAGCGAAGTGCCAGTTGCCGACGTAGAAGTCGATCATATCGACCACGAAGCCATGCCACAAACGATCGAATAAATTGCCCAGCGCGCCACCGATAATCAACGCATAAGCAATGTTATTCAGCTTTTGCGAAGCTTTTCCACGATACATCATCACCATCAGGATCACGCAGATACCAATGGCAATACCGGCGAAGAACCAACGCTGCCAGCCACCACTATCGGCAAGGAAACTGAACGCCGCGCCGTAGTTACGCGCATAATGCAGATTAAGCGATGGGAACAGCGACACCGTATCCCCCAGAGCAAAATTCTGGAGGATCAGGTACTTGCTGCCCAAATCGATAATCAGCACGACTACCACCAGCCACAGCCAGCGCAGTCCTGTTGAACAGATAGGCTTACTCATCAGGCAAACTTACGTTGTTCGCCATCACCGGCGATATTGCTGACACAGCGTCCGCAGATGTCTGCGTGTTCCGCCACCTGGCCGACATCCGTCGTGTAATGCCAGCAACGCGGGCACTTATCACCCTCAGCTTTGCTCAGGGCAACTTTCAGCCCTTTCAGCAGTTCGCTCTGCTGTGCATCAGCAGGCGCACTTGCATACTCGGCAACAACAGCACCGGAGGTCAACAGGACGAATCGTAATTCGTTGCCCAGTGCGGTCAGTTTGGCAGCCAGTTCAGGTTCCGCATACAGCGTCACCGCCGCTTCCAGAGAACCACCCACTTTCTTGTCCGCACGTGCCTGTTCGATGACTTTGTTCACTTCGCCACGGACTTTCAGCAGCTCGTCCCAGAAGGCGTCGTTCATGGCTTCGGCATCGGCCAGGCCAAACAGGCCGGTGTACCACTCGCCGGTGAAAACGTATTTCTCGCGGGAGCCCGGCAGGTAGCCCCAGATTTCGTCCGCCGTGAAGGACATGATCGGCGCCATCCAGCGTACCAGCGCTTCTGCAATGTGATACAGGGCAGTCTGGCAGCTACGACGCGCCACGCTGTCTGATTTCGCGGTGTACTGACGATCTTTGATGATGTCGAGGTAGAACGAGCCCATTTCAACGGAGCAGAAACGCATCAGGCGTTGTACCACTTCGTGGAAGTCGTAGGCTTCATATGCTTTCAGGATGTCTTCCTGTGCGGCTTGCGCACAGCCAACCGCCCACCTGTCCAACACGACCATCTCTTCCGGTTTCACCATGTCTTTCACCGGATCGAACCCGTTCAGGTTCGCCAGCAGGAAGCGCGCGGTGTTACGGATACGACGATAGCTGTCGGCAGCACGCTTCAGGATTTCGTCAGAAACGGCCATCTCACCGGTATAATCGGTAGATGCCACCCACAAACGCAGGATATCCGCGCCCAGTTTGTTCATCACATCCTGAGGAGAAACGGTATTACCGATAGATTTGGACATCTTGCGACCCTGACCATCCACGGTAAATCCGTGGGTCAGTACCTGGCGGTATGGCGCTTTGCCTTTCATCGCGGTGGAGATCATCAGAGAAGACATGAACCAGCCGCGATGCTGGTCAGAACCTTCCAGATACATATCCGCAGCATGGCCGGAGAATTCAGGGCGCACATCTACCACGGAAGAGTGGGTGGAGCCAGAGTCAAACCAGACGTCCAGCGTATCCGGCACTTTCACATACTGGTCAGCGTCATCGCCCAGAATCTCTTTCGGGTCGAGATCCCACCATGCCTGAATGCCGTCAACTTCAACGCGCTTCGCCACTTCTTCCATCAGTTCAATGGCGCGAGGATGCAGCTCTTCGGTGTCTTTGTGAACAAACAGAGACATCGGCACACCCCAGGTACGCTGACGGGAGATACACCAGTCAGGACGGTTCGCGACCATAGATTCGATACGTGCCTGACCCCAGTCCGGGATCCACTGTACGCCTTTAATCTCTTTCAGCGACTGCGCGCGCAGGCCTTGCTGATCCATGCTGACAAACCACTGCGGCGTCGCGCGGAAGATGATCGGCGACTTGTGACGCCAGCAGCACGGATAGCTGTGCTGCATTTTTTCTACGTGCAGCAGTGCGCCTTTCTCACGCAGCATCTCAACGATTTTGTCGTTGGCTTTGAATACGTTAACGCCATCCAGACCGGGGTAAGTTCCGGCCAGGTAAGCGCCGTCCGGCCCTACCGGGTTGGCGATTTCCAGACCGTATTTCTGGCTGATGGTGTAGTCGTCAGGACCGTGGCCACCGGCGGTATGAACAGCCCCGGTACCGGCATCCAGCGTCACGTGATCGCCAAGGATAGCCGGGACGTCGAAGCCCATAAACGGATGGGTAAAGCGCAACAGTTCCAGTTCCGCACCTTTTACAGTGCCGAGGATGCTGTAGTTTGCGGCGCCAATACGCTGCATCACGCCTTCAACCAGATCTTTCGCCAGAATCAGCGCCTGATCGTCAATCTGTACCAGCGCATAGTCGAAATCAGCCGCCAGAGAAATCGCACGGTTAGCAGGCAGCGTCCACGGGGTGGTAGTCCAGATAACCAGAGAGATTGGGCCGTTCACGGAAGTGACGCCGAATTTAGCTTTCACGGCATCCTGAGAGGCGGCGTGGAAAGCCACATCGATGGATGGGGAGGTTTTGTCGTAATACTCAACTTCTGCTTCCGCCAGTGCGGAACGGCAGTCTACGCACCAGTGCACCGGCTTCGCGCCTTTGTGCAGGTGGCCGTTACCGATGATTTTACCCAGCGCACGAATGATGTTGGCTTCGGTTTTGAAGTCCATGGTCAGATACGGATGCGACCAGTCACCCAGCACGCCCAGGCGGATAAAGTCATTACGCTGACCGTCGACCTGCGTCGCCGCATATTCACGGCACTTCGCGCGGAACTCCGCCGCGGTGAATTTCTCGCCCGGTTTACCGTATTCCTGTTCAACTTTCAGTTCGATCGGCAGACCATGACAGTCCCAGCCAGGAACATAAGGTGAGTCAAATCCCGTAAGTCCTTTGGACTTCACGATAATGTCTTTCAGAATCTTGTTAACTGAGTGACCAATATGAATACTGCCATTCGCATAAGGAGGGCCATCATGCAAAATGAAGGTTTTTTTGCCTTTTTTGGCCGCACGAATGATGCCGTACAGGTCATCATCAGTCCAACGCGCCAGCATTCCCGGTTCGCGTTTGGCGAGATCGCCACGCATTGGGAACCCTGTTTCCGGCAAATTCAGGGTTGATTTATAGTCACTCATCAGATTCTCGTTTCCGTATTTTTCACGTAGGCTTACGCCGGGTTTGATAGCCCAAAAAATTCGCGGGCCGTTAACTCATCACGCGCGATCTGCGCTTTCAACTCATCAAGAGAAGCGAACCGCTGCTCATTGCGTATCTTTTTACGCAGTATTACATCTATATGGCGACCGTAGAGGTCCATTGCAACGTCCAGCAGATGCACTTCCAACTGTTGACGCACGCCCGCCACCGTTGGGCGAGTACCAATGTTAGCGACGCCGGGTAACGGCGTGTCGCCAAGGCCCATCACTTCAACCGCATAGACCCCTTTAACCGGGGAAACCTGACGACGTAGCGGTAAATTCGCCGTAGGAAAACCGATGGTGCGCCCTAACTCATCGCCATGGACAACACGCCCGGAGATGGTAAAGGGGCGTCCCAGTAAACTTTCAGCGAGCGACAGGTTGTCTTCTGCCAACGCCTGGCGCACCGCTGTACTGCTGATTCGCACACCACCTTCACAGAACGTCTGGGTGCTGGTGATGTCAAAACCATACTCAGCGCCCGCTTTCTGTAATAACAAGAAATCGCCTTCGCGACCAGCACCAAAGCGGAAATCATCGCCAATGGCAAGAAATTGTACGCCGAGACGCTTAACCAGCAGGTCACTGATAAACATTTGCGCCGTGAGCGCGGCAAACCGTCGGTCGAAACGCACGCACAGCACGTATTCGACGCCACACTCTGCCAGGTAGCGTAGTTTTTCCCGTAGACGGGTCAGACGCGCAGGCGCCTTTTCAGTCGCAAACAGCTCCAGCGGCTGCGGCTCGAATATCATGACCATTACCGGTAAACCACGCTTGCGCCCTTCTTCCTGCAAGCCCTGCAGCAATGCACGATGGCCACGGTGCACACCGTCGAAATTACCAATAGTCAGCACACACCCATGTGGGGCCTGACTGAGATTATGTATGCCGCGTATCAGCTTCATGTCTGGCTCAAAACAGTGAAAATCGCCAAAGTATACCTTGTACAGCGGTCAAGGTTAACCGGCGATTGATGCAGCGAAACATAAAGAGGTTTGTTTTCATTGTTATGGCCAAATCAATACAAAAAACTGGCCGCCCTGTTCAATTTTTATCGCGGAAAAGCTGTATTCACAGTCCGCAAGCTGGTAGAATCCTGCGCCATCACTACGCAACGAGTGCTGCAATATTAACGGCGCTTATTTGCACAAATCCATTGACAAAAGAAGGCTAAGAGGGCATATTCCTCGGCCTTTGAATTGTCCATATAGAACACATTTGGGAGTTGGACCTTGGCTAATATCAAATCAGCTAAGAAGCGCGCCGTTCAGTCTGAAAAGGCTCGTAAGCACAACGCAAGCCGTCGCTCTATGATGCGTACTTTCATCAAGAAAGTATACGCAGCTATCGAAGCTGGCGACAAAGCTACTGCACTGAAAGCATTTAACGAAATGCAACCAATCGTGGACCGTCAGGCTGCTAAAGGTCTGATCCACAAAAACAAAGCTGCACGTCATAAAGCTAACCTGACTGCACAAATCAACAAACTGGCTTAATCGCCTGATTGTTGAAGCTTTGTAAAAGAACCCGCGCAAGCGGGTTTTTTTATGTCTGTCCGGCACACTCGCCTTACTTGCTCGCAGGAGCAAAAAGCGTGCTGTAGTCCGCATGACAAATTCGTTGTACCGCAGGATGTTGAATCATCCTCTCCGCAAAAATGGCATGGTACTCTTCCATGACATTCTCTACGCGCCCGATTTCAACAATCGAATCGTCTGCATAAAAATCATTCGCATAGAGCGTTGGCGCCACAAAGATCGCATTGTGAGTCGCGCCAAATGCCTTCATCAACGCCGCATCATCAAACTCACCCAGAATCTCAACGTTTAGCCCCTGGGAGTTAATCCAGTTCAGCAATTTGCGTCCCAGCATTGAACGACGCCCTGGAATCAACACCCGGCGTTCCTCCAGACAGGCAGGAAACGGTTTTTCAGGGAGCGGATGAGTACACCAGAAGCTGACGCTGCATTCGCCAATCCTCACAGAGAAGAGTCCTTCCTGCTGCGTGGAGTCTATCGGGCAATCAGAGATGATCATATCCAGCTTATGCTGACTCAGTTGTTCAAGTAACATCTCGTGCGTAGATTCAAAGCACCGCAGGTGGATCTGTTCTCCCTCCGCCACAGCGGCATCCAGCACGCTGCTGACCAGACGTTTGGAAAGCGCATCCGCAACGCCAACATCAAACAGCAGGTTTGACTCTTTGCGGTAATTCACGATATCCAGCATTTCCTGGCTCAGCGTGAACATTTTATCCGCATAGCGAAAAACCAATTCCCCTAACTCGCTGGGCTCCAGACCACGCCCCTTCCGCTTGAACAATTTTCCCTGTAAACGCTCTTCAAGGGCTTTAATCTGGCCGGTAATAGTTTGTGGGGTCAGATACAGCGCCTCTGCTGCACCAACAACAGAACCTTCTTTATAGACATGCCAGAAGTAATAAAGATGGTTGTAATTAATATGGGGCATGCTCATTTCTCTCCCTGAACAATGTCGCAAAGGGAGCCACATTCGGCTCCCTTGTGATTCCACACCCGTTAAACAGGCGTATTTAAGCGGGCACGAAGCCAACTATAACCCACAATCGCCGACAACAACGATCCGATCAGAATTCCCAGTTTTGCCCAGTTAATCAGCTCAGGATCGACATTTCCAAATGCCAGACTGGCGATGAAAATCGACATGGTAAATCCGATACCGCACAAGATCCCGACGGCCATAATCTGCTGGAAGTTCGTCCCTTCCGGTAATTGCGCCAGTTTGAGACGCAGAGCCAGCCAGCAGAACACGCTGATACCCAGCGGTTTACCGATTAACAGACCTGCAATAATCCCCAGCGGAAGCATGGAGGTCAGTCCGTCCATCGTCACACCCTGTAACGAGACCCCAGCATTGGCAAAAGCGAACAGTGGCAGGATCAGATACGCCACCCACGGATGCAAAACGTGCTCCAGACGTTTGGCCGGAGAGCGACCGTGCTTCTCTTTGAGCGGAATGAAGAAGCCGACAATCACGCCAGCAAGCGTTGCGTGCACTCCAGACTTCAGCACTGCTGTCCATAACACCATGCCCACCAGAATATAAATACCGGTACGCCTTACCCCGCACATATTCAGGACGGCCAGCACCAGAATCGCAAACGCGGCAACGCCTAACGACATCACGGAAAGGTCACTGGTGTAGAACAGCGCGATAATCACAATAGCGCCCAGATCGTCGATAATCGCCAGCGCCATCAGGAATATTTTCAGCGCCAGAGGTACACGGCTCCCCAACAGCGCCAGCACACCCAGAGCAAACGCGATATCGGTTGCGGCTGGAATGGCCCACCCTTCACGCGTTATGGGATCCGCATAGTTAAACGCAAGATAGAGCAAGGCCGGGACAATCATCCCTCCAATGGCGGCAATGATCGGGAAAGCCGCCTGACGCAAACTGGCCAGCGACCCCTGCATAAGTTCACGTTTGACCTCAAGCCCTACCAACAGGAAAAACACCGCCATCAGTGCATCGTTGATCCACAACAGCATGTTTTTATTGATTTCTAACGCGCCGACCCGCAGTTGTACTGGTGTTTCCAGAAATGCGTGATACCAGCCACTGGTCCACCCCAGGTTCGCCATCAACATAGCCAGCGCAGCGGCGATGATAAGAATGATGCCCCCAGAGGCATCGCTGCTAAAGAAACGGTGCAGATGTTTCACTTTTTATTCTCTCAATCAGGTGAATACTTCGTAATTACTATATTAACCTGCATGATCGATCGTTAAAATTAGATTATTTATGATAAACAATTCGGTTTTTACGATGAAATGAAGTCTTACGCCTTGCCGAATTATATGAATACGCTTAATAAAAAAGGCCTGAGATTTCTCAACCTCAGGCCCTTGTCCGATCTCATGCAAGCAATTAGCGGGTCAAATCATCAAAGAATTTTTTCACGCCGTCGAAAAAGCTTTTTGAACGCGGGCTGTTTTTCTCGCCCGTTGGGCCACCAAAGCTGTCCTGAAGATCTTTCAACAGTTGCTTCTGCTTGTCATTCAGGCCAACCGGCGTTTCGACGACAACACGGCAGAGTAAATCGCCCTGTGCGCCACCGCGTACGGACTTCACGCCTTTACCGCGCATGCGGAACAATTTGCCGGTCTGTGTTTCGCCAGGCACCTTCAGCTTCACGCGGCCATCCAGCGTTGGGACTTCAATCTCACCGCCAAGCGCCGCCATTGCGAAGTTGATTGGCACTTCACAGTACAGGTTGTTACCTTCGCGTTCGAAAATAGGGTGCTGTTTTACCTGTACCTGAACGTACAGATCGCCTGCTGGCGCGCCATGTTCACCGGCTTCACCTTCACCAGAAAGACGAATGCGATCGCCCGTATCCACGCCTGCCGGGATTTTAACGGACAGCGTTTTGCTTTTCTCAACGCGACCGTGACCGTGGCATTTGTTGCACGGATCTTTGATCAGCGTACCGCGGCCCTGACAATGCGGACAGGTCTGCTGTACAGCGAAAAAGCCCTGACGCATCTGTACCTGGCCTGAACCGTGACAGGTTGGACAGGTCTGCGGCTTGGTACCTGATTTCGCGCCGCTGCCGTGGCAAATATCACACTCTTCCAGCGTCGGGATGCGGATCTCTTTGGTGACGCCACGCACGGCTTCTTCCAGAGTGAGATCCATGTTGTAACGTAAATCAGCACCACGTGAAGCGCGCTGACGGCCACGACCGCCGCCAAAGATATCGCCAAACACGTCACCAAAGATATCGCTGAAGTCAGCCCCGCCGCCAAAACCGCCGCCGCCGCCCATACCGCCTTGCTCAAACGCAGCATGGCCGTACTGATCGTAAGCCGCACGTTTTTGTGCATCGGTCAGGATCTCGTAGGCTTCTTTGATCTCTTTGAATTTGGCTTCGGCCTCTTTATCACCCTGGTTACGGTCCGGGTGAAATTTCATGGCCAGGCGCTTGTAGGCCTTTTTGATTTCACGCTCTTCCGCTGTTTTGGAAACGCCTAAAATCTCGTAATAGTCTTGCTTAGCCATCTCTTTTTATCTGCCCTTAACATGCATAAACGGGCGGAGAGGAAAACCTCTTCGCCCGTGTCAGTAATTACCCAATCAAAGGGCGATTATTTTTTGTCTTTCACTTCTTCAAACTCAGCGTCGACAACATCGTCATCTTTCGCGTTGTTTGCAGAAGCATCAGCTGAACCAGCCTGCTGCTGTGCATGCTGCTGCTGGGCGATTTCCATCAGTTTCTGGGAAACCTGAGCCAGTGCCTGCATTTTCGCTTCGATGTCTGCTTTGTCTTCACCTTTCAAAGATGCTTCCAGCGCAGTCAGAGCAGACTCGATGGCAGTTTTGTCGTCAGCCGGCAGTTTATCGCCTGCTTCTTCAACCTGCTTACGGGTGCTGTGCAGCAGATGGTCACCCTGGTTGCGGGTCTGAACCAGCTCTTCAAACTTACGGTCAGATTCTGCGTTCGCTTCTGCTTCGCGAACCATTTTCTGAATTTCTTCTTCGTTCAGACCAGAAGAAGCCTTGATGGTGATCTTCTGCTCTTTACCGCTGTTTTTGTCTTTCGCGGAAACGTGCAGGATACCATCGGCATCAATATCGAAGGTCACTTCGATCTGCGGCATACCGCGCGGTGCTGGGCTGATGCCATCCAGGTTAAACTGACCCAGATCTTTGTTATCAGCGGCACGTTTACGTTCACCCTGCAGCACATGGATGGTTACCGCAGACTGGTTGTCTTCAGCGGTAGAGAACACCTGGCTGTGCTTGGTCGGGATGGTGGTGTTTTTGCTGATCAGCGCCGTCATCACGCCGCCCATGGTTTCGATACCCAGAGACAGCGGGGTAACGTCCAGCAGCAGTACGTCTTTCACATCACCAGTCAGTACACCACCCTGAACAGCTGCACCGATTGCAACAGCTTCGTCCGGGTTAACATCTTTACGCGGTTCTTTACCGAAGAACTCAGCAACTTTCTTCTGCACCATCGGCATACGCGTCTGACCACCGACCAGGATAACATCCTGAACGTCAGAAACAGACAGACCAGCATCCTGCAGAGCAACTTTCAGCGGCTCGATGGAACGGTTCACCAGGTCTTCTACCAGGCTTTCCAGTTTCGCACGGGTCACTTTGATGTTCATGTGTTTCGGACCGGTCGCGTCTGCAGTGATGTACGGCAGGTTCACGTCGGTCTGCTGCGCAGAAGACAGTTCGATTTTCGCTTTTTCTGCGGCTTCTTTCAGGCGCTGCATTGCCAGCGGGTCATTACGCAGGTCAATGCCCTGATCTTTCTTAAATTCGTCAACCAGGTAGTTGATCATACGGCTGTCGAAGTCTTCACCACCCAGGTGGGTATCACCGTTGGTTGCCAGAACTTCGAAGGTTTTTTCGCCGTCAACTTCGTCGATTTCGATAATAGAGATATCGAAAGTACCGCCACCGAGGTCATAGACCGCGATAGTACGGTTACCAACTTCTTTATCCAGGCCGTAAGCCAGCGCTGCTGCAGTCGGTTCGTTGATGATACGTTTGACTTCCAGACCTGCGATACGACCGGCATCTTTGGTTGCCTGACGCTGAGCATCGTTGAAGTATGCAGGTACAGTGATAACCGCTTCAGTTACTGGCTCGCCCAGGTAATCTTCCGCCGTTTTCTTCATTTTTTTCAGCACTTCAGCAGAGATCTGCGGCGGTGCCATTTTCTGACCTTTTACATCAATCCATGCATCACCGTTGTCAGCACCGATGATTTTGTACGGCATGATGGCTTCATCACGCTGTACTTCTTCGTCCTGGAAGCGGCGGCCAATCAGGCGTTTAATCGCAAACAGGGTGTTTTGCGGGTTTGTCACTGCCTGACGTTTAGCCGGCTGACCAACCAGAGTTTCACCATCCTGGGTATAAGCAATGATAGAAGGCGTGGTGCGATCGCCCTCGGCATTCTCCAGCACACGTGCAGTAGTGCCATCCATAATCGCTACACAAGAGTTGGTAGTACCCAGGTCGATACCAATAATTTTACCCATCTAAACGTCTCCACTAAAAATTCGGTCATCATGTGGTTGTGAATCTGTAATAAGGGCGAAACGTGCGGTTTCAACTACCCTGAATCGTTTTTTTTCAGACTCACTCACTGCGGTTGACTACAAGATGGGGTCGTAACCCACGTCATCAAGGGGGGCACGAAAATTTTTTTTACCGCGAAGAGAAAATAAACACCAGAAAAGCATAATAGGACGACCGTTCTCCGACCTGAAAAGTGCTTTTATCTCTCTTCTGCCACCTTTATAAGACCGAAATCCAGACAGAACCTTTACGAAAAGCGCAGCGCCACTGTCTCTTGTTGGAGAACCAAAAAGCGCGGCATAAACGGTGTAGACGCTGTGTGATCGGCGTCACTCAAAAGTAAAACGCGCACTTGAGTAAAAAAACTTCATTTTACCCCTGGTAGATCATAGACAGCCCCCATCCCCATGATTATTATGCCGCGCCCCGAACTGATACTGCTTTATCGGGGGAACTATTTCACCATTCAATCAATGATGATTTTGAGGAATTATGGGCAACACTAAGTTGGCTAATCCGGCACCGCTGGGCCTGATGGGTTTCGGCATGACCACCATTCTGCTTAACCTGCATAACGTGGGTTTATTTGCTCTTGACGGTATTATTCTCGCGATGGGGATTTTCTACGGCGGTATCGCGCAGATCTTTGCCGGCCTGCTGGAATACAAGAAAGGCAACACCTTCGGCTTAACCGCATTCACTTCTTACGGCTCCTTCTGGCTGACGCTGGTCGCGATCCTGTTAATGCCGAAAATGGGTCTGACAGATGCACCCAATACGCAGTTCCTGGGCGTGTATTTGGGACTGTGGGGCGTGTTCACACTGTTCATGTTCATCGGTACGCTGAAGGCTAACCGTGCACTGCAGTTTGTCTTCCTGAGTCTGACAGTGCTGTTTGCCCTGCTGGCTGTCGGCAACATCGGCGGTAATGCAGCAGTGATCCACTTTGCAGGCTGGGTGGGCTTAGTTTGCGGCTCCAGCGCCATCTATCTGGCCATGGGCGAAGTGCTGAACGAGCAGTTTGGGCGCACCATTCTGCCTATCGGCGAAGCGCACTAATTTGTTGATATCCCCCCGACTGGGGGGATATTTTTTTACTCTTGCTGCAGTTTTGCCTCATCATGGATGTCACGGTAATAAATATCCTGACGCAGCCACATTCCTAATCCCAACCCTATCAGTGATAACGCCAGCACATACCAGGCAGGCGCCATCGGCGAAATGCCCATCAGCACGGTAACGAAAATCGGCGTCAGTCCCCCAAAAATCGCATACGAGACATTGTAAGAAAACGAAATGCCGGTGAAGCGAACCTCCGCCGGAAAAGCTCTGACCATGACATAGGGCACCGCCCCTACCACGCCGACACACAGTCCTACAACGCCGTAAAGAAAGAATAGCTGCTCCGGATGCGCGCCTGATAAGTGATAAAAGAACCAGCTTGAGCAGGCCAGCAGCAGGCTCCCCACAATGAAAGTCTTACTGGCACCATAACGATCGGCGGCCAGTCCCGCCAGTAAACATCCCACACACAGCATGATGGTTGCGATGCTGTTTGCCTGTAGGGTCAGCGCTGGCGCAAAACCGTATTGTTTTTGCAGCCAGACTGGCGACATCAAAATCACCACCACAATACCTGCCGACAAAAGCCAGGTCAGCAGCATCGAGACAACCACCGCTTTTCGGTGATTAACCACAACAGATTTTACCGGAAGTTCCTGCGCCAACGCTTTACGCTGCTGCATCTCGAGGAAGATGGGCGTTTCCTGCAACCAGCGGCGTAAATACATCGCCACAAAGCCGAAAACGCCCCCGAGCACGAAAGGGATACGCCAGCCATAATCGTGTACTGCCTGTTGAGTCATGCTGGTGTTAATCAGCGTAGCAACGACAGAGCCGAGCAGGATCCCCACCGTTAATCCCGCAGTCAGCGTACCGCAGGCGATCCCTATCCGACGTTCAGGAACATGTTCCGCCACAAACACCCACGCGCCGGGGACTTCACCACCAATGGCCGCACCCTGCAAAATGCGCATCAGTAACAGCAGCAACGGTGCCAGAATCCCCAGGGAGGAAAAGGTGGGTAACAGACCTATCGCCAGCGTCGGCACGGCCATCAACAAAATGCTCAGGGTGAACATTTTTTTTCGCCCCACCATGTCGCCAAAGTGCGCCATGATGATGCCTCCCAGTGGACGTGCCAGATAACCGGCAGCAAAGATGCCGAAGGTCTGCACCTGGCGGAGCCATTCTGGAATGTCTGAAGGGAAAAACAGTTCGCCAACGACAGCCGCGAAGAAGACAAAAATAATGAAGTCATAAAACTCAAGCGCGCCACCGAGAGCGGCCAGCGTAAGGGTTTTATAATCCTGACGATTCAGAGGTCGTGTGTGTTGTGACATAGCAAACCATGAGTAAAGTGGAGTTATTGATTGGGTTAAGCGATATGTAAATTAAAAATTACTATATCGTAAACAATTCAATACTCCACTCACTTCACCGCTTATGTCACGAAACGGTTAACTTCAGGCGTTTGTATCGCGGATGGCGCTTTTCGGGCGAAATGATGCTACCACGTCGGGTGCGGTTTCCACATACGGGCCATCCAGCAGCTGTATACAATACGGTACACTGGCAAAAATCCCCGCCACCAGCGCTTTGCCGTCCGCATCTTTCACCCCTTCCAACGTTTCTTTGATGGATTTAGGTTGTCCCGGCAAATTGAGGATCAGCGCCTGTTTGCGAATGACGCCCACCTGGCGAGAGAGAATTGCTGTTGGCACAAAGTGCAGGCTGATCTGGCGCATCTGTTCGCCAAAGCCGGGCATTTCCCGGTCAGCGACGGCCAGCGTCGCATCCGGCGTAACGTCGCGGCGCGCAGGCCCGGTTCCGCCGGTCGTCAGTACCAGGTGACAACTCATCTCATCGACCAGTTCACACAGCGTTTGTTCAATAATCGCCTGTTCATCCGGTATCAGTCGGGTTTCTACTTCAAAAGGGGTCGTCAGGGCGGCAGCCAGCCACTCTTCCAGAGCCGGGATACCTTTGTCCTGATAAACACCGCTGGAGGCGCGGTCTGAGATGGAAACTAAGCCAATACGTAAGGTGTTCATGATTATTCCGTTTAAACAGTCTCGTTAAACAGAATGATACACTGCGAAGGGACAGACAGACAGGTTTCAGAGGGGTTAGCGTGACCCGTATCAGGGCCACGCTAAAAATGATTACAGCAGATCGCCGATCATTTTTTCCAGTTTACCCTGGTCTACAGCAAACTTACGGATACCGTCCGCCAGTTTGTCTACAGCCATCGGATCCTGGTTGTGCTGCCACAGGAACTCAGACTCAGTGATGCGTTCCGGACGTGCTTTCACTTCGCCAGAGAAGGACAGTTTACGCTCAACAGCGCCTTCGCTTTCAGCCAGCTCTTTCAGCAATGCAGGCGCGATAGTCAGACGATCGCAACCCGCCAGCTCCAGAATCTCACCCATGTTGCGGAAGCTTGCGCCCATCACCACTGTTTCGTAGCCGTGCTGTTTGTAGTACTCGTAGATTTCCGTCACGGAAACCACGCCCGGATCTTCAGCCGGCGCATACTCTTTCTTGTCGGTATTGGTTTTATACCAGTCAAGAATACGACCTACGAACGGAGAAATCAGGTACACGCCTGCTTCTGCACATGCACGCGCCTGCGCGAAGGAGAACAGCAGCGTCAGGTTACAGTTGATGCCTTCTTTTTCCAGCTGCTCAGCAGCACGAATGCCCTGCCAGGTGGAAGCCAGTTTGATCAGAATACGATCGTTGCTGATACCCGCATCGTTGTAGAGTTTGATCAGACGTTTCGCTTTCGCGATAGACGCTTCGGTGTCGTAAGACAGACGCGCGTCAACTTCGGTAGAGATACGGCCAGGGACCAGTTTCAGGATCTCCAGACCAATGTTCACCGCCAGCTTGTCAGTTGCATCAACCACTTGCTGTGCGCGATCGTTACTCTGCTGTTTAGCCCAGGCAACAGCGTCGTCAATCAGTTTACGGTATTCCGGGATCTGCGCTGCATTCAGAATGAGAGAAGGGTTAGTTGTGGCATCCTGCGGCTGGTACAGCTTCATTGCCGCGATGTCTCCGGTGTCAGCCACCACGGTAGTGAACTGACGAAGGGAGGTCAATTTGTCCGTCATGATAGTGTTTCTCTTTAAACAGCTTGTTAGGGGGATGTAACCGGTCTGCCCTGATGATAACACGACGTACTGACATCGCAACCGAAGACAATGCGGTTATCCGCCCGATGCGGTTTTTAACGCGACATTGACCCTGCACGGCATTACTGACCACGCTCTTGTGTATTATACGATTCTGTTATGAATCATCTTGCAGGGTATATACTGCATATGAATTGGTAACGCTTACACAGGAAAACAGAAGCGTACCGGCATCAACAAGAGGGATGTTAATGCCTGATTTTTTATCATTTATTAATGACGTACTTTGGGGATCGGTAATGATCTACCTGCTCTTTGGCGCAGGGTGTTGGTTCACTTACCGTACCGGATTCGTTCAATTTCGCTATATTCGCCAGTTTGGCAAAAGTCTGAAAAATAGCCTTACCCCACAACCCGGCGGCTTAACGTCATTTCAGGCACTCTGCACCAGCCTTGCCGCCCGTGTTGGCAGCGGCAATTTAGCGGGCGTCGCCGTCGCGATCACCGCAGGCGGCCCCGGTGCGGTATTCTGGATGTGGATGTCAGCGCTGATAGGTATGGCAACATCCTTTGCTGAGTGCTCGCTCGCCCAACTCTATAAAGAACGCGACAGCAAAGGCCAGTTTCGCGGCGGTCCGGCCTGGTATATGGCGCGAGGGCTCGGCATGCGTTGGATGGGCGTTATCTTTGCCGTCTTCTTACTCATTGCTTACGGTATTATTTTTAACAGCGTCCAGGCGAACTCTGTCGCGCGGGCACTGAATTTTGCCTTTGATATACCTCCCCTCTATTCCGGTCTGGCGCTGGCGTCTCTGGCATTGCTGGTGATCGTTCGCGGGATCAAAGGTGTCGCACGGATCATGCAGTGGTTTGTCCCCGTGATGGCCTTGCTGTGGCTGACCGCCAGTGTGGCGATCTGTGTCTGGCATATCGACCAACTCCCCGGCATCATTATCGCCATCGTGAAAAGTGCCTTCGGCTGGCAGGAAGCGACGGCAGGCGTCGCTGGCTATACGCTCAGTCAGGCCATCACCAGTGGATTTCAACGGGGCATGTTCTCGAATGAAGCCGGTATGGGGTCCACGCCTAACGCCGCAGCGGCGGCAGCATCATGGCCTCCCCATCCTGCCGCGCAGGGCATTGTGCAAATGATCGGTGTGTTTACCGACACGGTGATTATTTGTACGGCCAGCGCCATGATCATTTTACTGGCCGACCACGGCACCGCCTATATGCCGACCGAAGGTATTCAGCTTGTTCAGCGGGCGATGACCTCATTGACCGGAGAATGGGGAGCAGGATTCGTCGCGTTGATTGTGGTGCTGTTTGCCTTCAGCTCGATCGTCGCCAACTATATTTACGCCGAAAACAACCTGATTTTTCTTCAGTTGGACAACGGCCGAAATGTCTGGATATTGCGTATAACCACCGTCTGTATGGTTGTCCTGGGAACGCTACTGAGTCTGCCGGTTGTCTGGCAACTGGCAGACATTATTATGGCCTGCATGGCGATCACCAACCTGACGGCAATACTGTTACTTTCTCCGGTGGTGTATACCCTGGCGGGAGATTACCTGCGCCAGCGTAAACTCGGCGTACGGCCCGTCTTTGATCCGCTTCGTTATCCTGATATCGGCCAACAGCTGGCGCCAGGAACCTGGGAGGACGCGCCGGGCGAGCGGGATGACACAAGGTAATCGCAGCCATCGATCAATTCTGTCGTTTTTTTTGCTAAAGTCGCAGTAAATTTCCCGCAAGGACTGGATATGCTGATTCTCATTTCACCTGCAAAAACGCTCGATTATCAGAGCCCGCTGGCGACTACGCGTCATACCCTGCCCGAGCTGCTGGATCACTCCCAGCAGCTTATCCACGAGGCGCGTAAACTCTCTGCACCGCAGATTGGTAAACTGATGGGAGTAAGCGACAAGCTGGCCGACCTCAATGCCACCCGCTTTCACGACTGGCAACCCAACTTTTCCCCCGAGAATGCACGTCAGGCTATTCTTGCGTTCAAGGGCGATGTCTACACCGGACTGCGCGCAGAAACCTTCAGCGATGCGGATTTTGACTTCGCCCAACAACATTTACGCATGCTGTCTGGTTTGTATGGCGTCTTACGCCCGCTGGATTTAATGCAACCTTATCGTCTGGAGATGGGGATTCGCCTTGAAAACGCGAAAGGGAAAGACCTCTACCAATTCTGGGGCGATACGATAACTGAAAAGCTCAATGAAGCCCTGAAAGCACAGGGAGATCAGGTTGTCATCAACCTGGCGTCAGACGAATACTTTAAATCCGTGAAGCCGAAGAAACTGAATGCCGAGCTTATCAAACCGGTTTTCCTTGATGAGAAAAACGGCAAGTTCAAGGTCATCAGCTTCTACGCCAAAAAAGCGCGCGGTCTGATGAGTCGCTACATTATTGAAAATCGCCTGACGACGCCGGAGCAACTCACCGGCTTTAACAGCGAAGGCTATTTCTTTGATGAAGAAGCATCAGGAAAGGGTGAACTGGTGTTTAAGCGTCATGAGCAGTAATTGAAGCGTGCCGGATGGCGGCTATGCCTTATCCGGCCTACAAAACATAACGACTGTTCCGCAGGCCGGAGAAGACGCTTTCGCGTCGCCATCCGGCACAGTAAAGTAACTAGCTGCGCGTCATCATCAGCTGACGTAGCGCCGCGAAATCTGCCGGCAGATGATGAGAAAGCAGCGGCAGATCGGCGCGGTCCGCCAACTCTTTTGGCAGATCCAGCGTTTCGCCGAGAATAGCTTCCACGCTCTCTTTAAATTTTGCCGGGTGCGCGGTCCCCAGGAACAGACCATACTCGCCAGGGTGCAATTGATCGCGCAACGCACGGTAGGCAACTGCAGCATGCGGTTCTGAGGTGTAACCCACCGCTTTTAACTCACGCATCGTCTCTTGCGTCGTCGCGTCGTCCACCGCCGCGTAACCCAGTTCATTCAGACGCCAGATCTTACGGCGGAACAACTCCTCCACACGCGGCCAGTTATTTGGCTGACTGACATCCATGGCATTCGACAGGGTCGCCTGCGTTGTCTTAGGTGCCCACTGCCCGTCATGCAGGAAGCGCGGTACGGTGTCATTCACGTTGGTCGCGGCGATAAAACGCTTCACCGGCAGACCAAGCGATTTCGCCAGCAGGCCAGCGGTCAGATCGCCGAAGTTACCGCTCGGAACAGAAACCACCAGCTGATTACGTGCCTCTTGCGGCAACTGCGCAACCGCTTCGAAGTAGTAACAAATCTGCGCTAACAGACGGCTAATGTTAATAGAGTTGGCCGAGTTCAGTCCCAGTGCCTGTTTCAGCGCTTCATCATCAAACGCCTGCTTCACCAGAGCCTGGCAGGCATCAAAATCACCGTCGATCGCCACGGTTTCAATATTGCCGCCAAGCGTACAAAACAGTTTTTCCTGTAATGGACTTATCTTACCGCGCGGGTAGAGGATAACGACACGCACATTTTTCAGGCCATAGAAAGCGTGAGCCACTGCTGCACCGGTATCGCCGGAGGTCGCCGTCAGGATGGTGACCGGTTTATCGCCGCTGATATGTGTCAGCATCTGCGCCATAAAACGCCCGCCGAAATCTTTAAATGCCAGCGTGGGTCCATGAAACAACTCCAGACAGCCGACATCGCTTTCTACCTGCGCCACCGGCGCCGGGAACGCAAATGCGGAGCGTACACGCTCTTCAAGGATCTCCTGCGGGATCTCATCCCCAATGAATGCAGAGAGGATCTTAGCGCTGCGGACAACGAAGTCCTGGTTCAGCATCTCATCGATCTCGGTCAGGCTAAATTCCGGGAGTTCGTGTGGAAAGAATAATCCCTGATTTTTGCCTAGTCCCTGCGTGACGGCCTGTGCAAAGCTGACCTGCTCATTGTGATCTTTTAAATTGTAGAGTTTCATTGATTATCCCAGTACTCGTGCGCCCGCCGTATCCAGACGGCAAATATGAACAAAGCCTTCCTGATTTTGCAGGTAATGTTTAGTCAGCCAATCCGCTACGCGTTGAGCGGTATCCGGTTTATCGCACAGCGCGAACAGCGTCGGTCCGGACCCGGAAATACCGCTGGTCAGCGCGCCTATCTCCGCCACCGCCTGACGCGCCTGGCTAAAACCAGGCAGCAGACGCGCGCGATAAGGCTCAGCAATCACATCTTTCATCAGCTTTGCAGCAAGCTGCGGCTGACGGGAATAGCAGGCATGAATAAATCCGGCCAAGTGCCGCCCGTGGGCAATGCAATCCTGACGACGGTACTGCGCGGGTAAGATCGCGCGGGCTTCCGCCGTGGACACTTTGATCCCCGGATAGGCAAGTACCCATAGCCACTCATCAAAGCCTGGCACCTGTTGGCTGATGATGCCGTTTTCTTCAATCATCAACTGCATGCCGCCCAGAAAACACGGCGCGACATTATCGTAATGAATGCTGCCGGAGATACGTCCTTCCAGCTCCCCCATAATGGCCAGCAGTCGCGTATCGTTCAGCGGTTTACCGCAGTGTTCGTTCATCGCCACCAGCGCAGCAACAACGGAACAGGCGCTGGAACCTAACCCGGAACCTATCGGCATGTTCTTTTCCAGCGTCATCGCCACCGGGATTTGCTTGCCAAGCTCCTGGCAAAAACGCTCCCAACACTGGTAGACAATATTTTCTCGCGGCTCTGGCGGCAGCTTGTCAGCAAAATGCCCCCGATTAATTAGACGAAAGCTGTCCGACGCCTCAACGGTGACCACATCACCCAGCAGCGAACCATCAATGGGCGTCACTGCCGCCCCCAGGACATCAAACCCGACGCTCATATTGGCGCTGGAAGCCGGAGCATAAACTTTCACCATCTTAGACTCCTAACTTCCATGAGAGGGTACGCAGCAGATCGGCAAAGACGCCCGCCGCCGTCACGTCGTTGCCTGCACCATAACCGCGCAACACCAGCGGCAACGGTTGATAATAGTGGCTGTAGAACGCCAGCGCGTTTTCGCCGTTTTTCACTTTGAACAGCGGATCGTTGCCATCGACCTCGGCAATCTTCACGCGGCAAACGCCGTCCTCTTCAATGTTGCCCACATAGCGCAACACTTTACCCTCATCACGGGCTTTCGCCACGCGTGCCGCAAACGCGTCATCAAGCTGCGGCAGATTCGTCATAAACGCTGCCACATCGCCAGAATCATCAAACCCTTCTGGTAACACCGGTTCGATCACGATATCGGAAAGCTCCAGTGCCCGACCCGTTTCACGGGCGAGGATCAGCAGTTTGCGTGCAACATCCATCCCGGAGAGATCGTCTCGCGGATCAGGTTCGGTGTAGCCCATCTCGCGGGCCAGCGTGGTGGCCTGTGAGAGGCTCATCCCTTCATCCAGTTTACCGAAAATAAAAGAGAGCGAGCCGGAGAGAATACCGGAGAATTGTTGCAGCTCGTCCCCCGCGTTGAGCAGGTTTTGCAGGTTTTCAATCACCGGCAGGCCCGCGCCAACGTTCGTGTCATATAAAAATTTGCGCCGCGATTTTTCCGCTGCAAAACGCAGCTGATGGTAGTAATCCATCGACGAGGTGTTCGCCTTCTTGTTTGGCGTCACCACATGGAAACCTTCGCGCAGGAAGTCCGCATACTGATCCGCAACGGCCTGGCTGGAGGTGCAATCCACAATGACAGGGTTAAGCAGGTGATATTCCTTCACCAGACGAATTAAACGGCCTAAGTTGAAAGGCTCTTTCGCTTCCGCCAGTTCCGCTTGCCAGTTTTCCAGATTCAAGCCATGCACATTGGTCAGCAGCGCCTTTGAGTTCGCCACACCGCACACGCGCAGATCGATATGTTTATTCTTCAGCCAGGTCTGCTGGCGCTTGAGTTGCTCCAGCAATGCGCCACCGACGCCCCCCACACCGATGACAAACACTTCAATGACCTGATCGGTATTGAACAGCATCTGGTGTGTGACGCGGACACCGGTTGTTGCATCGTCATTGTTGACCACGACAGAAATAGAACGCTCGGACGAGCCTTGCGCAATAGCAACAATATTGATGTTGGCGCGGGCCAGCGCCGCGAAGAATTTTGCTGAAATGCCACGCAGCGTTCGCATACCATCGCCCACCACAGAGATGATGGCCAGGTAGTCAGTCACCGCCAGCGGCTCCAGCAAACCTTCTTTCAGCTCCAGATAGAACTCATCCTGCATCGCGCGCTGGGCACGTGCGCTGTCGCCCTGCGGCACACAGAAACTGATGCTGTACTCTGAAGAGGATTGCGTGATCAGCACCACCGAAATACCGGCGCGTGACATGGCGGCAAACACACGCGCCGCCATTCCCACCATCCCTTTCATACCGGGACCGGAAACACTGAACATTGCCATGTTGTTAAGATTCGAGATCCCTTTCACCGGCAGATTGTCATCATCGCAACTGGCGCCAATCAGGGTACCGGGCGCTTGCGGGTTTCCGGTATTTTTAATCAGGCATGGGATCTGGAACTGAGCAATAGGGGTAATCGTGCGAGGATGGAGAACTTTGGCGCCGAAGTAGGAAAGCTCCATCGCTTCCTGATAAGACATCGATTTCAGTAATCTGGCATCCGGCACCTGGCGAGGATCGCAGGTGTACACGCCATCAACGTCAGTCCAGATCTCACAACAATCCGCGCGTAAACAAGCTGCCAGGACAGCAGCCGAATAGTCAGAGCCGTTACGCCCCAGCACGACCAGTTCGCCTTTATCATTCCCGGCGGTAAAACCAGCCATCAGCACCATATGGTCTGCTGGGATACGCCCGGCAGCAATACGACGCGTGGATTCAGCGATATCGACGGTGGACTCGAGGTAATGCCCAACCGCCAGTAATTTCTCAACCGGGTCGATGACCGTTACGCCGTGGCCGCGTGCTTCCAGCAAGCCCGCCATAATGGCGATCGACATTTTTTCACCACGGCAGATAAGCGCGGCATTGATGCTGTCCGGGCACTGACCCAGCAGGCTGATGCCGTGCAGCACATGTTTGATCTGCGCAAATTCTTGTTCGACAAAGGCTTTTAATTGCGCCAACGGAAAGTCCGGCTGCGCGGCAGCGAGTCCCGTCAGAAGTTCGGAAAAGATGCGTTCGGCATCGCTGATATTGGGTAAAGCATCCTGACCACCGATGGTTTTTTCAATCATCGCCACCAGATGGTTAGTAATTTTCGCAGGGGCAGAAAGCACGGTTGCGACCTGCCCCTGCCTGGCATTGCTTTCCAGAATATCGGCAACCCGCAGAAAGCGTTCTGCATTTGCCACTGATGTACCACCGAACTTCAACACTCGCATTGTTGTTACCTCGTTACCTTTGGTCGAAAAAAAAGCCCGCACTGTTTAGGTGCGGGCTTTTTTCTGTGTTTCCTGTACGCGTCAGCCCGCACCGTTACCTGTGGTAATGGTGATGGTTGTAATCATGGTGGTGCTGATGCGTTTCATGGATGTTGTGTTCTCTGTAATTATTATCTGTCTGTGCTGTTGCCTATATTGGTTAAAGTATCTGATGACTTAAGTCAATAAATTTTTAATTTGATCACACTCCGAAACTTGTTCACGAGCTGCTGCTTGCGTCTTTACTTTCAACCAATACAGAGTGAAAACCCCACTTGAAACCAGAACAAAAAACCACACAACCATACTTAGTTGAGATTTTATTTTTCTATATTTTTCTCAATATCATGCAGCAAACGGTGCAACATTGCGGTGTCCCGCTGCCCTAACAGGCCAATGCGTTGCTGTAACCAATCTGCCAGTTTGATGTCGTCAGCCACATCCAGAGAACCCAGTAACCTTACAATCCGTGCGCGTAATGCCTGCAACTGAAACTCATCAGATGTTTCAGTCTCTTTTATGGATTGTTGCATTAAACCTGCTAATTGATAGCAGTAGACCATCACCGCCTGGCCTAAATTGAGCGAAGGGTAATCAGCGACCATCGGAACCCCCGTCAGCACATCCGCCAACGCCAATTCTTCATTTGTTAGCCCTGAATCTTCGCGTCCAAACACCAATGCGGCGTGACGCATCCAGCCGGACTTTTCCTGCAACAAGGGCAACAGTTCTGCTGGCGTTGCATAGTAATGAAATTTCGCGCGGCTACGGGCTGTCGTCGCGACGGTAAATTCAACGTCGTGCAGAGCCTCCGCCAGAGTATTGAAAACACTAATATTATCAATTATATCACCTGAACCATGCGCGACCCAACGCGTGGCGGGTTCAAGGTGGGCCTGACTGTCGACGATACGCAAATCGGTAAAACCCATCGTCTTCATAGCGCGTGCCGCAGCGCCAATGTTTTCCGCTCTGGCCGGGGCGACCAGGATGATTGTTAAACGCATTTATGAGACTCTTTTTGACTGGCCCGCGGGGAATAATGTGATGCATATCATCATATTACGCGGCGCGAATTTACAAATTTTTAACGAAAATCACTGAATCAGCATTTCACATTCAGTAAAAGACGCTAAACTGTTTCCTGTGTTTACAAACGATTATTATGTTAATAAAAGTTGCATATCTTTCTGTTTATTTAGGATAATTTAATTTAAACTGAATCTCATCCATTGGATTCATTACATTTATTAGTTAGGTCGCGCAACTAGTTGGATTGCTGCAATTTTGTGATGAAAGCTAGCATTTAGATACGATGATTTCATCAAACTGTTAACGTGCTACAATTGAACTTGATATATGTCAACGAAGCGTAGTTTTATTGGGTGTCCGGTATCACTTAGCCTGTTATGTTGCTGTTAAAATGGTTAGGATGACAGCCGTTTTTGACACTGTCGGGTCCAGAGGGAAAGTACCCAGACCAAGCTAATGATGTTGTTGACGTTGATGGAAAGTGCATCAAGAACGCAATTACGTACTTTAGTCATGTTACGCCGATCATGTTAATTTGCGACATGCCTCAGGCAGGTCAGGGACTTTTGTACTTCCTGTTTCGATTTAGTTGGCAATTTAGGTAGCAAACATGCAGACCCCGCACATTCTTATCGTTGAAGACGAGTTGGTAACACGCAACACGTTAAAAAGTATTTTCGAAGCGGAAGGCTATGATGTATTCGAAGCGACAGATGGCGCGGAAATGCATCAGATCCTCTCTGAATATGACATCAACCTGGTGATTATGGATATCAATTTGCCAGGGAAAAACGGTCTTCTGTTAGCGCGTGAACTGCGTGAACAGGCTAACGTTGCGTTGATGTTCCTGACGGGCCGCGATAACGAAGTCGATAAAATCCTCGGCCTCGAAATCGGTGCGGATGACTACATCACCAAACCGTTTAACCCACGTGAACTGACTATCCGTGCGCGCAACCTGCTGTCTCGTACCATGAACCTGGGGACTGTCAGCGAAGAACGTCGTAGCGTTGAAAGCTACAAGTTCAATGGTTGGGAACTCGATATCAACAGCCGTTCTTTGATTGGTCCAGATGGCGAGCAGTATAAACTGCCCCGCAGCGAATTCCGTGCCATGCTTCACTTCTGTGAGAACCCGGGTAAGATCCAGTCTCGCGCAGAACTGCTGAAGAAAATGACCGGTCGCGAGCTGAAGCCGCATGACCGTACTGTTGACGTGACCATTCGTCGTATTCGTAAACATTTCGAATCAACGCCGGATACGCCGGAAATTATCGCCACCATCCACGGCGAAGGCTACCGTTTCTGCGGCGACCTGCAGGATTAATCCTGACCCCTCCGGTATTAAAAACGGCGCTCCTGGCGCCGTTTTCCATTTTTCACCTTCGCTACTTCCAGATACGCAGTTCATCATCGCTCGCGGGTTTCAATTCTTTCGCCTTTGGGCGGGAAAGCGAATACCAGTCAAAATGACGCGTCAGGAACATCACCCCGCTCAACGCCAACAGGAGTACGCCGGTTCCCAGCAACAACGCGCTGTCAGCAGAGTTCAACAGTACCCACATCACCCCATCCAGCGCCAATAACGCCAGGGTAAACACCACGCTGTTACGCCACCCTTTTAGCACCGCCTGTAAATAAACACCGTTCATCAATGCGCCCACCAGACTTGCAGCGCCCCATGCCGCCGTAAAACCAATGTGTTCAGACAGTGCCAGTAATAACAGGTAAAACATGACCAGTGACATCCCAACCAGCAGGTATTGGATGGGATGAAGGCGTTGCGCCGTCAGGGTCTCAAAGACAAAAAAGGCCATGAACGTCAGCGCAATCAGCAAAATGGCATACTTTGTCGCCCTGTCGGTTAATTGATACTGATCGGCGGGCGTGGTGACGGCGACTCTGAACGACGGTAGGCTGTACCAGCCCATTTTTTCGGTCTCTCCGGCCTCGGGAAACTGCTCTCCAAGATTATTGGCAAACCAGCTACTCTGCCATTTTGCGTGAAAACCCGACTCGCTCAGCTCACGGCTGGTCGGTAAGAAATCGCCCAGGAATCTGGGATGGGGCCAGTTGCTGACCAGCGTCATTTCGCTATTTCGCCCCACCGGCACCACGGAGAAACTCCCGGTTCCACTCAGATTCAGCGAAAACGCCAGACTCAGATTGGTCTTTACCCATTGCGCATCCGGCAGTGGAATATGGAGACCTTGTACCCCTCCGGCAAGTCCGGTGCCGGGTTCAACGGTCAGTGCGGTCCCATTCACCTGCGGCGCATTAACCACACCTATCCCCCGGGCATCGCCTACGCCCACCACGATAAACGGTTTCCCGAGGGTGATATTCGGTCTTTCTAATTCACTCAGGCGAGTGGCATCAAACTCCGCCTTCACTGACAAATCGCTGTGCCAGACCTGAGCGTCATAAATACCGATGTTGCGGGACTCGACGTTCTGATTTCCCTCCACCATCAGGGATTCTGGCAGCCAGAAATGAATGTAGCTGCGCTTATGCTGAACCTCTTTCTCATTTTCCAGAACGGTATACAGCTCTGTCACGGGAACGGCGATCAGCGGGCCAACCATTTTTTGCGATCCACTGGTGCTTTGACGGATAGCATCCTCGACGGTGCTGCGGTAATCCGCTCGCTCCACGATTACCTGTCTGACCATCATCAACGGAATCAACAGCAGTAATATCGCGCCACTTAGCGTGACCATTTTCCAGAACAGGGGGGATTTAAACATAGCCTTTCTCCTTTGCAATGACAGCAGAGTAGAGAGGCTATGTGGGGAGAATTTGAAGTTATGTGAAGTGACGGTGAAGTGTCAGCGATGCCTGAACGCCGCCTTCCGGGCGGTTCTTCAATGCGACCTCTCCTTTGAGCAAACGGGCCACTTCGCTCACGAACGCCAGTCCCAGACCGCTGCTCTTGTGCCCATTCTCACGCGGCAACGAGTAGAAACGTTCAAAAATACGCGGCAGCGCAAAATCGGGAATTCCGCTGCCGGTATCGCAAATCAGGAGTGTGACATATTCCGCATCGGCTTCCGCTTTCAGGAAAATCTCCCCCTGCAAAGGGGTAAAATCGATCGCGTTATCAAGCAGATTCCCCAGCGCCTGCTCCAGCAGCGCCGGATCGGCTAAAACCACAAATGGCGAAGGGCTGATATGCAGCGAAATATTTTTCGCCGCCAGCTGGATGCTGCGGGCCTCGCCCACCTGGGCCAATAGCGGGTCGACAGACACCGGCGTCAACGCAATATCCTGCCGATTTTCAAGTCGCGCCTGCCGCAGCAGGGTTTCGACCAACGCCTGCATGCGGGCGTTTTGCGTCAGTATATTCCCGGTAAACCTCGCGACCACATCGGGAGGCGGCCCTTCGCGCAAGATCTCCGCTGCGCCGCGAATCGCCGCCAGCGGGCTTTTCAATTCATGGGTTAAGGCATACACATACTGCTCAATGTAGTTTTTACCTTCCAGCTTCAGACGCATACTTTCCAGCGCCTGCGCCAGTTTACGCAGCTCGCTGCTGCCCAGTTCAGGTAAGGCGACGGGTTGATTCTCGGTTACCGAATCGGCATAGCGCGCCAGTCTGGCTATGGAGCGGTTGATCCACCAGACCATCCCAACGCCAATCACTAATGCGATGCCCAACAATATGGCGCTCGCCCACAATATTCGGCGCTCACTACGCTTAATGACCGGAGCCATCGCCGCATTGGGTTTACCCACGCTGAGTACGCCGATGATAGTGTTACCTTCGGTAATCGGCGCGGCGACATACATCACGGTGCTTTCCGGGTCATCCGGATTTTGCAGCGTGCTGCGCGCACCATACTGCCCGCGAAGCGTGAGCCACACATCATTCCAGCGGGAGTAGTCTTCGCCCACCGCTTTGTTTGCGGAATCAAACAGTACCTTGCCCTGGGTATCAGTCATGTAGACATGGTATTCATTGCGCACTTTGTTAATACCGCTGATATTGGCGCGAAAAGGACGGTTCTGTAGATGGTTAAACGCCTGCGCCAGTCGGCCATGTGCAGGATCGCCAGAGAGCATATCATCCCGCGCCAGCGCCGCCAGCAGCGTCGCCGTATCGATCAGCGTCCCTTCCGTTGCCCTGCGCACACCGGGCTTTATCTCCTGTACAAAGATCGACAGCACAAACCAGGCGGCGACGGCCACAATCAGAAAGTAACCGAGCAGCAATCGCATCCCAATGCGCATCAGGCGCTCCTCAGGCTGTATCCCATACCGCGATGAGTGTTAATGGGAGAGACTTCCGGATTGATTGCCCTAAGCTTCGCCCGCAACGTTTTGATATGCGTATCGACTGTCCTGTCAAAGGTATCCTGCGCATCGGCCCAGACCAGATCCATCAGTTGCTGACGAGAGTAAACGCGCCCTGGCGACACCAGCAGCGTTTTCAGTAGCAGAAATTCATAGCGTGTAAGGTTGAGCGGCATACCGTACCAGGCAATTTGCGCCGCAGGTTCATTCAGCTCAAATTGCCCAATACGCAGAACAGGTGAAGGGGTCGAAAACTTCTTCACGCGCCTGAGCAGTGTGCGCACTCTGGCGCACACTTCCCGTGGAGAAAACGGTTTCGCGACATAGTCATCCGCGCCAATCTCCAGCCCGAGAAGCCGATCCACTTCGTCGCTACGTGCGGTCAAAAAGAGGATCGGTAATGCCGGGTGGCGTTCCAGCAATTTTCTACACAACTCAAAACCACTGATATCGGGTAACCCTACATCCAGAATGACGACATCGGGCAGTCTGGAGCGCGCTTGTTCCAGTACGGGGAACCCGCGTTCAAACGCCTCGACGGTAAATCCTTCCTGTTGCAGCATGTAGATAAGCGTATCGGCAATACCTTGCTCATCTTCAACCAACCATACCCGTTCCTGTTGCATAGACTTCCTTGTTATTCCCGCCACGGCATAATGGGTACCGCGCTAATGGCATTTTTAGGCGACCCGTCGACAACCTTGTCAGAGTATGCCAGATAGGCCAGCGTGTTGCGTTTCGCATCATAGAAACGGACGACCTGTAATGACTTAAACACCAGCGAAGTCCGCTTCTTAAAGACGACTTCACCTTCCGCCTTACCGTTCTTAATTCTTTCGCTCAGTTCAACCGGTCCAACCTGCTGACACGAAATCGCGGCATCAGAGGTGTCTTCAGCGAGTCCCAGTCCCCCTTTAATGCCCCCGGTTTTTGCACGGCTCACGTAGCAGGTGACGTTTTTGACATCGGGATCATCAAACGCTTCCACGACAATTTTGTGATCCGGTCCCAGTACTTTGAAGACGGTATCGACCGAACCAATCTGCTCTGCATGGGCAACATGTGTCAGCATGAGCAGAATTGAGGATATTACTAAGCTCTTATATTTCATATTGTTACCATTTTTAAATGTTTCGCTGTGCAATTATTAAACATTCTAAGATAAAATGTTTACAGATCACAGGATTACAATAATCACGCTTTCGACTGACCAAAAAAAGCATTTATGCGCAAAAAAAACACTGAATGCTAAAACAGCAAAAAATGCTATTATCCGAATACCTGATGTCAGGTACTCGTTGTTGAAAGGATGAGGATATTTTATGGATCAGGCTGGCATTATTCGCGACCTATTAATCTGGCTGGAAGGTCATCTGGATCAGCCCCTGTCGCTTGACAATGTGGCGGCAAAAGCGGGTTATTCCAAGTGGCATCTGCAGAGAATGTTCAAGGACGTGACGGGCCATGCTATCGGCGCTTATATCCGCGCCCGTCGATTATCGAAATCCGCTGTGGCGTTGCGCCTGACGGCGCGTCCTATTCTGGACATTGCTCTGCAATACCGCTTCGATTCTCAACAAACTTTTACACGCGCTTTTAAGAAGCAGTTCTCCCAAACGCCAGCGTTATATCGCCGCTCTCCAGAGTGGAGTTCCTTCGGGATCCGCCCTCCTCTGCGTTTGGGCGAATTTACCCTGCCTGAACATCAGTTTGTCACGCTGGAAGACACCAGTCTGCTCGGCATTACACAGAGCTATTCCTGTTCGCTGGAACAAATTTCCGATTTCCGCCACGAGATGCGCGTTCAGTTCTGGCGAGATTTCCTAAGCCATGCCCCGACGATCCCTCCGGTGCTGTACGGGCTTAACGAGTCGCGCCCAAGCCTTGAGAAAGATGACGAGCAGGAAGTGTTTTACACCACCGCCTTACCGCGAGAGCAAGCCGACGGTTATGTGCAGGCCGGACACCCTGTCCTGCTGCAAGGTGGTGAATACGTGATGTTCACTTATGAAGGGTTGGGCACCGGCGTTCAGGACTTTATCCTGACGGTCTACGGTACATGCATGCCAACGCTGAATCTGACCCGCCGTAAAGGGCAGGATATAGAGCGATACTTCCCGGCAGATGATGCCAAAGCCGGCGATCGCCCTATTAACCTGCGCTGCGAATTCCTGATTCCGATTCGTCGTTAACGCTGCAACTCATCCAACGCAGGGGCGTCCAGATGTGAGATGTCCCCTGCGGTTTCAACAACCCAGCCAGACGCCAGCCACAAACTTTCCTGATAATCGACGCGGGAAATAGAACAGTTACGCAGACGTAACCGACGTTCCGCCCAGGCTGGCAGCCCCAGAATCGTACTCACCAGACAGCCCAGCGCAATACCGTGACTGACCAGCAGAGGTCGGCTGCCTTGCGGGAGTTCCAGGCAAGACATCAGTGCCGCGTTTACGCGCTCACTCAATTCCTGCATTGATTCGCCATCCGGAATACGGCCATCGACCGTGCCATCAACCAGCTGGCGGCGCCAGTTCTCTTCTTCTTCATTGAGTGAATCGATGTGCCGTTTTTCCAGCACCCCCATATTCAGCTCACGCAGACGAGAATCGAAGGTGATATCACAACCACACGCCTGGGCGATTATCTCTGCCGTGCGACGCGTGCGACCTAAATCACTGCTCACGATATGAGTGATGCCAAGCTCTTTGGCGCGCACGCCCACCTGCACGGCTTGTTGCTCACCTTTAGCGGTCAGCGGGCTGTCAGACTGGCCTTGAATACGTCGCTCGGCGTTCCACTGCGTCTCACCGTGGCGAACAAGGTATACCTGTAACATGCTTTTTATCCGTTATACTGCGATGACATTCTTTTCTGAGTAAATCTGATTATGCACCATGTTGTCTCAGCAACCACCAATCCCGCCAAAATTCAGGCAATTCTGCAGGCATTTAACGAGATCTTCGGCGAAGGATCCTGCCATATTGAATCCGTCTCCGTCGAGAGCGGGGTACCAGAACAGCCCTTTGGAAGTCCGGAAACGCGTGCTGGCGCACGAAATCGCGTAGAAAACGCGCGCGCCCTACGCCCGCAAGCTGACTTTTGGGTCGCCATTGAAGCGGGTATTGATGAGGGCAGTACATTCAGTTGGGTCGTTATCGAAAACCGAGAACAGCGCGGGGAATCACGCTCAGCCACTCTGCCGTTACCTACTGTCATTCTGGAGAAAGTTCAGGCAGGAGACGCGCTCGGTCCGGTGATGTCTCACTATACCGGCATTGATGAGATTGGGCGTAAAGAGGGGGCGATTGGCGTGTTTACCGCCGGGACGTTAACGCGCGCCAGCGTCTATCATCAGGCGGTGATTCTGGCGTTAAGTCCGTTCCATAATGCGGTGTATCAATAGCATTTTGCCTGGTGGCGCACAGCGTTAAGGCCTACAAAATGGCCATAATTCGCCACAGGCCGCCATCCGGCAATCAACCGTCAGCCGTTTTTCAGCAGTACCTGCTCCAGCCACTGGCGCAGTTCAACCGGCGCAGACTTAAGGCTGTTCGAACCGCGCGTGATCGTCGCGATCCCCGCCCCCAGTTCGTTTTTCAGCTCACGCTGGCTCATCTCGCCGCGCAACAGCTCTTCAACGATACGCACGCGCGTTCCCAGCGCTTCACGCTCGTCCGGCGTCATCATCAAACTCAGTAGTGGAAGATGTAGATCTTGCTCATAGGCGCGTTTTAACAGCTCAACAAAACGTAACCATTCCTGGTGACGTTGCTCTGCCATCGCAGCTGAATAGGGAGATTGCTGGGTCATAAAATATCGCCATATTGCTGGGGGAAACGAACTCGCTTCCCCTGATTGTACTCTTTAACGAGTACGATAGCATAACACAACCGAAGCGATCAGTAACGGCGCTGCCATTCTGTGTCACTCATCAACGTCGGCTTACCGCCCATGAAGTAGCGATAGTAAGCATCATAAGCGAGGACATTCTTCACATAGCCACGCGTTTCAGAAAAGGGAATGCTTTCCACAAACGCAACGGCATCAATGCGCCCGGCGCTATTACCAAGCCAGGTACGTACGCGACCCGGCCCGGCGTTATAAGCCGCAGAGGAGAAGATGCGGTTATTGCCAAACTGCTGGTACACATACTGTAAGTAGCTGGTGCCAATATTGATATTGGTTTCCGGGTCTAACAGTTGGTTCGGACTGCTGTACCCCGGAATGGAGAACATTTTCACCGTATGCGTTGCCGTGCCCGGCATGATTTGCATCAAACCGCTGGCCCCCACCGGGGATTTCACCTTCGGATTCCACGCGCTTTCCTGACGCGCAATGGCCATCGCGTAGCTCTGCGGAACATCTTTGCTGCTGGTATAGCGTGTGAAGAGATCTTTATAGGCCAGCGGGAAACGCTCTTCCAGATGATCCCACAACTTACCGGCGATCGTCGCCTGCACGCTGAGATCCCACCAGTGGTTGTTGAATGCATAACGTGCCAGCTGTGCCTGTTCGGATTTGGTTTTGCTGCTCACCAGATTCGCCCATTCGCTACGCGCGGTGTTGTCCATATTCCAGTACATCAGTTCCCTGACCCGCGCCATTTCTGGCCCCTGCGTCAGCGCCGAATCAACATTATCAGGCGCTTTATCGATTTTCAGGACGTACTCTTCATCTAAACGCTGTGCTGCCACCATTGGGTAGAAACCACGTTGCTGCATCAGCGCATGCAGGATCTCTTTCGCCTCCGCATCGCGGCCCCGCTCCAGCAACAGGTCGGCCTGCCAGTAACGCCACTCGTCTTTTTCCTTGGCTTCCATGGGCAGACGCGCCAGCCAGGTGTTCAGCCCCCGGCGATCGCCATTTCCTAACGCCATACGGACACGACGCTCGACTAACGTCGTCGACTGCGATCGCATAATGGCGTCATCACGCCATTTCGCCTGTTCATCGGTGACATCATTGCCCATCAGTCGCCACGCGACGATGTCACGCAACTCCTGAGTTTGATCCTCATTCAGCTGTTGCGCCTGCACCAGAGAAGGGATCATCAGTCGGGCATTCTCAACATCCTGACGCGCCACGCTGGCAAAGGCGACCGCCGCCATTTGACGGGTAAAATCGGTCGCATCGGTGGTGCGTGCAAATGTCATCACGCTGTTGGGATCATTCGCCAGAGAGATAATGGCAGAGGCAATCGTCTGGTATTCTGCGGGCATCTGTCCGGCCAGCACCGTCACCAGCCCCGTGTTGCCCGCCTTCATCGCCAGCCGGATACGCTCTAAATAGGCCAACGGATCCTGCGTGCCGGAAGCCCGCCATACGCTAAATAATTTGTCACAGGCATTCGGCTGGCTTTTCCCCGTCAACCAGAGTTCTTTTGCTCCACTCCATGCTTCTTCGGGTTGTCCGGTATTCCATTTTGCGTAGTAATAATTGCATTGCGCTTCTGTGGTGCCGGGTTTCTCCGGGCTGAATGCCAGAAGCCCTCGCCAGTCTTCACGTCGCGCCAGCTCATTCACAAAACGTGATTGCAACGTGCGGGCCGGAGGCAGCGTCGGATTCGCGCGGACAAAGTTGGTGACCGTCACGGCGGGTTGATTCATCAAGTCGTCAGTGATCTGACGGTATTCAAGGTAGGGGTACAGCGGGTAATTCTTCAGTCCTGGTATCATCTGATCAACGACATCCATCTGTCGGTTATCCCAGGCCTGTTTAATTTGCGCATAGCGGTTACGCTGTTCGTCCAGTGAATCAGCCCTTGCCACGCTACTCACCGTCAGCAGGCATACGCTGGTCGCCAGAAGACGCCAGGTAAATTGTTTGGCTTTGTCCACAAGCTCTTCCTCTAATCAATGTGCGTCAATGCGGCTTCATGCCACGTAATAAATTTATGCTAACCAGTCATTAGCATTTGCGCCACGTTGAGGACACTTTTTTACTTTTACTGCGAGTGAGATCTGCTAGCTGGGATTGGAAAGTGAAAACAGCTACACTTCGCCTTTGAAAACTCTTATTCATCACGATAAACATAGAGGCGAAGTCCAACGTGGCTCAATTCGTTTATACCATGCATCGTGTCGGCAAAGTGGTTCCGCCGAAACGTCACATTCTGAAAAACATTTCTCTGAGCTTCTTCCCTGGCGCTAAGATCGGCGTACTGGGCCTGAACGGTGCCGGTAAGTCAACCCTGTTGCGCATTATGGCTGGCATCGATACCGATATCGAAGGCGAAGCGCGCCCACAGCCTGGCACTAAAATTGGCTATCTGCCGCAGGAACCGAAGCTGAACCCGGAACACACCGTTCGCGAGTCTATCGAAGAAGCGGTTGCCGAAGTGGTTAACGCACTGAAAGGTCTGGATGAGGTGTACGCGAAGTACGCTGAACCGGACGCTGATTTTGACAAGCTGGCTGCGCAACAGGGTAAATTTGAAGAAATTATCCAGGCGCATGATGGCCACAACCTGAACGTACAGCTGGAACGCGCTGCTGATGCACTGCGTCTGCCAGACTGGGATGCGAAAGTGGCTACCCTTTCCGGTGGTGAACGTCGCCGTGTAGCGCTCTGCCGTCTGCTGCTGGAAAAACCAGACATGCTGCTGCTCGACGAACCGACCAACCACCTGGATGCCGAATCCGTGGCCTGGCTGGAACGCTTCCTGCACGACTTCGAAGGCACTGTCGTGGCGATTACCCACGACCGTTACTTCCTCGATAACGTTGCCGGTTGGATCCTCGAACTGGACCGCGGCGAAGGTATCCCGTGGGAAGGCAACTACTCTTCCTGGCTGGAGCAGAAAGACCAGCGTCTGGCGCAGGAAGCCTCTCAGGAAGCGGCTCGCCGTAAATCCATTGAGAAAGAGCTGGAGTGGGTGCGTCAGGGCGCGAAAGGCCGCCAGTCCAAAGGCAAAGCTCGTCTGGCACGCTTTGAAGAGCTGAACAGCGCCGAATACCAGAAACGTAACGAAACCAACGAACTGTTTATTCCACCTGGACCGCGTCTGGGCGATAAGGTCGTTGAAGTCAGTAACCTGCGTAAGTCTTACGGCGATCGCGTACTGATCGACGATCTGAGTTTCTCCGTACCGAAAGGGGCGATTGTCGGCATCATCGGTCCGAACGGCGCGGGTAAATCCACGCTGTTCCGTATGATGTCCGGTCAGGAGCAGCCAGATAGCGGCACTATCACGCTGGGCGAAACCGTGAAGCTGGCCTCTGTTGACCAGTTCCGTGATGCGATGGATAACAGCAAAACCGTATGGGAAGAAGTTTCCGGCGGGCTGGATATCATGAAGATCGGCAACACCGAGATGCCAAGCCGCGCCTACGTTGGCCGCTTTAACTTTAAAGGTGTTGATCAGGGCAAACGCGTCGGCGAACTCTCCGGCGGTGAGCGCGGTCGTCTGCACCTGGCGAAGCTGCTGCAGGTTGGCGGCAACATGCTGCTGCTCGATGAACCGACCAACGACCTGGATATCGAAACCCTGCGCGCACTGGAAAACGCCTTACTGGAATTCCCGGGTTGCGCCATGGTTATCTCGCACGACCGTTGGTTCCTCGACCGTATCGCTACCCACATTCTGGATTATCAGGATGAAGGTAAGATCGAATTCTTCGAAGGTAACTTCACCGAATACGAAGAGTATAAGAAACGCACGCTGGGCGCAGACGCGCTGGAGCCGAAGCGTATCAAGTACAAGCGTATCGCGAAGTAATCTGAATGGCCCTCTTCGGAGGGCCATTTTTTTATCCCCGCTCGCCCATCAGCTCTTTGACCAGTTCCACACAACGCAGGAACCGCGAGTCATAGTCCGCTTCTTCGACGTGCACAAACTCAATATTGTTCTTCTCAAGCATCGATACCAGTAGCGTCTGAAACTCTTTGCGATCGACCGAACTCCCCAGGCTACGCAAACCGTCAGCCACCCACGGCGTGTTGTTTTCCAGCAGGATCACCAAATCGAAACGGTATTCATCAATCAATGCCTGTACGAAAGGATGTTCGCGTCCCTCATACTTTTTGCAGAACGCCTGGGTCGTGACAAAGTCCGTATCGACAAATGCCACTTTATTAGCGTATTTGACAGCAAAATCAATGTATTGCGCGTGACCAAGGGCAATTTTGTCATAATCGGAATATTGCAATGCCATCTCATCGCCGCCGAGGTGAGAAAAGACGTAATCACGCCCATATTCCCATGCACTGGTGGTATTGAAGATGTTGGCAAGTTTATTCACCAGCGTCGATTTACCACTCGACTCTCCCCCCAGTACCGCCACGGTGCGCACAAAAAACGGTTTCACTTCGGTGGGAATGTATTCCCAGTAGCGGAACGGGTTTTCACGAATTTGCGCCCCGCTGATGCTCATAAAGGTCCGTTTCGGATCCACCAGTACGGTTTCAATACCCAGATGCTCAAGAAACCGCGGGGCGTCGTTCTCTTCGGAAGTGTATATCCAGTTTGGCTGAATACCTTTTTCTTCCATGAACGTCTTAATGCCGTTGCTCCAGACATCCCAGCCATGCGGATACGGTTCCATGCCCGCCTCATCAAAAGCATGGATACGGATGTTCTTTTGATACTTAAAGGTCTGTAATAACCAACGCAGACGATCGGAAACCGTCGGCTGCTGGGACATCGCGCTATCTTCGAACAAGGCGCGGTCACGCGCGTCGTCATAGCCCATGATGATATGAAGTTCGTCCACCTGGCTACAGGCGCGCTGAATCAAATAGATATGCCCGGTGTGCAAGGGGTAAAATTTACCAAACACCACACCGATATTTTTCTGCATACGGGGGAATTCCAGCCCCAGAAAACGATGCAATGCCTCCAGCTTTTGCGCGCTGGGACTTTTAATCTTGGCATTCAGCAACTGACTTAAATACCCCTTGGTCATTCCGCTGGAATCGGCCACCTGCTGCAATGTGCAGCCTTTTTTCTTAATGGCGGTTTTTAAGTAGTCGAATGCTGACAAAGGTGCCTCCTGCTGAAAAAAATCGTAGGCCGGATAAGGCATCGCTGCCATCCGGCGCTTTCACCACCCCATCCCTGATGGCGCTACGCTTTTCAGGCCCGGGAGGTGAGTACATATAGGCAATTATAAGTCGTCAAACACGCTTAACGCATCTGAGAGTTTTTTGACACCGAAGAGTTGCATCCCTTCCGGCACTTTTTTCGGGACATTGGCCGCCGGGACGATGGCGCGGCGGAAACCGTGTTTCGCCGCCTCGGAAATACGTTCCTGGCCGCTCGGCACGGGGCGAATTTCCCCCGCCAGACCGACTTCGCCAAACACCACCAGATCCTGTGGCAATGGCCTGTCGCGCAGGCTGGACACCATCGCCAGCAGCAACGCCAGGTCCGCGCTGGTTTCCGTCACTTTGACACCGCCCACCACGTTAACGAATACATCCTGGTCGGCCATCTGCAGACCGCCATGACGATGCAGGACCGCCAGCAAAATGGCCAGGCGATTCTGTTCCAGTCCAACGGCTACGCGACGCGGGTTTGCCATCATTGAGTGATCGACCAGCGCCTGAATCTCCACCAGCAGAGGACGCGTGCCTTCCCAGACCACCATCACCGAACTGCCAGAGGTCACTTCATCACCGCGGCTTAAGAAAATCGCGGAAGGGTTACTGACTTCCCGCAGCCCCTGCTCGGTCATCGCAAAAACGCCCAGTTCGTTGACGGCGCCAAAACGGTTCTTATGGCTGCGCAACGTCCGAAAACGGGAGTCGGCATCGCCATCGAGCAACACGGAACAGTCGATACAGTGTTCCAGTACCTTTGGCCCTGCCAGTGAACCGTCTTTCGTCACGTGGCCGACCATCACGATAGCGACACCGCGTGTTTTGGCAAACCGTGTCAGATAAGCCGCCGTTTCACGAACCTGCGCAACGCTGCCCGGCGAAGACTGAATATCCGCCATGTGCATCACCTGAATGGAGTCGATGACCATCAGTTTTGGTTGTTCTTCTTCGGCAATCAGGCAGATCTGTTCAATACTGGTCTCCGACAGCATATTCAGATTCGCTGTCGGCAGGCCGAGCCGATGGGCACGCATCGCCACCTGCTGCAAAGACTCTTCCCCGGTGACGTACAGGGTTTTCATCTGTTCCGCCAGCTTGCACAGCGTTTGCAGCAGCAGCGTAGATTTCCCCGCGCCGGGGTTCCCCCCAATCAGAATGGCGCTGCCGGGCACGACACCACCGCCCAGCACACGGTCAAACTCTTTAAAACCAGTCGAAAAACGTGGCAGTTCTTCAAGACTGATATCCGCCAGCTTCTGCACTTTTGCCACGCCAGCATTACCGGCATAGCCGCTGAGCCGCTCGTTACGCGCCACCGTCGGTGATGCCGCAAGGCGTACCTCAGTGATGGTGTTCCAGGCGTTGCAAGCGCTACATTGCCCCTGCCAGCGCGGATAATCGGCCCCGCATTCATTACAAACAAAGGCGCGTTTTGGAGCTTTTGCCACGGTTTACCTCGTTATTTCTGATTCATGCTGCCAGAGAGAATGCAGAACACCCCCATCAGATCGGCATGACGGATAGTCACTTCCGTCTTTTCATTCACTTTCGGCTTGGCGTGGTACGCAATACCCAGCCCTGCCGCTTTGATCATCGGCAGATCGTTGGCACCATCGCCGATCGCCACGGTCTGCGCTGGCGGGATCTCATACTCCTGCGCAAGGCGTGCCAGCGTATTGGCTTTGTACTGCGCATCAACGATATCGCCAATCACATTCCCCGTGAATTTTCCGTCCATGATCTCCAGCTCGTTCGCCACCACCGCCGACAAGCGTAATTTGTCGCGCAGATATTCCGCGAAGAAAGTGAACCCGCCAGAGGCGATAGCCACTTTCCAGCCCAGCGTTTCCAGCTTCAGCACCAGCTGTGTCAGACCCGGCATCAGAGGCAGGTTTTCACGAACCTGGCGTAGAATATCGGCATCCGCGCCTTTCAGCGTCGCCACGCGGCTACGCAGGCTGGCGGTAAAATCCAGTTCCCCACGCATCGCCCGTTCGGTCACTTCCGCCACCATCTCACCCGTACCGGCCAGCTTCGCGATTTCGTCAATGCATTCAATCTGGATCGCGGTGGAATCCATGTCCATCACCAGCAGACCAGGCTTACGCAGGTGCGGGATCTTGCCCAGCGGGGCGACATCCAGTTTTGCATCGTGCGCCAGTTTTGTGGCGCGCGGCGTTAATGAACCCGCCAGACGAATAACCTGATAATCCTCGACGCACCAGGCGGCGACAATTACCATCGCCGCCCCCAGCTTGCTCTGGTATTGCGTCAGGCGCTGCTTGTCCAGCCCGCGACCATACAGCAGCCAGCCACTACGGCCTGCGTGGTAATCGAGTGGCATCACCTCGTCACCACTTAATGAGAGGGGCAAACCTGGCCACAGAGAGACATCTTCAGGCAGGTCGCACCAGGTAATGTTAGGCATTAAAGCTCCTGTAAAATCGTACGGGTCGGGAAACATCCAGGGGAAAATAACGCATGAGGCTACCCTGTAACCATCGCTTCTGGCAACATTAAGCCTCAAATTTTCAGCAGGTGGAATATGGCTCGCGCAAAACTCAAATTCCGGCTTCATCGTGCAGTGATTGTCTTGTTCTGTCTCGCACTGCTTGTCGCGCTGATGCAGGGTGCGTCCTGGTTCAGTCAAAACCATCAGCGACAACGAAATCCGCAACTGGAAGAACTGGCTCGTACGCTGGCACATCAGGTGACACTCAACATCGCACCGTTAATGCGCACCGAAACGCCAGATGAAAAACGTATCGCCATTGTACTCCGCCAGCTCACTGAAGAGAGCCGAATTCTGGATGCCGGAGTTTACGATGAGCAAGGCGATCTCATTACCCGTGCAGGCGAAAGCGTTAATGTGCGCGACAGGCTGGCGCTGGACGGTAAAAAAGCCGGCGGCTATTTTAACCAGCAGATAGTCGAACCTATTCAGGGGAAGAATGGTCCACTGGGTTATCTGCGTCTGACGCTCGACACGCACACCTTAGCCACCGAAGCGAAGCAGGTCGATAACACCACCAATATTCTACGCCTGATGCTGCTCTTGTCACTGGCTATTGGCGTGGTATTAACCCGAACGCTTCTGCAGGGCAAACGCACGCGCTGGCAACAATCCCCCTTCCTGCTTACCGCCAGTAAGTCCGTACCCGAAGAGGATGAGAACGAGAAAAAGGATCCGTAAGTCGCGAAAGTGCAGCGCCAGTACGTTAGCATTAATATAGACGTCAGTTATAGAAAGGAAATCTGCCATGTCGACACTACGCTTACTTATCTCAGACTCTTACGATCCCTGGTTCAACCTCGCGGTCGAAGAGTGTATTTTCCGCCAGATGCCTGCCACTCAGCGCGTTTTGTTCCTGTGGCGTAACGCGGATACGGTGGTTATTGGCCGGGCGCAAAATCCGTGGAAGGAGTGCAATACCCGGCGCATGGAGGAAGACAACGTCCGTCTGGCGCGCCGTAGCAGCGGCGGTGGCGCGGTATTCCACGATCTCGGCAATACCTGTTTTACCTTTATGGCGGGGAAGCCGGAATACGACAAAACCATTTCAACGGCCATTGTGCTTCAGGCATTAAATTCACTCGGCGTTACCGCTGATGCATCCGGGCGCAATGACCTGATCGTTAAAACCCCCGATGGGGAGCGCAAAGTGTCCGGCTCCGCCTATCGTGAAACAAAAGATCGTGGTTTTCATCATGGCACATTGTTGCTCAACGCCGACCTGAGTCGCCTGGCGAACTATCTGAATCCGGATAAGAAGAAGCTTGAAGCCAAAGGGATTACCTCCGTGCGTGCGCGCGTCGCAAATCTGGTCGAGCTGTTGCCGGGCATTACCCACGCTCAGGTGTGCGAGGCGATAACCGACGCCTTTTTCGCCCACTATGGTGAGCGTGTGGAAGCGGAAATTATTTCACCGGATAAAGCGCCAGACCTACCAAACTTTGCCGAAACCTTTGCCCGTCAAAGCAGTTGGGAATGGAACTTTGGCCAGGCGCCGGCGTTTTCGCATCTGCTGGATGAACGCTTTAGCTGGGGTGGCGTGGAGTTGCACTTTGATGTTGAGAGAGGCCACATCACCCGTGCTCAGATCTTTACCGATAGTCTGAACCCGGCGCCACTGGAAGCGTTGGCGACTCGTTTGCAAGGCTGTCTGTATCGTTCAGATGTACTGCAACAGGCGTGTGATGCGCTGTTAGTGGATTTCCCGGAGCAGGAAAAATCGTTGCGGGAACTGTCGGCGTGGATTGCGAAGGCTGTTCGATAATATCAATGCGGTTTTGTAGGCCGGGTAAGGCGAAGCCGCCACCCGGCTTTTTTGCCCGGTGGCGCTACGCTTACCGGGCCTACACTGCCCTGAACGAAAATTACTCTTTATCGCCCAGCAGTACAGATTCCAGCGCAATCTTAATCATATCGTTGAAGGTCGTCTGACGCTCAGCTGCAGTGGTCTGCTCGTGGGTACGGATATGGTCGGATACGGTGCAGATGGTCAGCGCTTTCGCACCAAACTCGGCTGCCACGCCGTAAATGCCCGCCGCTTCCATTTCCACACCCAGAATGCCGTATTTTTCCATCACGTCGAACATTTCGCCGTCCGGAGAGTAGAACAGGTCTGCAGAGAACAGGTTGCCAACGCGAGCGTCAACGCCCAGGGCTTTTGCTGCGTCAACCGCGTTGCGCACCATGCCGAAATCGGCAATCGCGGCAAAATCATGATCTTTGAAACGGATACGGTTAACTTTGGAATCGGTGCAGGCCCCCATACCGATCACTACATCACGCAGTTTGACATCAGTACGTACTGCGCCGCAGGAACCGACACGAATGATTTTCTTCACGCCGAAATCGGTGATCAGCTCTTTGGTATAGATTGAGCAGGACGGGATACCCATACCGTGACCCATGACGGAGATCTTACGACCTTTATACGTCCCGGTGAAACCCAGCATGCCGCGAACGTTATTTACTTCACGAACATCTTCGAGGAAAGTTTCAGCAATGTGCTTCGCACGCAGCGGGTCGCCCGGCATCAAAACTACGTCTGCGAAATCGCCCATTTCTGCATTAATGTGTGGGGTAGCCATCGTTATATCCTTCTAAATTGTTTATGCCTGATGGCGGCCACGCCTAATCAGGCCTACAAAAATAAGGCCCGGTGAGCAAATGCGACCGGGCGTTCAATTACAGCATATTTTTGCCGTAGTCCATTGCAGACGTGCCGAAATAGCTTGCCAGCGTTTGGCCAATATCCGCGAACGTTTCACGGTGGCCAAGCGAACCTGGTTTCACTTTCGGACCATAAACCAGTACCGGAATGTGCTCACGAGTATGGTCGGTGCCCTGCCAGCTTGGATCACAACCGTGGTCAGCGGTCAGGATCAGAAGGTCATCTTCCCCTACCAGCTCCATCAGTTCCGGCAAGCGGCGGTCAAACAGTTCCAGACCCGCAGCATACCCTGCGATATCGCGACGGTGGCCCCAGGAAGAGTCAAAATCAACAAAGTTGGTAAAGACGATAGTCTTGTCACCCGCCTCTTTCATCTCTTTCAGGGTCGCGTCAAACAACGCATCCAGTCCTGTGGCTTTCACTTTTTTGGTGATACCGCAGTTGGCATAGATATCCGCGATTTTACCCACGGAAACCACATGACCGTCTTTCTCCTCGACCAGTTTTTGCAACACGGTCGGCGCTGGCGGTTCAACAGCCAGATCGTGACGGTTACCGGTACGCTGGAAGTTGCCGGCTTTGTCGCCGATAAACGGACGCGCGATAACACGGCCAATGTTGTAGCCACCTTCGGTCAGCTCTTCACGGGCGATTTCGCACAGTTCGTACAGACGATCCAGACCAAAGGTCTCTTCGTGGCAGGCAATCTGGAACACAGAGTCAGCGGAGGTGTAGAAAATCGGCTTGCCGGTTTTCATATGCTCTTCGCCCAACTGGTCCAGAATCACTGTGCCGGAAGAGTGGCAGTTGCCCAGATAGCCCGGCAAATTGCCGCGTTTCACCAGCTTATCCAGCAGTTCCTGCGGGAAGCTGTTGTCGTGGTCGCTGAAGTAACCCCAGTCAAATAAAACCGGCACGCCAGCGATTTCCCAGTGCCCCGACGGGGTATCTTTACCGGAAGAGAGTTCATGCGCCCACGCATAGGCACCAATCACTTCCGCGTTGCCATCCATCCCGGCAGCGATTTTACCCGTAGAGCCTTCGTGCGCTTTCGCCAGACCCAGACGGGTCAGGTTAGGTAAATTCAGTGGGCCTTTACGACCATTATCAGCCTCGCCATTGGCACAGGCTTCAGCAATATGGCCCAGAGTGTCGGAACCTACGTCGCCGAAGCGATCCGCATCTTCAGTTGCACCAATACCAAAGGAGTCCAGCACCATAATAAATGCACGTTTCATCTTGTTCTCCATACATCTTGCGCTGCAAAAAAGCGATCAGATCAGTATATCGCTATTCGGTGATTCGACGATACACTGTCGGTGTAATTTCAGGCGCTTCGTTGTCAAGTCTGATTGCCGCTTTGACCGCTTTCGCCGCCTCTTGCCAACTGGCCTCATCTTTCGCGTGGATCACCGCCAGCGGGCGTTGTCCATCAACACTGTCACCCAGTCGCGCCATGTCGGTAAAACCAACACTGTAATCAATAGTGTCCGATGCCTGACGGCGACCGCCGCCCATCGACACCACCGCCATGCCAAGCGCGCGGGTATCCATTGCGCCAACAAACCCTTCGCTGTCAGCGTATACCGCTTTACTCAGCATCGCAGTCGGCAGGTATTTTGCGTAGTTTTCGACGAAATCAGTCGGCCCTTTCTGCGCCGCAACCATACGACCAAAGATGTCGGCCGCTTTACCGTTATCCAGCACCGCCTGCAGTTTTGCACGCGCGTCTGCATCATCACTGGCCAGCTTGCCAGAGATCAGCATCTCTACGCACAGCGCCATCGTGACGTCAAACAGACGTGGATTGCGATATTCCCCGGTCAGGAACTGCACCGCTTCACGCACTTCTACCGCGTTACCTGCGCTGGAAGCCAGCACCTGGTTCATGTCAGTCAGCAGCGCCGTAGTCCGCACTCCCGCGCCATTGGCCACCCCGACGATCGCTTCTGCCAACGCGGCAGAAAGCTCATAGGTTGGCATAAAGGCGCCGCTACCCACTTTGACATCCATGACCAGCGCATCCAGCCCTTCCGCCAGTTTTTTGGCCAGAATAGACGCGGTAATCAATGGGATGGAGTCCACGGTCGCGGTAATGTCGCGCGTGGCATAAAAACGTTTATCCGCAGGTGCAAGCGAGCTGGTTTGCCCAATTATCGCCACACCCACGTCTTTAATAATTTCACGGAAACGGGCGTCATCCGGGAAGATGTCAAACCCCGGGATCGCTTCCAGTTTGTCGAGCGTACCGCCGGTATGACCGAGGCCACGCCCGGAGATCATTGGAATGTAGCCCCCACAGGCTGCCACCATCGGCCCCAACATCAGGGAGGTCACGTCGCCTACGCCGCCAGTAGAGTGTTTATCAACAATCGGGCCATTCAGATTCAGGCTTTTCCAGTCCAGTACGGTTCCTGAATCCCGCATCGCCATGGTCAGCGAGACGCGTTCTGGCATTGTCATATCGTGGAAGAAAATGGTCATCGCCAGGGCGGCAATCTGCCCTTCAGAGATGGTGTTGTCACGAATCCCGTTAATAAAGAAACGAATTTCTTCATCACTCAGCGCGTGGCCATCACGTTTTTTACGAATAATTTCTTGTGCGAGAAACAAGGTAACCTCCATGAGGAAAAGAGTTTGCAGGCGGTTTTGCCGGATGGCGGCTAACGCCTTATACGGCCTACGGTGATATGTCGTAGGCCTGATAAGCGAAGCGCCATCAGGCACTTAGCACCTTAGTAGCTGCTTGCGCTTTTGCCGTCGCCGTGGCCGAGTGCTTTCAGCAGGCTCGCCAGCAGGCTGGATGCGCCGAAACGGTAGTGACGAGAGTCAGCCCAGTCAGCGCCAAACAGTTCGTCGGCAATCGCCAGGAACTGCTGCGCGTCTTCAGCCGTACGTACGCCACCTGCCGGTTTGAAGCCAACCGTTTTGGCAACGCCCATATCACGAATGACTTCCATCATGATGCGCGCGCTTTCCGGCGTCGCGTTTACCGGCACTTTACCGGTAGAGGTTTTGATGAAATCCGCACCGGCTTTGATGGAGATTTCAGACGCTTTACGGATCAACGCTTCTTCTTTCAGTTCACCGGTTTCGATGATCACTTTCAGCAAAACGTTAGCCGCCGCGCAGGCATCTTTACAGGCTTTAACCAGATCAAAACCGACCTGCTCATTGCCCGCGATCAGCGCGCGGTACGGGAACACCACGTCCACTTCATCCGCACCGTAGGCGATTGCCGCACGAGTTTCCGCCAGCGCGATGTCGATATCGTCGTTACCGTGCGGGAAGTTAGTCACCGTCGCGATACGGATATCCGGCGTGCCCTGCGCATTCAGGGTTTTACGCGCAATAGGAATAAAACGCGGGTAGATGCAGATAGCAGCCGTGTTGCCGACCAGGGTTTTCGCCTGATGACACAGCGCGATCACTTTTTCATTGGTGTCGTCGTCGTTCAGGGTGGTCAGGTCCATCAGTTTCAGCGCGCGAAGGCTGCTTGCTTTTAAATCGGTCATTTGATTCTCCAACGGCATCGCCGTATAAAATTTCACCTTGCGGGTTTGTTAGTATTCTAACATTCAACCGCTATTACACTTCGATATACATCACAGTTAATGAAAACTACGTACAAATTTGCATTACTCTAATGAGATCAACTTCAAATAAATGACCTTTTCAGGCCCCACGAGAATGCGACAGGCGCATCAGGATCAAAAGCCATCGTGGCGTAACTTTCTACAATGGCGCTAAACCTTCGGTACAAAAAGGAAACGAAGATGCCTGTTTCAAGCGAAACCGCCCTGCAACAACGTTGCCAACACATCGTGGCCAGCCCGGTGCTCAGCCCTGAACAAAAACGCCATTTCCTGGCGCTGGAGGCCGAGAACAACTTGCCTTATCCGGCGCTCCCCGCGGATGCCCGCCAGGCGCTGGATGACGGCGTTATTTGCGATATGTTTGAAGGACATGCCCCCTTCAAACCCCGCTATGTATTGCCTGATTATGCGCGTTTTCTGGCTAACGGTTCACAGTGGCTGGAGCTGGAAGGGGCGCAGGATTTAGATGACGCATTATCCTTGCTCACCATTCTGTACCACCATGTGCCCTCGGTAACATCGATGCCGGTCTTCCTTGGTCAGCTTGATACGCTGCTGCAACCATATGTTAGAATTCTAACACAAGAAGAGATCGACATTCGAATAAAACGTTTCTGGCGCTATCTCGACAGAACCCTTCCTGATGCGTTTATGCATGCCAATATTGGCCCTGCTGATACCCCTGTCACGCGTGCGATTTTACGCGCAGACGCAGAGTTAAAGCAGGTAGCACCTAATCTGACGTTTATTTATGATCCGCAAATCACCCCGGATGATTTGCTGCTGGAGGTTGCGAAAAATATTTGTGAATGCAGCAAACCTCATATTTCCAACGGCCCCGAAAATGATAAAATTTTCACAAAAGGCGGTTATGGCGTCGTCAGCTGTTACAACTCTTTACCTCTTGCGGGAGGCGGCAGCACACTGGTCAGGCTTAACCTGAAAGCCGTTGCAGAGCGCAGCACTTCTGTCGATGACTTCTTTACGCGCACGCTACCGCACTACTGCCAGCAACAAATTTCCATCATTGATGCCCGCTGTGACTTCCTCTACGAAAAATCACATTTCTTTGAGAATAGCTTCCTCGTGCAGGAAGGGTTGATCGATCCACAACGTTTTGTGCCCATGTTTGGTATGTATGGTCTGGCGGAAGCCGTCAATCTGCTGTGTGAAAAAGCAGGGTTGAAAGCGCGGTATGGGAAAGATGAGGCCGCGAACGCGCTGGGTTATCGCATCAGTGAGCAACTGGCTGGGTTTGTCGAAAGTACACCGGTGAAACACGGCTGGAAGCAAAGAGCGATGCTGCATGCGCAATCAGGCATCAGTTCAGATATCGGCACCACGCCGGGCGCGCGTCTGCCCTATGGCGACGAACCGGATCCCATCACCCATCTGCAAACCGTCGCGCCGCACCATGCGTGGTATCACTCCGGGATCAGCGACATCCTGACGCTGGATGAAACCATCAAACGTAATCCGCAGGCGCTGGTACAGCTTTGTCTTGGCGCGTTCAAAGCGGGTATGCGTGAATTTACCGCCAACGTCAGCGGCAACGATCTAGTACGCGTCACAGGTTATATGGTGCGTTTGTCAGACCTGGAAAAATACCGCGCCGAAGGCTCCCGTACCAACACCACCTGGCTGGGAGAGGAAGCCGCACGCAATACACGTATTCTGGAACGACAACCTCGCGTAATAAGCCATGAACAGCAGATGCGCTTCGGTAAGTAAGGTTATCCCATTCTCCTGCGTGGACGGGCCAGGCAGTCGTCTGGCCCTGTTTTTACAGGGATGTAATCTGCGCTGTAAAAATTGTCACAATCCGTGGACGATGGGACGCTGTAATGATTGCGCAGAGTGTGTGTCTCACTGTCCGCACCAGGCGCTGAGTCTCGTTGCCGGGAAAGTGGTGTGGCAGGCTGATGTCTGTAAGCAGTGCGACACCTGTTTGCAGATGTGCCCACAACACGCCACGCCGATGGCGCAGACGATGAGTATTGACGAGGTATTACGTCATATCCGCAAAGCATCATTGTTCATCGAGGGCATCACCGTCAGCGGCGGCGAAGCCACAACGCAGTTACCGTTTATTCTGCAACTGTTTGCGGCCGTCAAAGCCGATCCGCACCTGCGTCATCTGAGTTGTCTGGTCGACAGTAACGGTATGTTGAGCGAAACCGGCTGGGAGAAATTACTCCCGCTGTGTGACGGGGTCATGCTTGACCTTAAAGCGTGGGATAACGCGTGTCACCAACGGCTTACAGGGCGGGATAATGCGCGGGTTAAGCGCAGCATTATGCTGCTGGCAGAGCGCGGTAAACTGGCGGAACTGCGCCTGCTGGTCATTCCCGGTCAGGTTGATTATTTGCAACAGATAGACCCGCTGGCGGCATTTATCTCTACTCTGGGAAATGTTCCCATCCGATTAAATGCTTTCCACGCCCACGGAGTGTATGGCGAAGCCAGAAACTGGCCGAGCGCAACGCCGGACGACGTGGAGGCCCTGGCGAGCGCCTTACAGGATCGCGGCGTGAATAACCTGATTTTCCCGGCGCTGTATCTTTAAATTGCCGGATGGCGACGCAGAGCGTCTTATCCGGCCTACAGGTACAGCGCGTTCACAAGCCACTATCCGGCAATCAGAGATGAAAAAGCGCCGTCGTATTACGATACAGCGCATCGGCAATCACCTCTTCAGGCTCCGGGCGCAATTCGCATAACACCTCAAACACTCTGACGGCCTGTTCCGGACGATTCGGCTGTCCCTGAAAACCGTTCAGCGGCATGTCCGGCGCATCCGTTTCCAGCAGTAAAGCGTCCAGCGGCAGCCGTGCCATAACGTCACGCGTTTTGCTGGCGCGAGGATACGTAATGGTGCCTCCCACGCCAATCTTATAGCCCAGTTGAACAAAGCGCTCTGCCTGTTGCAGGCTACCTGAGAAACCGTGTATCACGCCGGTTCGTGGCAAATTCTGGCGCTTAAGATGCATCGCCAGCGTGTCGTGCGTGCGACGAGAGTGGAGGATCACTGGCAGGCAATAGCGTTTCGCCAGTTTCAGTTGCGCCTCCAGCAGGTACTCTTGCCTTGCGAACTGAGGATCGTCCCGGTAAAGATCCAGGCCAATCTCCCCTACCGCCACCACTTTCTGTGGGCGTTTCTCCAGGATCTGTTGGAGCTGATCCAGACAATGGTCAGCGTGATGTTCAATGACAATAGGGTGCAGACCGAGTGCGGCAAACAGCGGCGGGAACTGTTCCGCCAGCGCCAGCACACGTGAGAAGTTCGCCGACTCCGTTGCCGGGACGATGATTTTCCCGACGCCAGCATCTGCAGCGCGCTGAATACTGGCCACTTCATCGCCGCAAAAAGGCGGAAAATCAAAATGACAGTGCGTATCGATAAAACACCGGGTCACGCCAGATCCTCACTGTTGAACGATGTGTCATTGGCCTGCGGCGCACCACTCACGGTTTTCACATGCGCATCGTTAGCCACCGGAGCGGCTGGCACCACCACCCTTCCTGGAACCACAAGCTTCGGCGTATGGCGGATTAACGGCGGGTTTTCCGCCAGCAGTTTCCCCACCGTCGCCAGGAAATATCGCCCGCAAAGACGCCCGGTTTTGTAATCTTCACGCAGTGCCGGAATGCGACTCCCCAGCGCCATGCTTTGTAAAGGCTTTGGCGGGTAGATCTCAAAGATACGTAATTTACCCGGCGGCTTTTCTATAAAGCGCTGAATTGCGCTGTAACTGGCTTCGTGGTGCTTCACCAGATTGACCAGCGGTTGCAAACTACTTTCCCCCAGCCAGCGCTCCATGCGCTTAAACCATTGTGGCGTATAGTACATCTGCGAAGGGACGGTGCGGATCACCACCAGCGTTTTTGCCCCTTGCTTTGCTGCTTCACGAACAGGGATCGCATCGCTGACGCCGCCATCCAGATAGCTGATGCCATCGAGTTCGACGCCCGTTCGGTAGAATCCTGGAATGGCGCTGGAGGCGCGAAGAAGATCGAGCCAGTTTTGTTTCGTTGGCGAAAAATAGACCGGCGAGTAGTCATCGCCGCGACAGGCACACATGTAAAACTTTTTCCCCATTTCAAACAACTGCGACGCGTTATCCAGTGCCAGAGGCATCTGTCCGGCGCTCGACTCCACCAGCCAGTCGAGATCGATGAGATTTCCCCCGCGCACAAAGCGCACCGGATCAAAGAATTCGCGCTTCGTGGTGTAACGCATAATGATTTTGCGCCCATAGCCGGGCTGATTGCAGAGGTAAGCCGAGAGGTTTTGCGCCCCTGCGGAAGTGCCGAAGTAGAGATCAAAGGGGTTGAACTGCGCGCGCATGAACTCATCCAGCACCCCAGCGGTAAAAATCCCCCGCTGCCCCCCACCTTCGCACACCAGCGCCATGCTGCCTGGGCGGAATGTGTTGATTGTTAACGGCGCTATATTGCCGAGCGTGACGGGTATTCGCTGCCCCACCTCTGCCTTCCTGTTCTTTTTGTATTATAGAGCGACAAAGTAACGCAATTTTGCCTGTGCTAAAACCGTAAAAGCCAGTCCGCTAGACTGGCTTAGTATCAACAAAACGTTACGGATTAAGCGCTAGGGTCGTTTACGGCCCATAAACAGGCTGATCAGGAACAGGATAATCCCTACGACGAAGACAATTTTCGCTGCCCCTGCAGCGGTGCCGGCCAGTCCACCAAACCCCAAAGCGGCGGCAATTAACGCGATAACCAGAAATATAATGCCCCAACGAAACATAAGCCTCTCCTTTACCCTAGTTAATGTCGACCGCTTGAGATGAGCGCTCAGGCTGCTCATTTGCGATAGTTTGAGTGTGGTGCACAGTGCGCCTCCCGACAAAGTCAGGAGGGCAAATTACGAAGAATTACTGAGTTTTCAGATCATTTTTGACGCTTTTCACGCCATCAACCGCTTTGGCGATACTTTCAGCACGCTCGATTTGCGCCTGAGAATCGACGGTACCGGAGAGCTGAACCACGCCATCGGTGGTCTCGACTTTCACTTTACGGGAGGGAACGGTGTCATCAGCCAGCAGCTTCGCTTTGATCTCGCTGGTGGTTGCCGTATCGCCTGCGTAGCCTTTCACGGAATCTGATTTGCTGTCACGAACATGAAGTTTGTCGCTGACGGAGCTCACGCCCTCAATGCCTTTTGCAACTTTGACAGCTTCTTCTGCCTGCGCCTGGCTTTCGACAAACCCACTGAGGGTCACCACTTTCTGGTCGGTTTTGACGGAGATATCGGTGCTCTTAATGCTTTCGTGGTCCACCAGTGCGGCTTTCACTTTCGCAGTGATGGTGCTGTCATCCATGAAATTACCGACTTTATTCATAGAGCTATCGATCTTTTGCCCTGCGCTTTCAGCCCCGGATTGCGCCTTATCCATCGTAGAGGTTTCTGCAAATGCAGAGCCTGTCGCGACAGCGGAGGTCAACATAACGGCCAGCAGAGTTTTAGAAATCTTAAGTCTTGTCATAGTCATCGATTTATTCCTGTATGGTTTGCTCATAATTTGAGCTAAGGCAACACGAGGCTGCATTGCTGAATGTGGTGAAAATCACCCAGTTCAGAAGTCAATGGCAGAGATCACAATCAGCAACTCTTATGATGAAGCTCTGCCCTGGTAGCTTCTGAGTCAGTTTTTAATATCGTGATTTAAATTAGTGACAGTTTTAACAACCAACATTGACAAACCAGGCAGTCGTAAAAACCGTCAAAAATGTCATCACTTTGTTAAATATAGATCACAATCGCAAAATCGCTTGCTGAAGCGGTTAAAAAACAGGCAATCATAAGGAAAACAGAGGGATTTAAGAACATTCCGCAACGGGGGAAGAAGAGGGAAAACGTCGCAGAGCGCGGAGATACCGCGCTCTGGAAGGTAGATTAGTGCTCGCGGGTTTTACGGAACCGAACGTCAGGGTAACGTTCCTGCGTCAGGTTCAGGTTGACCATCGTTGGGGCGATATAGGTGAGGTTATCACCACCATCCAGCGCCAGCTGGATTTCGTTTTTACGTTTGAACTCTTCGAATTTCTTCACGTCAGAACATTCGACCCAGCGTGCGGTCGCCACGTTCACCGATTCGTAAATCGCTTCTACGTTGTATTCACTCTTCAGACGCGCAACGACTACGTCAAACTGCAGCACACCGACCGCGCCGACGATCAGATCGTTGTTGGCGATAGGACGGAAAACCTGCACCGCGCCCTCTTCAGAGAGCTGGACCAGACCTTTCAGCAGCTGTTTTTGCTTGAGCGGATCTTTCAGGCGAATACGGCGGAACAGTTCCGGCGCGAAGTTCGGGATACCCGTGAACTTCATCATTTCGCCCTGGGTGAAGGTATCGCCAATCTGGATGGTGCCGTGGTTGTGCAGACCGATGATGTCGCCAGGGTAGGCTTCTTCAACGTGCGAACGGTCACCCGCCATAAAGGTCAGCGCATCGGAGATCACCACGTCTTTTCCAATACGCACCTGGCGCAGCTTCATGCCCTTTTCGTATTTACCTGAAACGACACGCATAAAGGCAACGCGGTCACGGTGTTTCGGGTCCATGTTGGCCTGAATTTTAAAGACGAAACCGGTGAATTTCTCTTCTGAGGCTTCCACCAGACGGGAGTCAGTTTTGCGCGGCATCGGTTGTGGCGCCCATTCCACCAGACCGTCCAGCATGTGATCCACGCCGAAGTTCCCCAGTGCGGTACCGAAGAACACCGGCGTGATTTCGCCCGCCAGGAACAGCTCATGATCGAATTCGTGAGATGCGCCTTTGACCAGCTCCAGCTCATCGCGCAGTTGTTGCGCCAGCTCTTCACCGACTGCGGTATCCAGATCCGGGTTATCCAGACCTTTCACGATGCGCACTTCCTGGATGGTGTGACCTTTACCGGTCTGGTACAGATAGGTTTCGTCTTTATAGAGGTGGTAAACGCCCTTGAACAGCTTACCGCAGCCAATCGGCCAGGTAATTGGCGCACAGGCGATTTTCAGCTCGCGCTCCACTTCATCCATCACTTCCATCGGATCACGGATGTCACGGTCGAGTTTGTTCATAAAGGTGAGGATCGGCGTATCACGCAGACGGGTCACTTCCATCAGCTTACGGGTACGGTCTTCTACACCTTTCGCGGCGTCGATCACCATCAGGCAGCAGTCAACCGCCGTCAGCGTACGATACGTATCTTCCGAGAAGTCTTCGTGCCCTGGGGTGTCCAGCAGGTTTACCAGACAATCATGATACGGAAACTGCATCACAGAGGTGGTAATAGAGATACCACGCTGCTTTTCCATCTCCATCCAGTCTGATTTCGCATGCTGACTGGAGCCACGACCTTTTACAGTACCGGCGGTCTGGATAGCCTGTCCGAACAACAACACCTTTTCGGTGATAGTAGTTTTACCAGCATCCGGGTGAGAAATAATGGCAAAAGTGCGGCGTTTGGCCACCTCTTGCAGATAAGGAGACAACGTCATAGTCAAATCTTCTTAGGTAAGCACGGCTAAGGCCGCGCATGTTGAATACGAAAAATGCGGCTATTTTACCCATCAACAGGGGGGAGGCAATCAGTGTTTACACAGGAGCTGCTCCAGTTCGCTTAATGACGTCACCGTCCAGGTCGGTTCAATGCCTGCAGGCTGGTCACGATGATGTGCGTTCAACCAGCAGGTGGATAGCCCGGAATTGATACCACCAAGAATATCGGACTCTGCGGTATCGCCTACCATCAGCACGCGAGAACGGTCAGGATTGTCCGCCTGCTCCAGCGCATAATCAAAAATACGCGGGTCAGGTTTCGCCACGCCAACCTGTTCAGAGATGACCAACAGATCAAAATAGTCGCGCAGTCCGGTACGCTCAAGGCGAATTTGCTGCAACGCGGTAAATCCATTGGTAATAATGCCAATTTTCGTTTTACCGCGAATGGCGTTGAGCAGCGAGACAGCCCCCGGTAACGGCGAACAAATTTCCGCCATCGCATTAATAAATGCGTCATTAAGCTGGCCCGACGGCACATTCAAACGTTCAGCCCAGTCCAGGAAACGCGCGTGTTGCAACTGTAATGAGGTAATCGCACCGTTTTGATAATCCACCCACAGAGGTTTATTGACGGCCTGGTAGTCCTGAAAATCTTCAGCGGTAAAGGTCACGCTATAGTCGAGAAACATCCGCTGTAAGCCGGTGAAGGAATCGAACGTAAACAGCGTTTCATCGGCATCAAAGAAAATCCAGTCCCACTTCATCATTACACCTTGCCTCTTTTTTACATACTTATAGGAAGTGCCATTATGACGGCGTCCTCACGCCCGTCCGCCGTCGGATAATAGTTGCGGCGGATCGTTGCCTCGTTAAAGCCTAAGCTTTCATACAGCGCGATGGCGGCAACGTTAGAGGCGCGGACTTCCAGCCATAGCGTCAGAATGCCGCGTTTTTCCAGTTCATCGATAAGATGTTCCAGCAGCGCCCGTCCCAGTCCCCGACGTTGAAAATCCGGGTCGACGGCAATATTAAACAACGTCGCTTCATCCAGTACGACCTGCGTAATGGCAAAAGCCGCCAGCCTCCCGTCTACCGTCAATTGATAGTTGAGGTAGCGTTCGCCCTGATTACTGGCAAAAGTGTGTTCGCTCCACGGAAACGCATGGGCGCGTTTTTCAATCTGAAAGGCTGCGGGGAGATCAGTCGGATTGAGGGTAGAAATCGTGTTCATATGCGCAGATTTGTTGCCATAGTGCGGCGCGTGCCGTTGGGTTTACCCGAATTTCATTAAACGCAGGAGTTGAGACCTGTGCGCCTTCCAGTAACAGCGGTTCTTCAGTCCCCAGTCGCCAGCTGTTGCAGCGACTCCCCTGCGGTAGCATCGTGACGCGGTCAGGCGTCAGTTGCAGTACCTGGTCCGGGCTGAGAGTCAACGCGCGTAAAATATCGCTCATCAGCGGGTCATTCAGCGCCGGTAAGTCCGCGCCAACCATGACCAGACGAACGTGCGCAGGAATTGAAATCGCGATCTCGCCCTGCAGCGCACCAGGGCGGCGCAGCGACCACTGCGTAATGCCCAGTTGCTGTAACTGCCAGTCTCGTCGGGATGTCATAGCGAAACGCTCCTGTCTGTCAGGGGCGCAAATATAGCAAATTCGTCGAAACTGCGCCAACAAACAACTATAATCGCCGCCTGGAACAATAGAGGAATTTTTCATGTCTGCTTTTACCCCGGCAAGTGAAGTCTTGCTACGTCACAGTGATGATTTCGAACAAAGCCGTATTCTGTTTGCCGGAGATTTGCAGGATGACCTGCCTGCCCGCTTCGAAAGTGCCGCCAGCCGCGTGCATACTCAACAGTTTCACCACTGGCAGGTGTTGAGCCGCCAGATGGGTGACAACGCGCGTTTTAGCCTGGTGGCGGAAGCCAGCGATGTCGCCGACTGCGACACATTCATCTACTACTGGCCGAAGAACAAACCGGAAGCGCAGTTTCAGCTGATGAACATATTGTCACTGCTGCCTGTCGGCACGGACATTTTCGTGGTGGGTGAAAACCGTAGCGGTGTTCGCAGCGCAGAGCAGATGCTGGCCGAATACGCGCCGTTGAATAAAGTCGATAGCGCGCGCCGCTGCGGCCTGTACCACGGTCGTCTGGAAAAACAGCCGGTCTTTAATGCCGATGCATTCTGGGGTGAATATACTTGCGAAGGGCTTACCATTAAAACCCTGCCTGGCGTGTTTAGCCGTGACGGTCTGGATGTCGGCAGCCAGCTTTTGCTCTCAACGTTGACGCCACACACCAAAGGCAAAGTTCTGGATGTTGGCTGTGGCGCAGGCGTGCTGTCTGTCGCATTAGCAAGCCACTCTCCGAAAGTGCGTCTGACCCTGTGTGATGTTTCCGCGCCTGCGGTTGAAGCCAGCCGTGCAACGCTTGCAGCGAACGGCATTGAAGGTGACGTATTTGCCAGCAATGTGTTCTCGGAAGTGACGGGTCGTTTTGACATGATCATCTCCAACCCGCCTTTCCATGATGGTGTACAGACCAGTCTTGACGCTGCACAAACGTTAATTCGCGGCGCCGTTCGCCATTTGAACAGCGGCGGAGAGTTGCGGATTGTCGCCAATGCCTTCCTGCCGTATCCAAAAGTGCTGGATGAGACGTTTGGCTTCCACGAAGTCATCGCACAAACCGGCCGCTTTAAGGTATACCGCACGGTGATGACCCGTCAGGCGAAGAAGGCCTGATTTACTAAATGTGAAGACCGGACCTGATGCTTGCATCTGTCATCCGGTCGCCACAGGCCAGGCCATTTTTACAGCAATCAATTCGTCCCACGTAATTAACTATTGACGAACAGCTGAAAACCACTAGAATGCGCCTCCGTGGTAGTGATTCTTTTTTTAAGAATCGATGGTATGCGAAGGTGGCGGAATTGGTAGACGCGCTAGCTTCAGGTGTTAGTGTCCTTACGGACGTGGGGGTTCAAGTCCCCC